>NZ_JAFKRJ010000008.1:0-260795 GCF_019038515.1 Synechococcus sp. CCAP 1479/10 | reverse complement strand
GGCGAAGGGAGGGGCCTTATTGCGAATGGCTCTCAACCTAGAGGACCCACGGGCACTTTTGCAAGCGATTCTCAATAGCAGCTGGTGATTGCGAAGCCGCTCTGCCGCAGCGGCGGCCCCCAGGCCCTCAGGTGAGCAGCAACCGATCGAAGAAGGCGTGCCAGGTCAGCCCGGAACGCTCAGGCCCGAACACCGCCCGCTGCTCCAGCCGATTGAGTGGTGGCTGGCCGATGCTGCTCAGCAGCCGGTCCATCTCGCCAGGGTCGAGCCGGTCATCGCCATCCGCATCGACGGGGATCAGGTAGCGCTTCAGCCGCTCCTGTCCGTCCCAGAGCCGGCGCAGGCGCAGCATCACCTCGATGAACTCGGCCCTGTCCACCACCCCGTCGCCATCGAGATCCATGGCCGCCAGCACCCTGGCCAGGGCCGCCGCAGGGTCGCTGGGGCCCTGGTCAGGGTCGCCGGGGCCCTGGTCAGGGTCGCTGGGGACCTGTTCGATTCCGTCGACCAGCTCCGACAGGCTCAGCTGGCCGTCATCGTCGCGGTCGAGGCGCTCGAACAGCTCCACGAACCTCCCCAGCAGCGCCGGATCCGCCGACGGGGCCAGGCTGGTCCAGGCGCCTCCGCCCACGGCCCCGCGCAGACGGGAGCGGTAATCGTTCAGCAGCCGCCGGGTCACCAGATAGCGCTGCAGATGCTCCTCCGGCGTGAGGATCGCGTGCAGCGCCACCGGCACAACGGTGGGCAGGGCCCGGCGCACCACAAGCAGGGTGGCCAGGGTGGCGACGATGAAGGACAGCGTGAGCGCCGGCAATCCGAGCGGCATCAGCCGCTCCATTGGCTGGGTGAGCAGGCTGGCGGCGAGGGCCGCCAGGGCCGCCACCCCCAGGCTGCGCCTGGTGGGAGCATGGAAGATGCCACCGATGGCAATGGCGCTGAGAACGCCGTCGTAGCTCCAGAGGCCCATGCCGACGGCGCCGGCGGCACCGCTGGCCAGGCCCGCCAACGCCCCGATCGCCGCCCCCATCAGACCCACCCCTGCCGCCATCGGACTGGCGACGGCCGTGGCCGCCAGCACCAACCAGCCACTGGCCAGATCACCACAGAAGAAGACCTGACCGAAGCCCCGCGGCAGGGCCAGCAGAAAGGCCTGCAGGGCCGAACCCGCCGGTGGCACCATCGCGGGACTGTGGAGCTGCAGCGGCGGCACGTCCGCCAGGGTGACCAGCGCCAGCAACCCCCAGGTCACCAGACAGAAGGGCAGCGTCATCGGCGGCAGGCCGGTGGCGGCATGCAGACGACGGCCCGGGCCGTGGACCAGCACGGAACTCAGCGCCCCACTCCCCAGGGCCGCCAGCGTCCAGAGCAGAAAAGCTCCGGGAGGACCCAGATCGGCGAAGGTGCCGATGGCACTGCCCACCAGGGCTCCGTTGAAGCCGTAGATGCCGTTGTGGCGGTCGTCCCAGGAGCTGCCGAGGGCCTTGGCGGCCAGGTGGGCCGCCGCGATTCCGAAGCTGGCGAACAGCGCCACCGACGGGGACTGCAGCAGCAGAGCCAGCAGCAGCAGCAGGCCACTGAGGGGATTGTTGATGAAGATCACCTGGCCCAGGCTGCGAAAGGCCGCCACCACGGCAACGACGGCGCGCCGATGCCTCCAGCGGCTGGTGAGCTGGGGCAGGGTGCCGCTGAACGGCAGCACCCGCTCGTACCAACACGCGACAGGAGCTTCCGTCGCCAGCAGGGAGAGCAGGAGCTGGTGGACGGGAAGGGGGTCCGGGGGGCCGGTGCGGTTCATGGCCAGGGCGCCGTGGCTACAGGAAAGCCCCCATCTCCCGTGGATGGGTGGGGTTCGATCAAGGCGGCAGCGGCAGTCGTGCCCGGGACGACGGGAACTTGCATCTCCCTCTCCTGGCACCCCCTCTGTCTAGGGGGCTCGACGGGTCCCTGCCACGGGTCTTCAGGAGCTGCCCACCTCCCGCCGGATTCATCCACTGGTGCCATCCGCTGCCTGGAGCCGTGCCATGGATCGCGCCGGCCCGGGGGACGCGCCCCAGCCTGGGGGCCGACCTCTCCCCCTTCCACCCCATGCTCCGCATCCGTGGCGACCGGTCCAGCCTGCTGGCGGCCCTGGCGGCCCACTGGGCCGATCAGCAGCTGCAACTGCCGCTGCTCGGCGCCGGCGCACCCCTCAGCCCTGCTCCTCAGCCGCGCAGGCCGGACAGAGGGCCCGGACATTGAGGACGCACTCCAGCAGCCGGAAGCCGAAGGCCCCGGCCGCCGCCTCGCCGGCCGCCAGCACGGCACCGCTCTCGAACTCCTCGGTGCGGCCGCAGCGCACACACACCAGATGGTGATGGTCGCGGTGGGCGTCACCGGCCAGCTCGAAGCGCCGCCCCCCCTCCGGCAGCTCCAGCTCCTGAAGCAGCCCCATGGAGCTCAGCAGCCGCAGGGTGCGGTAGACGGTGGCCAGCGACACCCGCTCCTGGCTGCGCACCAGGCGCAGGTGCACCTCCTCGGCGCTGAGGTGGCTGCCCTCGCCGATCCGCTCGAACAGATCCAGCACCCGCTGACGCTGGGGCGTGAGCCGCTGGCCCCGGTCGTTCAGGGTGGTGCGCAGACTGCGGGGCTGGGCCAGACCGGTGGGGGGAGTGTTCACCACGCGATCCCAGACCTTCGCAACACTAGAGCCTATTGAGAAGGGGTGTCGGAGGTTGGTGTGCTGGCCGACGTCGGGGGCCCGGACGACGCCCCCCGGGCCAGGCTGCCGTCCAGGCTGACCAGGGCGGCCCCCAGCAGATCAGTGAGCGTGACGATCAGGCGGTAGCTGAGGGCCACCGCCAGCAGCGGCGCCTCCGGCAGGGCCACCCCCATCCGCAACAGCAGCACCGCCTCGAACACCCCCAGGCCCCCCGGCGCCCCCGGCACCACCAGTCCGGCGGTCCAGGCGAGGGCGAATCCCGCCAGCCAGACGGTGGCATCGTTCGCCAGCGGCAGGTCGAAGGCCTGGATGCAGCAGCAGAAGCCGGCGAAGCGCAGCAGCACGAAGGCCATCTCCGCCAGCAGGGGCGGCCAGGGATAACCCCGCAGCACGGTCGACCGCTCCAGCGGCGTCTCCTGCCTGAGCTCCTCCTCCAGGCCGAGGTCCCGGGCCCGGCGCCGCTCCAGCCGCAGCAGCAGGGGGTCGAGCCAGCGGGGCAGCAACAGGGCCAGGGGCAGCAGACAGACCAGGCCCAGCCCGCCCTGCCAGCCGCCGAGGGGCACCAGCGCCAGGGCCGCCACCGCCGCCACCAGGGGATCCAGCAGCACCGCCACCAGCGCCATGGTTGTGCCGACCGGCGCGGCCAGGGGCGTGTCCTCGCTGCGCAGCCGCTGGACCCGCGAGGCCAGGTGCCAGATGCCCCCGGGCAGGAACTTGCGCAGGTTGGTGGCCACGTGCAGTTCCACCACCGCGGCCCAGTCGGGGCGCAGGCCCAGCCAGCGCAGCACCACGCCCCAGGCCAGGCCGTTGACCACCAGGCTGAGCAGGCTCACGCCGACGCCCAGGAGCAACCACAGCCAGCCCTGGCCATCGAGCCGCAGCTGCACCAGCTGGCGACCGTGGCTGAGCAGGGCCGCCATCACGAAGCCGATGCTGCCCAGGGTGATCCAGGGGCGCAGGCCGCCGGGCAGGGCCGGCAGCGTGGGAGGCGACGGCAGCCGGCGCCGCAGGGCCCCGAGGCCGGTCCCCAGGCGTTGGAGCAGGGCCAGCAGGTGGCGGGACCAGGCGCTCATGGGGCTCCCCCGTCGGCGGGCAGGGCCCGGCGCACCTCGTCGCGCACCTCCTCGATCGAGCGTCCCAGGCGTGCGGCCAGCTCCACGAGGTCGGCGTGCTCCGCCTTGGCCCGCCGGCGGCCGTCGGGGAGGGTGGCCCACTTGATCCGCACCGGCCCCAGCCGGGTGGCCAGCGTCTCGCTCTGTCGCGGCAGGATCCAGCGGTCCTGCAGCTGCTCCCGCACCCCCAGCGTCGTGCCGTGGCGCCACCACACCCGGCGCAGCCGGGGCCCCAGCTCCGGGGGCATCAGCGCCGTCATCAGGGTGCCGGTGCGTCCCTTCTTCATCGCCACCGGCTGGCTGAACACCTCCAGCGCCCCGTCCCGGCGCAGGGCCTCGGCCAGGAAGGCCAGGTCCTCGGCCGTGGCGTCGTCGATCTGGGCCTGCTGCTGCAGCAGGGCTTCGCGCAGCTCGCCCCCCTCGCTGCCGCCCACCGCACCAGCCTCCGCCAGGGGACGGGCCAGGGTGAGCCGGAGCAGGTTGGCCCGATCCAGCTCGCGGCTGCCCAGACCCACCCCCACCCGCAGCGGCAGGGCCGCGGGGGAAGGGCCGAACCGGTCGGCCCAGCAGGCCGCCAGGGCCATCCCGGTGGGGGTGGTGAGCTCGCCGGCGGGGAAGCCCTCACTGGAGCCCAGCGGCAGCCCCCGGGAGCGGGCGATCTCCAGCACCGCCGGGGCGGGCAGGGGCAGGGCCCCGTGGGCGGTGACGACACGGCCGTGGCCCGCCGGCGGCACGCCACAGACGAGCTGCTCAACCCCCAGATGGAGCAGCCCGGCGCAGACGCCGACGATGTCCACCAGGGCATCGATCGCCCCCACCTCGTGGAACTCCACAGCCTCGGCGGCGTGGCCGTGGACCGCCGCCTCCGCGTCCGCCAGTAGCCCGAACACCGCCAGCACCCTCTCCTGCAGCGCCGGCTCCAGGGGAGCGCTCTGGAGCTGCCCGCGCAACGCCCCCCAGGGCCGATGGTGCGGCTGGGGCTCCAGCGACTCCACGTCCAGGTGCAGTCCCCGCAGCCCGGCGCTGCGCCGCTCCTCGATCCGCAGCCGGTAGCGGCCCTCCAGCCCCAGGGCGGCCAGGGGGGCCGCGATCACCTCCGGGGGAAGGCCGAGGTCCAGCAGGGCCGCCAGCAACATGTTGCCGGCCAGACCGGTGGGGCAATCCAGCAGGGCCAGGGTCATGAAGGGGACCGGCGTCCGAACCGGGGGGCCGCCGCCAGGAGCCGATCGGCCTCGGCTTCGATCTCGGCGCGGCGCGCCCGCAGGGCCTGCTCCACCTCACGGCGGGCCCGGCGCTGCTCCAGCCGGGCCATCTCGACATCGAAACCGGAGAGGCCCCAGAGCCGGCCCAGCAGGGCCCGGTCGTCGTCGCCGCCGACGCTGTCGCCGTAGACCAGGGTCTCGGCCACCATGCCGGCCTGCAGCACCCGGCTCCAGCGGCGCAGGTCCTCGGCGGAGAGCTTCACGCTCTCGGGCAGGGCGAATTCGGTGCAGCCGCCGCTGTCGACGCCGGCCCGCAGACAGGCCAGGCTGCCCACCAGCACCCGCCGGACCGCCAGGCCGTCGCTGTCCGCCGCCAGGGCATGGCCGGCCTCGTGCACGGCGATGCGGCGCAGGCGCCACGCGCCGCCGGGCAGGGCTTCGGCCAGCAGGTGGCCGCCCCGGCCGCCGAAGCGGGCCGCGTCCACGGTGAGCGAGCCCAGGCCCAGGGCCACCAGCAGGGTGACCCACCAGGGGGAGAGCCCGACCAGCGGACCGACCACGGCGGCAAGACTGAGCAGCAGCACCACGACCCCGGCCGTGAAGGCACCGCTGGTCATCTCAGCGGCCCTGGCGGGTCACGGCCCGGTCATGTCCCTTGGGCTTGGCCGGGCCGCCCTTGTCAGCGCCGGGTCGGCGGGCCCCCCGCCCACCGCGGTTGCCCCGCTGGGCCACCGGGCCGATCACCTCGAAACGCTCGACGGCGAGCTGCTGACCCTGGCGCCGCAGGTCGAGGGAGACGAAATGGCGCAGGTGCTCCAGGGGAATCTCACCGCGCAGCTGGAGCTTGAACGGCACCGGACGGTTGCCGTCGGGGCGGGGCTGCTGCCGCACCTTGATCACCAGATCGCCGGTCTCGGGGCGGGTGAAGATCAGCTCGCCGCGGATCGAGAAGTAGTCGTCGCCCTCGGGGAGCTGGTCGGCGGCAGCGGGCGCCTCTGCGGCGGGCTCAGCGGCTTCGGCCCCTGGCGTCGAGAGGGTGCTGGGCTCCCACACCCCCACCATCTGCAGGTGGAGCTGGTTCTCCTCCCGCGAGCGGGGGTAGACGACCCACAGATGGGGGGTCTCCAGGTCGAGATGGCGGCGCATCAGGGTGAGCAGGCGGCCGAGCACCACCGCTTCGATCTCGGTGCCCTCGGCGGTGCGGATCACGCCCCTGGTGAGCTGGGCCGGATCGGCCGGCACATAGGACCCGCGCACCACTCCGATGGCCCGGTACTGGAGCGGCTCGGTGACCGGGGAAATGGGATGCTGGCGCATGGTGGAAGGAAAAACCCCGTGGCGGTACCTGGACTGGCCCGGGTCAATGTAAGCAGCAGCGGAAGCGCGATGCCCAGGCCAGACTCGGTCGCGACACCGAGCCCACACCGTCAACGGATGCCCTCCCCGAACCGAAGCCTGAGCGGCCTCTGGTCGCTGCTGGCCGTCAGCCTGGTCGGGATCCTGGCCCTCGGGGGAGGCTGGTGGCTGGGTCACCGCCAGTCGGCCACCCAGGCCAGCGCCGATCCGAAGCGGACGCTGCTCACCAAGGAGGCCACCCGCCTGCGGCTGCGGCTCGACGCCGATGAGGCCACCCCGGCCGACCGTCAGCGGCTGCTGGAACTGCTCGTCGCCCTCGATCGCAAGGGGGAGGCCGTCGGCCTGCTCGAGCCGATGGCCGACCGGGAGCCCGAGCGATGGTCCCTGCGGCTGATGCTGGCCGAGCTGCGCCGCGACCAGGGCGACAGCAGCGGCGCCGAACGGGAACTGCGTCAGATCCTCAACCTGCGTCCCACCCAGGTGGAGGCACTGCAGCTGCTCAGCCTGCTGAACCTGGAACAGGGGCGTGGCGCCGCCGCGGAGGCCCGCGTCAAGGCGGCCTACGGGATGGCGATCAAACCTGACGTGAGGCCGGAGGCCCTCGGCATCGGCCTGCTGCTGGCGGAACTGCAGCTCAAACGTGGCCAGGCGACAACGGCGGCGGCCACCTACCTGCAGCTGGCCAACCTGTTCCCCCAGGACCAGCGCCCCCTGCTGGGTCTGGCCATGCTGCGCCACGACCGGGGCGACACCAAGGGAGCCCAGGAGGCCCTGGCCCAGGCACGACTGCGCAGCCCCGATCCCGACAAGCCGGATCCGAGGCTCGACAAACTGGCGGCCAGCTGGGGCCTCGAGCCGCTCAGATCCCCTTCAGCTGCCCGGCCGACCCCGCCGGCGCCGGCTTCGGCGTCTTCGCGTCAAACTCCCTGAGGGCCTGATCGATGGCGGAGCTGGGGGGCGTGGCGTCGTCCAGGGCGGTGCTGCGCTTCAGCTTGTTCATCAGGTCGAGCGGGTTGGTGCTGTCGAGGATCGAACCGCTGCCGGATCCCGATTTGCTCGGCCCGTAGTCGTAGAGCTGACGCTCCTGGATGCTGGTACCGAGGGTCTGGCCGTAGCCGGCCTGCTGGGCCCGGGCCTCACCGGCCATCAGCAGGGCGAGGGCCCCGACGCCGGCCGCGCAGGCCTGCAGAGAAAACGAACGGTTCATGGCTCCTGCCGGCGGAGGGTCGAATCACCAAGGCCTTCATGATAAGGGCCCTCAGCCGGTTCCCCGTTCTGTCGCCATGGCCCTGCGGATCGCCACCTGGAACGTCAACTCGGTGCGCACCCGGCTCGATCAGGTGTGCGCCTGGCTCCAGGCCGAAGCGCCCGACGTGCTCTGCCTGCAGGAAACCAAGGTGGCGGACGAGCTGTTCCCCCACGCGGCCTTCGAGGCCCTGGGCTACCGGGCCGTGATCAGCGGCCAGAAGGCCTACAACGGCATGGCCATCCTCAGCCGGCTGCCGATCGAGGACGTGCGGGTGGGCTTCGCCGCCCTGCTGCCGGACGATCCGGCGGCCGAGGAGCTGGGCGAACAGAAACGGGTGATCAGTGCCTGGATCGAAGGGGTGCGGGTGCTCAACCTCTACGTGCCCAATGGCTCGGCCCTGACGTCGGACAAGTACCCCTACAAGCTGGCGTGGCTGGGGTGTCTGCGGCGCTACCTGGAGGCCCAGGACGCCGAAGGGGAACCCCTGGCGATGGTGGGGGACTTCAACATCGCCCTGGAGGGCCGCGATATCCACGACCCGGAACGCCTCAGCGGCGGGATCATGGCCAGCGATCCGGAGCGCCAGGCCCTGAGGGACGCCCTGGGCGATCGCCTGGAGGACGTGTTCCGCGTCTTCGAACCGGACGCCGGCCACTGGAGCTGGTGGGACTACCGCACCGGCGCCTGGGACATGGACAGGGGCTGGCGCATCGACCACATCTATCTCTCCGAGGAGCTGCTGGCCTGCGCAACGGGCTGCGTGATCCACAAGGGGGTGCGCGGCAACGCGCAGCCCAGCGACCATGCGCCGGTGGCGGTGCACCTGGCCTGGCCGCCCGAGCCGGCCGAGGACGGGGACGACGACGGGGGCTGGTGAGGGGCGGTGGTGAGGGGGCTCGGGGCCCTCAGGCCAGAAACGCCGCCAGGGCCAGGTCCTGACGCCGCACCAGGGCGAACAGGGTGCCGTTCTGGCCGCGGCTCACCCGCAGCTCGTCATCGAGCACGGTGACATCGAGCCAGGCGGGAAAGCTCTGCCGCACCTGCCGGAACAGCTCCAGCCGCTGGTCTCCGAACCTGGGCCCCAGCCAGCCGCCCCGCTCGAACCGCACCGACACCCGCTGGTGGGGAGCCTCGGGGACGATCGCGATGCTGGCCTGCACGGCGATCCCCGCCAGGGGCCCGAGGGGTCCGGCCGGCCGCAGCAGGTTCAGGGCTCGGCCGCCGGCGGGGTCGAGCAGTTGCAGATTCTCCAGCCAGGGCCTGACCGCCAGATAGGGCAGGGAACTGCTGCTCCAGCGCAGCTCCCAAACCCCCGCCAGCTGGTCTGCCTGGGCCGTCAGATCGGCGGGCTGCAGACGCTCCAACCGCTCGATCAGGACCTCGATGCGCCCGGCGGCGGGGGCTGCAGCACCGGGAGATCCGCCCCGCAGCAGCCCCAGCAGCTCCTGCCGGCAGGCCTGGGCGTCGCCGGCGCCAGCGGCAGGGCCATCGGGGATGGCCGGGGGAGCCTGCGTCACTGCTCTCACCCGCGGCACGGGGGCGCAACAGGATCCATGCTGCCAGGCGCCGACGGCCATCGGATACCGTGTCGCCCGGCCTGCTGGCCGAACCGATCCCACCGCAGACCCCGTGACCCTGACCACCGTCGATGTGACCCTGGTCGGGGCGGGGATCATGGGCGCCACCCTGGGCACCCTGCTGCGGCAGCTGCGGCCGGACCTGCGTCTCCTGCTCGTCGAGGGCCTGCCCCAGGAGGCCCAGGAGAGTTCCAGCGCCTGGAACAACGCCGGCACGGGCCATGCGGGGAACTGCGAACTCAACTACACGCCGATGGCGGCGGACGGCTCGATCAGCCTCGCCAAGGCGCTCGACATCAACGAAGCCTTCGACCTGTCGCGCCAGTTCTGGACCCACCTGGTGCGGGACGGGGCCCTGGGCTCCCCCGGGGCCTTCATCCAGGGCGTCCCCCACATGAGCTTCGTGCTGGGGGAAGAGCGGCGGGCCTACCTGCGGGAGCGCCACCGGGTGATGGCGGCCCACCACTGCTACCGGGGGATGGCCTACAGCGAGGACCACGCCCAGGTGGCGGCGTGGGCACCGCTGCTGATCGAGGGCCGGAACCCGGCCCAGGCGATCGGCGCCACCCACATCGCCGACGGCACCGACGTGAACTTCGGGGCCCTGACCAGCCAGCTGCTGGATCACCTGCGGGCCAGCGGGGCCTTTGAGGCGCGGTTCTCCACGGCGGTGCAATCGCTGCGGCGGCGGCCGGAGGGTGGCTGGCGCCTGGAGACCCGGGACCAGACCACCGGGGAGACCCGGCTGATCGATTCGGGCACCGTGTTTCTCGGGGCCGGCGGCGGCGCCCTCACCCTGCTGCAGAAATCGGGGATCCCGGAAGGGCGCGGCTACGGCGGCTTTCCCGTCAGCGGCCTCTGGCTGCGCTGCGGCGACTCCGCCGTAGCCAGCCGCCACCATGCGAAGGTCTACGGAATGGCGGCCGCCGGCTCGCCGCCGATGTCGGTGCCCCACCTCGACACCCGCCTCGTTGATGGCCGCCACTGGATCCTGTTCGGGCCCTACGCGGGCTTCTCCAGCAAGTTCCTCAAGAGCGGCTCCCTCTGCGACTGGCCCCGCTCCCTGCGGACCGGCAACCTGCTGCCGCTGCTGGCGGTGGCCCGGGACAACCTGCCCCTGACCCAGTACCTGATCGGCCAGGTGTTCGCCAGCGCCGAGCAGCGCTTCGCCGCCCTGCGCGACTTCTATCCGACCGCCCGCCCCTCCGACTGGACCCTGGCCGTGGCCGGCCAGCGGGTGCAGATCATCAAGGCCGATGCCCGGCGCGGCGGGGTGCTCCAGTTCGGCACCGAGGTGGTGCACGCCGCCGACACATCCCTGGTGGCCGTGCTGGGGGCGTCCCCCGGCGCGTCGGCCGCCGTGGCGATCGCCCTGGAAATCCTCCATTCCTGCTTCCGCGAGAAGCTGCCCGACGGCTGGCAGGACACCCTCAAGCAGATCCTGCCCTCCTACGGCGAATCAATCCGCAGCGACGCCGACCTCTGCCAGCGGATCCGCAGCGAGAGCGCCGAGGTGCTGGGGCTGGCGCCGCCGGCCTAGGGCCGGCGCGGCGGCAGCAGCAGGCCGGCCCGCACCGCCCACGGGGACAGGGCGAACAGGCGCAGCATGGCCGCCAGCAGCTCCGGCACCGTCAGGGTGTTGGCCAGGAAGCCATACCACTGGGGGCCGCTCAGGGAGAAGAAGCTGGCGAAGAACTGGCGCAGTTCGGCCTCGGAGAAGCCCATCAGCTTGCCCAGACCGAACTGGTAGAGGGCGTGCTTGCTGCGCAGGGCCGGGGGCCAGAGGGCGCCCCAGCCCGCCCGGGCCAGCAGGGCCGAGGGGGCATCGGCATCGGCCATGGCCGCCGCCACCGCCGCCGCCACCGCCGGGGCCCGGCGCAGCAGGGCGCCCACCATGTAGCCGGAGGCCGGGTGCACCATCGAGGCCGCCCCGCCGAAGCCCAGCACCGGCTGCTGCAGGTCCGGCAGGGGCAGGTTCATCGGAAACAAGCAGAACTCCTCGTGCTCCACCTCCTGCACCACCACGCCGCGGTGGGCCAGGCGCCGGTGGAGGCGCTGCTGGAGCACATCGAAGGGCACCGGGGGGGCCAGGGCCAGCGACGTCTCCTCGACGAAGAAGCGGCCGCCGCCCAGGTCCATCGCATAGAGAAAGGTGGGGGGCTCGGCCCGCTCCGCCTCGCTGAGGTGGTCGGCGCGGTAGTCCATCAGCACGAACTGATCGGGCTGCACCGGCGGCGCCGAGAAGCGGCCGATGACGCCGTAGGCCGACTGGCCGGCCACCGGGCCCCGGTCGGGCCGCTGCACCAGCAGCGGCTGATGGCCGGTGGCGTCCACCACCAGCCGCACCTGCAGCCGGCGCCCATCGGCCAGCGCCACCGCACTCAACGCCCCGGAGGCGTCACAGCCGCTGGCCAGCCCCTGGAGCAGCTCCACCCCGCCGCGCCCGCAGGCCTCCAGCCAGTGCCCCTGCAGGGCGGCGCGGTCGAACAGGCCGTAATCGCGGCCGTAGACCGTGGGGCGGTTGGCCGCCGCCTCCGGGTCCGGATCACCGGCGCCGAAGTAGCTGACCGTGTGGCTCCAGCGGTGCTCCAGCAGATGGCCCAGGCCCAGGGCGTCCACCTCGTCGCCCCAGATGCCGTAGGTGTTGGGCCAGGGGGCGCGCGGGTCGTCGGGCGCCAGCAGGGCCACGGCGAGCCCCTGGTCCGCCAGGGCCGCCGCGATGCAGAGGGCGGCGGGGCCGCCGCCGAGCACCAGCACGTCCCTCGCCATCTCGCCGGTACGGTGAGGGCTCATCCTGCACCACGGCCCCTTCGGGCCAGCGCCGATCTCCGCCTGTGCCGGTCAACCGTCGGTGTCCGGGGTCTCGTCTGCAGCGGCCGGTGGTGCCGAGGGGGGTTCTGAGGGGGCTTCCGGCGTGGCCTCAACGGCGTCCACCACCGCCCCATCGGCCAGTTCCTCCTCCTCGGCGGCCGGCGGGACCAGCACCACCTCGGTGAGGCGATCGCCGGCATCCAGCTTCTGCAGCCGCACCCCGGTGGCCGCCCGGGACTGCTGGGGAATGGCGTCGGCCTTCATGCGCACGATCACCCCCCGCTCGCTCACCAGCAGCAGCTCCTCGCCGGCCCCGAGCACCTTGAGGCCCACCAGCACATCGCCGTCGCGGCGGAACTTGATTGCCCGCAGACCCATGCCGGCGCGGCGCTGCAGCCGGAACTGATCCACCGGCACCCGCTTGCCGAGGCCGCTGGCGCTGGCCACCAGCACCCAGGGACCCTCGCTGGGGGCGACCTCGTCACCCTCCTCCTCGTCGGCGCCGGTCTCGGCCGTGCTGGCGACACGGTCGGCCAGTTCCGCCGTGAGCACATCCATGCTCACCAGCTCGTCGCCGGGGCGCAGATTCATGGCCCGCACGCCGCGGGCGGTGCGGCCCAGGGGACGCAGCTCCTCATCGCTGAGGCGGAAGTGGATCGTCATGCCCTTGAGGGAGCCGATCAGCACGCTGTCGCCGGGCAGGGCCAGCCGCACCCAGCGCAGGGCGTCACCGTCCTCGAGGGAGATGGCAATCAGGCCGTTGGAGCGGATGTTGCTGAAGGCCGACAGCCGGGTGCGCTTGATGTAGCCGCCGCTGGTGAGCATCACCAGCTGGACGTCGTCATCGAAGGCGCTCACCGCCAGCAGGGAGGTGATCGCCTCCTCGCGGGGAATCGGCAGCAGCTGCACGATCGGCGTGCCCTTGGCGGAACGGCTGCAGATCGGCACCCTGTAGGCGGGAATGGAATACACCACCCCCCGGTCGCTGAACAGCAGCAGGGCGTCGTGGTCGTTGCAGCTGATGAACAGCTTCACCGCCTCCTCGCCCTGGCTGCGGGTGCCGGCCTTGCCGCGGGTGCCGCGGCTGGTGGCCTCGAACTCGCTCACCGGCATCCGCTTGAGGTAGCCGTTCTCGGTGAGCAGCACCACCGAGCGCTCATTGGCGATCAGGTCGATGTCCTCCAGCCCACCCTCAAGGTCGAGGATCTCGGTGCGGCGGGGGGAGTCATAACGGGTGCGGAGGACCTGGAGCTCCTCCTGGATCAGCCCCAGCACCCGCTCCCGGCGGCCGAGGATGTCCTTGTAGTCGGCGATCTTGGCGACGAGGTCGTCGTGTTCGAGCCGGATCTTGTCGGCCTCCAGCGCCGTGAGACGCCGCAGCTGCATCTGCAGGATGGCGTCGGCCTGGATCTCGCTGAGGCCATGGCGCTCCTGCAGCTGGGCCCGGGCGGTGGCGGTGTCGGGGGCGGCCCGGATCAGGGCGATGATCGGGTCGAGCTGGTCGAGGGCGAGCAGCAGACCCTGCAGGATGTGGTCGCGTTCCTCCGCCTTGCGCAGGAAGTAACGGGTGCGCCGCTCGATCGTCTCGATGCGGAAATCCAGGAACACCCGCAGCATCCTGCCGAGGGTGAGCAGCACCGGTTCGCCCTTCACCAGGGCCAGCATGTAGGCGCTGAAGTTGTTCTGCAGCGGCGTGAGCTTGAACAGGTTGTTCAGCACCACCTGGGGGTAGGCGTCGCGGCGCAGTTCGATCACGATGCGCATGCCGTCGCGATCGCTTTCGTCGCGGATGTCGGCGATGCCCTCGAGCTTCTTGTCGTTGACCAGCTCGGCGATGCGCTCGATCAGGGAGGCCTTGTTGGTCTGGTAGGGGAGTTCGGTGATGATCACCGCATCCCGGTCGGGGCGGCCCTTGGCTTCCACCGTTTCGATCGAGGCCACGCCGCGCATGGTGATCGAACCGCGGCCGGTGGTGTAGGTCTCGCGGATGCCGCGGCGGCCGAGGATCTGGCCGCCGGTGGGGAAATCGGGTCCGGGGATGATCGCCATCAGGGCCCGGTCCTCGATCTCCGGATCGTCGATCAGGGCCAGCAGCCCGTCGATCAGCTCGGTGAGGTTGTGGGGGGGGATGTTGGTCGCCATCCCCACGGCGATGCCGGAGGAGCCGTTGAGCAGCAGATGCGGCACCCTGGCCGGCATCACGGTGGGTTCCTGCTGGGAGCCGTCGAAGTTGTCGATGTAGTCGACGGTCTCGGCTTCGATGTCCTCCAGCAGGCTGTCGGTGGTCAGGGCCTGCAGGCGCGATTCCGTGTACCGCATCGCGGCCGGCGGATCGTTGTCGACCGAGCCGAAGTTGCCGTGCCCGTCGATCAGGGGCATCCGCATCGAGAAGTCCTGGGCCATGCGCACCAGGGCGTCGTAGACGGCCGTGTCGCCGTGGGGGTGGTACTTACCGAGCACCTCCCCCACCACACGGGCACATTTCCGGTAGGGCCTGTCGCTCGTGAGGCCGAGCTCGTACATCGCGTACAGGATGCGCCGGTGCACCGGCTTGAGGCCGTCGCGGGCATCGGGCAGGGCCCGGCCCACGATCACGCTCATCGCATACTCCAGGTAGGAGCGCGACATCTCATTGCGCAGGTCGGTCTGGATGATCCGTCCGTCGGATTCACCGGGTCCGGTTGGATCCGCCATGCAAGACCGTATGGGGCACAGCCCACTCTATCGATGACCCTGCCGGCCCGGAGTGAATCGGCCTTGCGCCAGCGCCAGCGCAAGGGTGTGCTGCGGGTGCGGGCCGCCGCCGACTTCCGCCGGCTGGTGGCCGAGGCGGGGCTGGCGGAGGCCTACGCGGCCACCGACGTGGTGGTGGCCGCCAATGCTGAATTCACCGATCAGGGCAGCCTGCACCTCAATATCGGCCCCAGCGATCCGCCGATCCGCTTCCGGGACGCCCAGCTGGAATCCCTCGGCGCCCAGAGCGGCGGCGGTGGCGGCGACCTGGTGCTGCCCATCGGTGGTGGGCTCGGGGAAGCCCAGCGGCAGGGGGGCGCCCACCTGCTCGACCGGCTGCTGCGGGGCGGGAGCCTGACCCTCGCCGCCACCGGGGACATCACCGCCCTGCATCCCCGCCGGGACCTGCAGGCCCAGCTGGATCTGGAGCGGATCGGCTCCGGCCGGCTGCTGCTGCACCGGGGCATCACCGAGAACGGCCTGGTGGCGGTGAGCAGCGCCGAAGGGGTGCTGCGCAGCCCCTGGGGCCCCGTGCTGGGACCGTTCGGCAATGCCCTGCACAGCTGCGGCGGTGCCGGCAGCATCGGCCTCACCATGCCGGGGCTGGCGCTGCTGGGGCCGGGCTCACCGGTGCTGGTGGCGGGGGCCATCGGCTGGGTGGTGGGCAGCGGCAGCGGCCACCAGCCCGGCGTGCCGCGCTCCGCCGGCGGCCACGCCCTCAGCCCCGGGGCGGTGGCGGCGGTGAGCGTGGATCTGCACGGCCTGCGGCCCGAATGGCTGCGGCCCTGCTTCTTCGAGGGCCACGGCGCCGCCCTGCTGGTGGGCCTGGCGGCTCCGATCCCCCTGATCAACGAAGCGGTCGCCCGCCAGGCCGCCTGCGGCGACGAGGACCTGGAGGCGCCGGTGCTGGATGTCTCCATTCCGCGCCGCCTGCGGCCCCGCCTCGGTTCGGTCAGCTATGCCCGGCTCAGGTCCGGCCGGATCCAGGTGGAGGGACGCCGCGTCACCGCCGCTCCGGCCCACAGCCCACGGCTGGCCGAGTCGATCGGCGCCGAGCTGATCACCTGGCTCGAGGAGGACCGCTTTCCGCTGCGCCTGCCGGTCCGGCCCCTCTCCGGCCGTGGTGGGCTGATTCCCCTCGACAGCTGAACTCCCTGCACACCTCCGGGGCGGTGGGGGAAAACGGCCGTAAGCTCCGCCGTGAGCTGCCGGCGCCTGCCATGGCCGAGACCCCCTTCAGCCCCGAGCCCCCCTCCAGCCCCGAGGCCCCCTCCAGCCCCGAGGCCCAGGAGAACGGACCGTCGCCGCAGCCGTGGGCGGCGGAACCCGTGGCCCATGAACCGGAGCACGTGGCCCCCGAGCCGGAACCGGAGCCAGAGCCGGAGCCGATGAGTGCCGGGTTCGAGCCCCTGGCCGAAGCCGACAGCGAGATCCCGGCGCCGGTGCCCACCCCGGTGAGCGAGCCGGAACCCGGCATCACCGCCACCCTGGAGGTGCCCCCCCTGGAGGGCTCGGCGGAGCCGGCCGGCGAGGGCGGCGGCGAATTCGATCTGCTGCTGCAGAAGATCAAGGACTGGCTGGGCAGCGGCGAACTGCAGGCCCAGTGGCAGCGCTTCCGCGGCCCCCTCAAGGGGCTGGCGATCCTGATCGGGGTGGTGCTGCTGCTGCGGGTCTACGCGTCCCTGATCGGCACCCTCGACAGCCTGCCCCTGGTGGGCGGCCTGCTGGAGCTGGTGGGCCTGATCGCCGCGCTCCGGTTCACCGCCACCCGGCTGGTGCGCAAGAGCGACCGGGACCAGGTCTTCGCCGACTGGAGCCGCCGCTGGAACGACTTCCGCGGCCGGGAGTGATCCAGGGCACGGGCACGGGCCGGGGGCCGTCGCGGACCGGTTGATAGTTTGTGCCCACTGTGTCCGTCCAACGGTGAACATTCAGCTCGGTCGCTCCCGGACCGTACGCCGCGCCTACGGCATCGATGAAATCGCTCTGGTCCCGGGCGGTCGCACCGTCGATCCCGAGGTGACCGACAGCAGCTGGAGCCTGGGGGGGATCCAGCGGGAGATCCCGATCATCGCCAGCGCCATGGACGGGGTGGTGGATGTGGGCATGTGCATCGAGCTCACCCGCCTGGGGGCGCTCGGGGTGCTCAACCTCGAAGGCGTCCAGTGCCGCTACGACGACCCCGAGCCGGTGCTCGAGAAAATCGCCTCGGTGGGCCGCGAGGAGTTCGTGGGCCTGATGCAGGAGCTCTACAGCCAGCCAGTCCGTGAGGACCTGGTGCGGCAGCGGATCGCCGAGATCAAGGCGGGCGGCGGCATCGCGGCGGTGAGCGCCACCCCGGTGGCCGCCCTGCGCTTCGGGGCGGCGGTGGCGGAATCGGGGGCCGACCTGTTCTTCGTGCAGGCGACGGTGGTCTCCACCGAGCACATCGGCCCGGAAGGCCGCCAGACCCTCGACCTGGCCGCCCTCTGCCGCGACCTCGGCGTGCCGGTGGTGATCGGCAACTGCGTCACCTACGACGTCACCCTGCAGCTGATGCGGGCCGGGGCCGCCGGGGTGATGGTGGGCATCGGCCCCGGCGCCGCCTGCACGTCACGGGGTGTGCTGGGCGTCGGCATTCCCCAGGCCACGGCCGTGGCCGACTGCGCCGCCGCCCGGGACGACTACGAGCGCGAAAGCGGCCGCTACGTGCCGGTGGTGGCCGATGGCGGCATCGTCACCGGCGGTGACATCTGCAAGTGCCTGGCCTGCGGGGCCGATGCGGTGATGATCGGCTCCCCGATCGCCCGGGCCGCCGAGGCCCCCGGCCGGGGCTTCCACTGGGGCATGGCCACCCCCAGCCCGGTGCTGCCCCGGGGCACGCGCATCAAGGTGGGCACCACCGGCAGCCTGGAGAAGATCCTGCGCGGTCCGGCCGGCCTCGACGACGGCACCCAGAACCTGCTGGGCTGCATCCGCACCTCCATGGGCACCCTGGGGGCCCGCACCCTCAAGGAAATGCGTGAGGTGGAGGTGGTGGTGGCGCCCTCCCTTCTGACCGAGGGCAAGGTGTACCAGAAGGCCCAGCAACTGGGCATGGGCAAGTAGGTCGTCCCAGGTCTGGACGCCACGGCCTCAAGGCGAGATGGGGGCTAACCTCTGGATGTGGGGGCTCCGGCTCGCACACTCCTCACACCCCCCGGCCCGGCGTGTCCGGGCTTTTTGTCTTCTGCCGCCGATCCCGGCGGCACTGCCTCCGGGTTCCGCTACGGCCTGCAACGCTGGCCCCATTCCCGGGAAGAGCGGCCGAACCCGGTTGCTAGATTCACTACATCCCGAGTCTGCAAGGAATGTCCAGCGCCGCTGCCGTCACCGACGCCTCCTTCGAGCAAGACGTGCTCAAGAGTGATGTGCCCGTGCTGGTTGATTTCTGGGCACCCTGGTGCGGCCCCTGCCGCATGGTGGCCCCGATCGTCGATGAGATCGCCAAGGAATACGAGGGCAAGATCCGCGTCTACAAGCTCAACACCGACGAAAACCCCAACGTCGCCAGCCAGTACGGCATCCGCAGCATTCCCACCCTGATGCTGTTCAAGGGTGGCCAGAAGGTCGACACCGTGGTGGGTGCCGTTCCCAAGAACACCCTGTCGGGCACCATCTCCAAATACCTCTGACACCGCTCCGCTGACGCCGCCCCTCCCCCCGAATCCCCCGCCGGCGGCGGGCATCAGCCCCCTGCAGGCCCTCGCCGAAGCTCTCCACGGCCACCCCCAGCGCCGTCAGATCGAGCGCGCCGTGGTGTCGCTGCTCCAGGTGGCGCGTCAGGAGAAGGAGGAGGAGGAGTGGCGCCTGATCGCCGGCTGTCTGGCCGACATCAGCGAGGCCCTGGAGGTCTTCCGCCCCAGGCGCAGCGCCCGCAAGATCAGCGTCTTCGGCTCGGCGCGCACCCGCCGCGAGGATCCCTGCTACCTGCTGGCCGAGGACGTCGCCCGCCAGGCTGTGGAAGCCGGTTTCGAGGTGATGACCGGAGCCGGCGCCGGCGTCATGGAGGGCGCCAACAGCGGCGCGGGATGCGACCACAGCATCGGCCTCAACGTGGATCTGCCCTTCGAGCAGCATCCCAACCCCTACGTGAGCGCCTGCGAGGGGCGTCTCCTCTACTTCCGCTACTTCTTCACCCGCAAGCTGTTCTTCCTGATGGAGAGCGATGCGCTGGTGGTGATGCCCGGGGGATTCGGCACCCTCGATGAACTGTTCGAGTGCCTCACCCTCATCCAGACGGGACGCACATCGCCGATTCCCCTGGTGCTGCTCTCGCCGGACGGCGACGACTTCTGGAAGGTCTGGAAGCGCAACGTGCACCAGGAGCTGGCCACCCGGGGACTCATCTCTCCGGAGGATGTGGATCTGATGGTGGAAGCCTCCAGCGCCGAGGACGCCGTGGCCCACATCTGCCGGTTCTACCGGGTGTTCCACAGCGCCCAGCTGGGGCAGGACCGCATCGAGCTGCTGCTCAACGCCGAGGTGCCCCGCAGCCTGCTGCCGGAGCTGAACCGCCGCTTCGCCGACCTGCTGGAGGACGGCGCCATCCAGACCGGCGAGGGCGTCGACGACAACGGCCTGCTGCGGCCCTGCCTGCGGCTGCGCTTCGACAAACGCCGCGTCGGCAGGCTCTATCAGTTTATCGACCACCTCAACGGCCTCGACCTGCCCGCCTCACCGGCCCTGGAGCATCCGGCCGAGCGGGTCCCGAGCGTCAGCCAGCCATGAGCCGCATCGGCCTGATCGACTACGGCATGGGCAACCTCCATTCGGTGCAGCGCACCTTTGCGCGGCTCGGTGCCGAGCTGGTGAGCGTGCACGGCCCGGCCGACCTCGAGCCCTGCGAGGCCCTGGTGCTCCCGGGCGTCGGCGCCTTCGATCCGGCCATGGAGCGGCTGCGCTCGGCCGGGCTGGAGCAGGCCCTGCGCCGCTCCTGCGCCAGCGGCCGCCCGCTGCTGGGGATCTGCCTGGGCCTGCAGCTGCTGTTCGAGGCCAGCGAGGAAGGCCGAACCGATGGGCTTGGCGTGCTGGCCGGCCGCGTGCGCTCCCTGCCGCGGGTGGCGGGCCACCCCCTGCCCCACATGGGCTGGGCCCCCCTGATCCCGGCCACCGCCAGCCCCCTGCTGCCGGCCGCCACCCCCGAGGCCTGGGTTTACTTCGTGCACTCCTTCGCCGCCGAGCCTGCCGAGGCCACGGCCAGCACGGCCCTCGTCGACTACGCCGGCACCCCGGTGACCGCGGCGGTGTGGCAGGGGACCATCGCCGCCTGCCAGTTCCACCCGGAGAAGTCCGGGCCCGTGGGCGAAGCGATGCTGCGCCGCTGGCTGGACTGGGTCGCCTCCCTGTGACGCTGCGGCTGAGCGGGGGGCGCCGGCTGCTGAGCCCCCCCGGCAGCACCGCCCGGCCCACCGCCGCCCGGGTCCGGCTGGCGGTCATGAACCTGCTGGCGGCCCGGGTGCCCGGCAGCCGCTGGCTGGATCTCTGCTGCGGCAGCGGCGTGATGGCCTGCGAGGCCCTGCAGCGCGGCGCCGCCGAGGTGGTGGCCGTGGAGCGGGATCGCCGCATCGCCGCGGTGGCCCGGGCCAATCTGGAACTGGTGCGCCAGGGCCGATCAGCCGCGCCGGAGGCCCCCACCCGCTGCCGGGTGGACGGCGATGAGGTGCTGCGCTGGCTGGCCCGCACCGACCCCAGCCCTTTTGATCTGATCTACGCCGATCCCCCCTATGCGGCCGGCCTCTACGTACCCCTCGCGGCGGCCGTGCTCAGGGGCGGCTGGCTGGCCCCCGGGGGGATCCTGGTGTGGGAATGCGCCAGCGATGGGGTGCCGGAGGTGCCGCCGGGATGGCGCTGTCGTGATCAGCGGCGTTATGGGGGGAGCACGGTGGTGCTGCTGGAAGTGGCACCCGCGCTGCCTGCTGATACCTGGCCAACCTGAAGTTTCCCTTTTTGCAGATCTGCTGACGGGCTTTATCTCCAGCTGAAAATTCTTCATGTGCGGTCAGTCCATCTGCTGTATATCTGCTGCAGATGTCAAGTCGTCACCCCGAATAACATCTTTCACCCCGGTTTTAGATGGTATTCAGGTAGGGCCCCTTCCGGCATTCACCGTCATGCCAACCCTTCCATCAACCCCTTCCCGACCATCCACCCCCACCACCTTCAGCCCGAAGCGACTCCTGGCGCGGGCCCTAATGGGTGCCGCCTTGATGGGCGGCGCCGGAGCAGCGTTGTCCGCAGGGTCGGCCGAAGCCGCAACAGGCTGCGGAGTTCAAATCTCCTGGGCAGCGTGGGTTGGCGGCCAGGCCCTCACGTGCGGCGACAAAGCATTCACCTTTAGCTCCACTTCCATCCTTGGTGATCTTTCCTCTTCATTGGTCAGTTCCGTCGAACCCCTTCCAGGAGATCATCTCTTCAATGTTGATTGGGGCAACTTCGTTTCCAACCCCTTTGACTTCACTTATGTTGCAACGATAACTGATCCGAGCCGGATCTTCAGCGCAGTAGACATTGACTCCAACGCCGACAGTTTCGCCAATCCTCCAAGCGACTTGACAGCGACCTATACGTTTACAGGCGGTAATTCTCCGATAGCACTTACCAGCACGAATGGATCGAGTGATCTGGCTTCAGTGAATGGAGGGCCAACGGTGATTACGGTGCGAAATCAGTACGATGGCGAGGGTGCCATTGACTCTTTCCAGAACAGTTTCAAGCAATCTTCCCCGGGCCCAGGCCCAACGTCCCCGGTCCCCGGTCCCCTGCCCGTCCTCGGCGCCGGTGTGGCCTTCGGTTTCAGCCGCAAGCTGCGCCGTCGCATCAACGGGGCGCGCGTCAAGGCCTGACGCCCGCTGCTGAGAACGTTCCCCGGCCCCGCCTCCCGGCAGGGCCTTTTTTCTTTCTTCACCTGCCTACCCACTTCCGCCCCTTCCTCCCGGAACCGCCATGGCTGCTTCCCCGACGCGTGTCGATCCGCGCTCCGACGATTCCCGACAGATGGCCTCCCAGTTCGGGCTTCTCGCCGTCTGCCTGCTGATCCTTTACGCGCTGGTGGTGCTGGCCGCCATCCTGCCGCCGCGGCTCCTGGATCCGGCCTGGCAGCTGCGGTTCACCAATGCCCTGATCAACAACGGCTTCATCGCCCTGCTCGGCCTGGCCCTGCTCCACCTGGCCGCCTATCTCGACCCCGCCAATCCCCATCTGATCCGCCGCCGCGACAACCTCGCCGCCCTGGCCCTGGCCGCCGTGCTGGGCTTTCTGCTGCTGATCCCCCTGCAGGGCTATGCGGTGTGGCGCGGCGTCAGCAACGCCAACGGCCAGCAGAGCAGCCAGCTCCGCCAGGTCACCGGCAGGATCTCGGCCGTGCGGGACGCCATCAACAAATCCGCCAGCACCGCGGACCTGCAACGTCGCCTGCAGGGCCTCGGGGTCCCTGCCCTGAGCCCCGCCGACCTCGCCCAGCCCCTGCCGGCGCTGCGCAAGACCATGCTCGAAACGCTGGAGCGGACGGAGATCCGCGCCGGTGACCAGCTTCGGGGGATTCAGCCCTCGGGTCTCTGGCAGATCATCCAGGGCAGCATCCGTGCCGTCCTCTCCGCCCTCGTGCTGGTGGTCGGCTTCGCCGCCTTCTCCCGGCGCCGGGACTGGTCGATGACGCTGCTGCAGAGCTGGCTGGCAAGGTTCGACCAACGCCGGGGGGGCTTCGGCCACCAGCGCACGGGACTGTTCAGGAGGCACAACCGCAGCAAGGCGGATGCCTTTCTGCAGAGCCTCTGCGACGAAGGGACGACGACGGCGACGCCATCGCCATCCCAACGGAAGGGCTGAGGTTCAGACGCCGAGGGGGAGAACCGGGCGGCCGGACTGGCTAGGGTGTGTCGAAACGAACGCTCAGCCCCCGAGGGCACTGCCCCGGCGGTACTGGTTCCAGGCCGCCACGAACAGACCCACGAGCGTCACGGGGATCAGTCCAAGCACGATGCCGCAGAGGAGGGGTTCGATCATGGAGGGGCGGTCGGTTCCGGCGATGCACAATTCTTCCACGACCACCGCCGGCACCGCGAGACCCACCGCAGCACTGTGATCAGTCCGTCCCCCAGCACCCCGGCCGCCGTGACGCCCTCCACTCCCATGGGAGGCGAACAGCCCCTCGCCCGGCGCCGCAGCCTGGTGGCGGCCCTGGCGACGCTGGCGGCGGTGGCCTGCATCCTGCTGCTGGTGGTGGTGGTGCTGCCGGCGGCCCGCAGCGATCCCTACACCCGCCAGACCCTCGAGCTCACCGGCTCGGCCACCGATGGGGGCCGCCTGTTCCGGCTCAACTGCGCCGGCTGCCACGGGCTGGCCGCCCAGGGGCTGGTGGGCCCGGATCTGCACGGCGTCGAGCGGCGCAAGAACGACCGCCAGCTGATCCAGCAGGTGGTCAGCGGCCGGACCCCGCCCATGCCCAGCTTCCAGCCCGAACCCCAGGCCATGGCCGATCTGCTGGCCTTCCTGCACTCCCTGCCTTGAGCCCCACGCTGGTCCTGGTGGAACCGGCCGGCCCCCTCAACGTGGGCAGCGTGGCCCGGCTCTGCCGCAACTACGGCATCGAGGATCTGCGCCTGGTCGCCCCCCGCTGCGATCCCCTCGGTGAGGAGGCCCGTCTGATGGCCGTCAAGGGGCTGCCCCTGCTGGAGCGGGCGACCATCTTCCCCACCCTGGCCGCCGCCCTGGCCGACTGCGGACGGGTGGTGGCCGCCACTGGCCGTCCGGAGGGGGAGCCCCTGCCCCTGGAGGAACCCGATGAGGCCCTGGCCTGGCTGCTGGCCGGCAAGCCGGCCCTGCCGTCGGCGCTGGTGTTCGGACGGGAGGACCGGGGGCTGAGCAACGACGAGCTGCTGCAGGCGGGCCGGCTGCTGCAGATTCCCACCCCCACCCCCCACGGCTCCCTCAACCTCTCCCATGCCGTGGCAGTCGTGCTGCACGACCTGCACCGCCTCGGGCGGCGCGGCCCGACGCCGGCGCAGGCCCCGGCCCCGCAGGCTCCCGTCGGGGAGGGCCCCTGCCCCCGGGGGGTGCTCGAAGCCATGCTCGACGACGCCCGGGAGCTGCTGCTGGAGGTGGGCTTCCTGCTGCCCCACACCGCCGCCGCCCGGATGGCCAAGCTGCGGGCCCTGCTGCAGCGCGGCCAGGTCAGTGGCCCGGAGGTGGCCCTGCTGCGGGGCATGGTGTGCCAGTTGCGCTGGGCGAGCCGTCGCCCTTTCCCTTCCTCCCAGGACCACTAGCGTCGGACATCGCCCCAACGTCCTGCATCCGTGAGCGCTGGCCGTCCATCCCGTCCCCGCAGCAGCAACCCCTGGCTTCGCCCGGTGGGGCTGGTGCTGCGGCTGATCGTGCTGGGCGTGGGTCTGGGGGTGATCGTGGGCACCGCCCTCAAGCTGATGGCGCCGCGCCTGGTCCAGGGGGCGATCGGCACCCCTGCGCCGTCCGCACCGGTCGTGAAGAAACCCGGCACCGGCCCCATGGCCCTGGGGCGGTTCGAACCGCGCCAGGAACTGGTCGGCCTCAGCCAGCAGTGGGCCCGGCTGGCGGCGGCCCAGAAGGGGCTGACCGCCAGCGCCTTCCTGCTGGTGCTCGATGACGGCCGCTTCGCCCAGCTGCAGCCGGACCTGCCCCTGTCGGCGGCCAGTTCCATCAAGGTGCCGATCCTGCTGGCCAGCCTGGAGGATCTCGATGGCGGCAAGCTGCGCTGGAACGAGCCCATGCCGCTCACCAAGGAGGTGGTGGGGGGCGGCGCCGGCTGGATGGCCAACAAGCCCCTGGGCACCCGCTTCCCCTTCTTCGAGGCCGCCACGGAGATGATCCGGGTGAGCGACAACACCGCCACCAACCTGCTGATCCGCCGTCTCGGCGGCAAGACCACCCTCAACACCCGCTTCCGCAGCCTCGGCCTGACGGCCACGGTGGTGAACAACTGGCTGCCGGACCTCGACGGCACCAACACCACCAGCTCCCGCGATCTGGCCCGCTCCATCGCCCTGGTGGACACCGGCGACAAGCTCACCCCCCGGGCCCGTGACCTGTTCAGGGAGATCATGGCCACCTCCCGCACCAACACCCTGATCCCCCTCGGCCTGCTGATGGGGATGGGCAAGGACTCCTCCGATCCCGACAGCGAGCTGCTGCCGGCGGGCATCACCGTCTACAACAAGACCGGCGACATCGGCATCGCCTACTCCGACGCCGCCCTGATCCAGCTGCCCAACGGCCAGCGGGCTGTCCTGGCCCTGATGGTGAAGGGTCCCTTCAACGATCCCCGCTCCGCCGAGCTGATCCGGGCGATGGCCGGGGCCGTCACCAAAACCCTCGTCAAACGCTGATGAACGCCCCCATCCGCGCCCTGGTGCTCCCCGCTCTGGGGCTGGCCGCCCTGGGCGGTCCCCTGCTCGCCCAGCCGCAACCCTCCCCAGCGCCGCAGACAGCCCCGACGCCGCCGCTGCTGCGCCCGGGCACGGTGGCGCCCCTGCCCGGCCGGCTGGATGCCGTGCCGATGGTGAACGACAACAACCCCGAGGTGATCAAGGGGCCCGGCATCCTGCTGTCCACCTTCGATGGCCAGCGGGGTTACGACGGCCGGCCCCTGGGCGTGCCGGCGGCGCACCTGAACGCGGCCGTCAGCGGCCCCTTCGAGCTGTTCAGCCATCACATCTACGCCGGCACCCCCGAAAGCCTCGACTCCACCCTCTGGGTGGCGGTGGTGGCGGCCCCGCGGGGCAAGGTCCCGGTGAAGCTGCGGACCGTGGCGGGCTCCACCGCCCTGTCCCAGTCGGTGAACCCCGACCAGCCCTCGGCCCCCTTCCTGCCCCTGCCGGCGCTCATGGAGCAGGGCACCACCCCGATCTGGGCCGGCCCCGGCAGCCGGGTGGCCACCGAGCTGCTCGCCCGCCAGCGCAGCCCCCTGGTGCCGGAGGGCTGGACCCTGCCACCGGGGCAGCTGAGCACCCTGATGGTGCTGCCCCTGCCGGTGCGCGGCCTCGACCCGCTGCTCAACGGCCTCAACCTGCAGCTGCGCCTCAACAGTGACGGTCCGGTGGATGTGGCCACCCTGGCCGCCTTCGGGCCCGTGGATCGCCCGCCGGATCCGGCCGTCTGGCAGCGCCTGCTGCAGGGCGGACTCAGCCCGAAGGAGCACAGTCCCAGCCCCCGGGGGGCCAAGGGACCGATGATCTATTCCCGCGTCAGCGGGGTCCAGGACGGCAGCGCCTGGGTGGGGCGGATCACCGATCCGGGCCGCCCGACCCTCTCGGTGAGCCGGGCCCCGATCTCCTGGCCGATCGCCTCGCTGGAGCGGGGCACCCTGGGCACCGGCCAGGTGCAGACCGCCCCCCTGCGCGCCTTCTACCCCGGCACCGCCTGGGCGGCCCATGGCAACTACGGCGTCACCTACGACCTCAGCCTGCCGCTGCGCAACGACACCCCCAAGCCGGTGCAGCTCGCGGTGGCCTTGGAATCGCCGATCAAGACCGACCAGCCCCTGGGCGGCCTGCGCTTCAACACCACCCCGGCGCGGGCGGTGATGTTCCGGGGCACCGTGGAGGTCAGCGGCCTCGACAACGACGCCGGCGGCCCGGGGGGTCGGCGCCGCTTCCACCTGGTGCTGCGGGCCGGCCAGGAGGGCCCGCCCCTGGGCACGGTCAGCCTGCGCCCCGGCCAGGAACGGCAGCTGCGGGTCCGGCTGATCTACCCGGCCGACGCCACCCCGCCCCAGGTGCTGTCGCTGATTCCGGTGGTGACGCCAGCGGCCCCGGGGGCAGGCCCGGGGGCGACCCCAGGGGCGGCTGTGAAACAATCCGGGGCTCCGCCCGCAAGCCGTCCGTGACGCCAACCAGGAAGCGCAGGGTCTTCCCCTTCACCGCCATCGTGGGTCAGGAGGAGATGAAGCTGGCGCTGCTGCTCAACGTGATCGATCCCCGCATCGGCGGGGTGATGATCATGGGCGACCGGGGCACGGGCAAATCCACCACCATCCGCGCCCTCGCCGACCTGCTGCCGGCGATCGACGTGGTGGCGGGGGACCCCTACAACAGCTCCCCGAGCGACCCCGACCTGCAGAGCAGCGAGGTGCGCCAGCGGGCCGAGCGGGGCGAACAGCTGCCCGTGGAGCCCCGCCAGGTGCCGATGGTCGACCTGCCCCTGGGGGCCACCGAAGACCGCCTCTGCGGCACGATCGACATCGAGAAGGCCCTCAGCGAGGGCGTGCGCGCCTTCGAGCCGGGGCTGCTGGCCAAGGCCAACCGCGGCCTGCTCTACGTCGACGAGGTGAACCTGCTCGACGACCACCTGGTGGACGTGCTGCTGGATTCGGCCGCCTCGGGCTGGAACACGGTGGAACGGGAGGGCGTCTCGGTGCGGCACCCGGCCCGTTTCGTGCTGATCGGCTCCGGCAACCCGGAGGAGGGTGAGCTGCGGCCCCAGCTGCTGGATCGCTTCGGCATGAGCGTGGAGGTGCGCACCGTGCGGGATCCGGAGCTGCGGGTGCAGGTGGTGGATCAGCGCACCAGCTTCGATGCCGACCCCGACAGCTTCAGTGACAGGCTGCAGAGCACCCAGGAAGCCCTGCAGGCCCGGGTGGTGGAGGCCCAGGAGCGGCTGCCCCAGGTGTCCATCGACGACGACCTGCGCATCCGCATTTCGGCGGTCTGCGGCGATCTGGACGTGGACGGCCTGCGGGGCGACATCGTCACCAACCGGGCCGCCCGGGCCCTGGCGGCCTTCGAGGGCCATCTCGAGGTGAGCGACGACGACGTGGCCCGCGTGGTGGCCTGCTGCCTGCGCCACCGGCTGCGCAAGGACCCCCTCGAACAGATCGACTCCGGCGAGCGGGTGGTGAAGACGTTCTGCAAGGTGTTCGATCGCCCCGCCGGCGACCCCTCCGCCTTCCAGCTGGCCCTGGCGGGGTGAGGATTCTGGGCATCGATCCCGGGCTGGCGCGCGTCGGCTACGGGGTGATCGATGTGGAAGGCCGCTCCGCCGCGGGCGGCGGCCACCAGCGCCTGCTCGACTGCGGCATGATCCGCACCGAACCCGGCCGCAGCGACGGGGATCGGATGGTGGAGATCGCCCGCGATCTGCGGGTGATCGTGCGCCGCTGGCGGCCCCAGCTGGCGGCGGTGGAGAAGTTCTTTTTCTACCGCTCCAGCACCACGATCGCGGTGGTGCAGGCCCGGGGGGTGGTGATGATGACCCTGGCCCGCTTCGCCATTCCTGTGGTGGAGTTCCCGCCGATGCAGATCAAGCTGGCGCTCGCCGGCTCCGGCCACGCCGAGAAGGACGAGGTGCTGGCGGCGGTGATGCGGGAGCTGGATCTGGAGCACCCCCCCCGCCCCGACGACGCCGCCGACGCCCTGGCGGTGGCGCTGACCGGCTGGTTTCAGCGGTGAGTCCGCGGGCCGGCGAAGGGACCTCCAAGGAGGAGCTGCGGCGCCTGTTCCGGCGGCGGCGGCGCCAGTGCCTGGCGGCCGCTGCCCCGGGAATCCTGGCAACGGCCCGGCGGCACCTGGAGGTCCTGCTGGCGCGGCGGCCTGGCCGCCTCGGCCTCTACTGGCCCCTCGGCAGCGAACCCGACCTGCGCCCCCTCGCCCCGGCCTGGGCCGGCCGGCTGGCCCTGCCGGCGGTGGCCGGCCCGGAGCTGGTGTACCGGCCCTGGGCGCCGGACGATCCCCTGGCCGCCGATGCCTGCGGCATTCCGGCGCCGACCGTGGGGGCGGCCGACCCGAAGCCGCGAGAGGACCTGGACCCCGCCGCCATGGCCCTGCTGCTGGTGCCCGCCCTGGCCATGGACCCCGGGGGCCTGCGGCTGGGCTCCGGGGGCGGCTGGTACGACCGGCTGCGGGCCGATCCCCGCTGGGCGGCGGTGCCCGCCCTGGCGGTGCTGCCCGCCGCCTGCGTCAGCCCGGACCTGCCCCGGGATCCCTGGGACATCCCCTTTGATGGCTGGATCGATGAGCGCGACTGCCATCTGACACCGGCAGGTCAGCGGAAGGTTGCAAGCTCTTAACGATGGAGCTGCGGCCGGGACAAGGTCCCGATCGTTTGCCAGGATCAAGGCAGTGCATCCGTGCCGTCCTTGGATTCGATCCCCTCGTCGCTCCAGAACCGTCCCCTGACGGCCGCCGAGCGGGTGATGACCTCCGAGATCCAGGGCCGTGGCGCCTCCAGCGACGCCCTCTCGATGATGGTCAGTTCGGTCGCCAGGATGGTGCAGGCGGGGAAAAGCAGCGATAGTCGCTGGAAAGCCTCCTGATTCACGGATGAAGCCCCTTCTGTTCACCGGGCTGGTCGGCCTTGCCGCTCTGGTGGTCGCCCCCACGCAGGTCCGCGCCCACGCCATCGAGAGCAGCCTGGAGCGGCTCACCAGCCTGAACGAGTCCCTGCACCGCTCCGCGGCGACCCCCGGCCCCGAGACCCTGCGCCTGGAGAGCCAGTTCTCCGGCGGCCAGCCGGCCAGCGATGCCGCGGTCCGCATCGTGCCCCCCGATGGCGGCACCCCGATCGAGCTGGGACGCACCGGCGCCGACGGCAGCATCGTCTTCACCCTGCCGCCCCAGGCCAGCCGCCAGTGGGAGGTGCAGGTGGATGCGGGCCCGGGTCATCGCGATTACCTCGAGCTGCCGGAACCGGAGGCCACCTCCGCGGCCCCCGCACGGGTGAGCCGCTCCCATTCCTACCCTCGGTTGGAGGGATGGGCCTATCTGCCCCCCCTCGGCGTGCTCGCCGTGGCCGGTCTGGCCGGGATGCTGCGGACGCGCCGCCCGTCCTGATTCCCTCCGTGTCGTCCATGGCCACCGGCAGTCCCGCTCTTGACCGGATCGTGGAACGGCTGGGGGGCACCAGCGACCCCCGTCGCCGCTACGAGTACGTGCTGTGGCTGGCCAAGAAGCTGGAGCCCTTTCCCGATGAGCTGCGCCAGGACGCCTTCAAGGTGAAGGGGTGTGTGTCGCAGGTCTACGTGGTGGGCAACCTCCAGGAGGGCCGGCTCCACTGGCGCGGCGATTCCGATGCCCAGATCACCAAGGGGTTGCTGGCCCTGCTGATCGAGGGGCTGGAGGGCCTGACCCCGGCCGAGGCCACCGCCCTCGATCCCTCGTTCATCGCCGCGACGGGCCTGCAGGCGAGCCTGACGCCCTCGCGGGCCAACGGTTTCCTCAACATCCTGCGCACCATGCAGGCCCAGGCCAGCCGGCTGGATGCCGGTTGATTTCTAGGATGGTGGTTTGCGGGGTTGCAGCCCATGGCCATCGGCATCGGCTTGCTCGGGCTGGGCACGGTGGGGAGCGGGGTGGCGGCGATCCTGGCCAGTCCCCAGGGGCGCCATCCCCTGGTCGGTGAACTGGTGCTGGAACGGGTGGCCGTACGTGACCTCAGCCGCCCCCGCCCCCTGACCCTGCCCCCGGAGCGTCTCACCACCGACCCCGAGGCGGTCATCGACGATCCGGCGGTGGACATCGTCGTGGAGGTGATGGGGGGGCTGGAGCCCGCCCGCAGCCTGATCCTGCGGGCCATCGCCGCCGGCAAGCCGGTGGTCACGGCCAACAAGGCCGTGATCGCCCGCTACGGCCAGGAAATCGCCGCCGCCGCCGCCGCCAAGGGCGTCTACGTGCTGATCGAGGCCGCCGTGGGCGGTGGCATCCCGATCATCGAGCCGATCAAGCAGTCCCTGGGCGGCAACCGCATCCGCCGGGTCAGCGGCATCATCAACGGCACCACCAACTACATCCTCAGCCGCATGGCCGACGAGGGGGCGGCCTACGCCGAGGTGCTGGCCGACGCCCAGCGGCTTGGCTACGCCGAAGCCGACCCCGCCGCCGATGTGGAGGGGGGTGACGCGGCCGACAAGATCGCCATCCTGGCCGGCCTGGCCTACGGCGGCCCGGTGGAGCGCGGCGGCATCGCCACCGAAGGCATCGACCGGCTCGACGCCCGCGACGTGGCCTATGCGGCCCAGCTGGGCTTCGTGGTGAAGCTGCTGGCGGTGGCCGAAAAGGTGGAGGAGGATTCCGCCGCCGCTGGCGACGGCCACGGCGCCGAGCCGCCCGGTGGCGTGGCGCTCGACGTGCGGGTGCACCCCACCCTGCTGCCCAAGCACCATCCCCTGGCGGGGGTCCACGGGGTCAACAACGCGATCCTGGTGGAAGGGGATCCGGTGGGCCAGGTGATGTTCTTCGGGCCCGGCGCCGGGGCCGGGCCCACCGCCTCGGCGGTGGTGGCCGACATCCTCAACATCGCCGGGATCCGCCAGGTGGGCGGCCCCCAGGCCGGCCTCGATCCCCTGCTGGCCGCCAGCAGCTGGCGCCACTGCACCCTGGTGGACGGCTCCCTGAGTCGCCACCGCAACTACGTCCGGCTGCGCACCCGCGACGAGGCCGGCGTGATCGGACGCATCGGCACCTGCTTCGGTGCTGCCCAGGTGTCGATCCAGTCGATCGTGCAGCTCGACGCCAGGGAGGGGGAGGCGGAGATCGTCGTGATCACCCACGAGGTGAGAGAGGACCGCTTCCGCGAGGCCCTCGGGGCGATCGAGGCCCTGGAGGGGGTGGAGGCGGTGGCCGCCTGCCTGCGGACGCTCTGAGCCGGCCCTGAGCCGGCACCGGCAGCTCAGCGCGCCTGGCGCAGGCGCTGCCGCAGCCGACGGCTGCAACGCCAGGCGATGGCCACGCCGGCCACGGGCAGGGGACCGGGGACCGAGGCCGGATCAGGGCCCTCAGCCGCCGGACCCTGGTCACCGGGACCGTCGCCGCCTTCACCGGGCTGGTCGGTGGGGCCGTTGCCGGGCTGCTCGCCGGAGGGGGCTCCAGGGGGTGGCAGAAGCAGGGCCGTCTTGAACACGTCGTCCCCTTCACCCTGGCCGGGGGTCTCCTCGGCGGGCTCGGCCGCCAGGGCCAGCCTGGGCTCGGTGGAGGGGGCCTCGCCCGTCGAGCCGCCGGGGACGATCCCGAAAGGAACGAAGGCGCCGGTGGCCCCGTCGAAGACGTTGTCGAAGAGCGTGCCGGCCTGCCAGGTGAGCTGCAGCGGGCGGGTGGACGCCGTACCGGTCCAACGGAAGGCGAGAGGGTTGGTCAGCCGGAAGCTGCCGCGGCCTGGAACGGGTCCGGAGCGGGCCAGGAAGTAGCCCGACGGCACGACGAAACCGTCGATGATGGATTCCGGTCCGGAGAGGGCGCTGACCTGGAAAGGCGGCACGACCGTGCCCGTCACGGGGTTGCCCAGGGTGATGCCACCGACGCCGATGAGGATCTCGGGGTCCCGCCCGAAGCCGGGGACCAGAAGCTCGCGCAGCTCCTGAAGTTCGGTCAGGGCGTCGTGCCCATGGATGCCCCCCGCCGGGGCCGCTGTGCTGGCGATCAGACAGCTCAGCAGAACGAGGGGAGGGTAGAGGTGGACGGAAGGGCGGAAACGCCGCAGTCCGAGGGCACCGAACCCAAGGAAGCGCACCATGAACAGCCAGGAATGTCTCACCAGCTTATCAGCTAATCTTCAGGCTTGCCTGGCATCCGCTTAAGTCGGCCGGGTGGGGGTCCCCATCGGCGGCCTCCGGGCCCCTGACGGCGCCGGTGGGGCCCCCTAAGGTCTGGGCCGCTGGCCAGTTCTCACCACCCTGTCCAGCCCGGACCACGGATGCCTGACCACGCCCCCAGCCGCGAGGAGACGCTCGCCGGCTTCAGCCGCCTGTTCGCCTGGAGCGGTGCCGGCCTGCTGCTGGTGTTCCTGGCCTTCGTGCTGGTCGACTCCCTGCCCCTCCAGCTCCTCAGTCCCTCCTGGCAGCTGCGGTTCACCAACCGCATGGTCAACACCTCTCTGCTGGCCCTGCTGGGGTTCCTGCTGCTCCACCTGGGGCTGTTCATCGAGCCCAGCAATGGCTTCCTGCGGGCGAAGCTGACCATCGCCCGTCAGTGGGCCATCGTCGTGGTGTTCGCCTTCCTGCTGCTGGTGCCCCTGCAGGGCTTCGCCACCTGGCGCGTCCTCTCCCAGGCGAAGGGCACCCAGGCGATGCAGCGCACGGTGCTCGACGAACGGGTGACCCGGATACGCCAGGCCATCGAGGCCGCCACCAGCCCGGAGGACCTGCAGGCCCGCTTCTCCCGGCTCCAGGCCCCCCGGCCCCAGCTCCCCCCGGCGGCCCTCAGCCTGCCCCTCAACGAGCTGAAGCGCAGCCTGCTTGAGGAGCTCCAGAAGACGGAGACCCGCGCCTCCGGCCGGATCAGCGGGCCCGCCCCCACCGACGTCTGGGCCCTCGGCCAGGGGGTGGCGAGGGTGACCATCGCCTCGGTGGGCTTCGCCGCGGCCTTCGCCGCCGGCGCCCAGCGCCCTCGCGCCTCCCTCACCCTGCTCCAGCAGCTGATCCGACAGCTGGAGATCCTGCGCGGGCGGCGCCCCAGGAGCAAGCGACGGACCCCCTGAGCTCCGCCGTCGGGGACGCGCTGGACAGGCCGCTTGAATGGGCCCCACCGGATCGCAAGGTCTTGCCGACGACCAGGGGGAGAACAGGACGCGGGCCGGCCGCGACGGCCGCCGCCCTCGCCACCCTGCTGCTGGCCCTGCCGCTGCTGTCTGGCTGCCAGCCATCGGGATCGCGCCGGTCCCTGGTGGTGGCGACCAAGAGCCGCATCGATTCCCTCGATCCGGTCCAGGCCTCCAGGATCGGGGTGATGCAGGTGCTCAGCGGCCTGGGGGACCCCCTCTATGCCATCGACGCCAGCGGCCGCATCGAGCCGCGGCTGGCCACGGCCCTGCCGGTGCTGAGCCCCGACGGGCTGCGGGCCCGCATCCCCCTGCGCCGGGGGGTGCTGTTCCACGACGGCACCCGCTTCGATGCCGCCGCCATGGCCTTCTCCCTGCGCCGCTTCATGGCGATCGGCACCCTCGGTTACCAGCTGAGCGAGCGGGTCGAGAGTGTGCGGGTCACCGCTCCCCACGAGATCGAGCTGGTGCTGAAGCGCCCCTTCAGTCCCCTGCCGCGGCTGCTCAGCGCCATCTTCCTGACCCCGGTCTCCCCCACCGCCTACCGGCAGCACCGGGACAAGCCCCTGAACGACCGCTTCGTGGGCACGGGCCCCTACGCCCTGGCCTTCTTCGGCGGCCAGCAGCAGCGACTGGTGCCCTGGTCCCGCTACTGGGGCCGGCGACCGGCCAACGGCGGCATCGACCTGGTCACCCTGAGCAACTCCACCGCCCTGTTCGGAGCCCTGCGCAGCGGCGAGGTGGACCTGCTGCTCAGCAGCGGGCTCGAGATCGACCATCAGCAGGCCCTGAAGCGGGACGCGGCGGCCGGCCGCCTGCGGCAGGCCGTCGGCCCCTCCCAGGAGCTCAGCCTGGTGTCGCTGCTGACCGACCAGCCGCCGCTGAACCGGCTTGCCCTGCGCCAGGCCGTGGCCCGCAGCCTCGATCGGGCCACCATCGTGCGGCGGGTGACCCTGGGTCTGCGCTCCCCCCAGCGGCAGCTGGTCCCCCCCGGCCTGCCGGGCTCCGACCCCACCGCCTGGCCGGCCTACGACCCCGCCGGGGCCCGCGCCCTCTACCGCCAGGCCGGGTACTGCGGCGGCAAGGTGCTGACCCTGCCCTTCACCTACCGGTCCGACATCCCCACCGACCGGCTGTTCGCGCTCACCTGGCAGGCCCAGCTGCGAAGGGACCTGGGCGACTGCGTGAAGCTGGAGGTGAGCGGCATGGAGTCGACTACCGCCTACTCCCAGCTCGACAAAGGCGCCCTGACGATGCTCTTCTACGACTGGATCGGCGATTACCCCGATGCGGAGAACTTCCTGATGCCGCTGCTCTCCTGCAGCAAGGCCGAGGGGGAGCGCTGCCTGAAGGGCAACAGCGTGCTGGGAGGCACCTTCTGGACCGCCCCGGGGCTGGAGGAGGAGCTGCAGCGCAGCAGCCAGCTGGACGGCCCCGAGCGGATCGCCCTGCTGGTGGCCATCCAGCGCCGGGTCGCCGCCGCCAGTCCCTATGTGCCGGTGTGGCTGAGCGCCCCGGTGGCCTGGGGCCAGCGCAGTGTCAGCCGGCCCCGGTTCGACGGATCGGGCCGGGTGATGCTGGGCGAGCTGCACCGTCTCCCCGCCGCCGCCGCGGCGAGGGTGCCATGAGCCGCCGTTCCGACCTGGCGCGTTACCTGGCCTCCCGTCTGGCCCTGGCTCCGGTGATGCTCTGGCTGATCGCCTCGCTGGTGTTCCTGCTGCTGCGGGTGGCCCCCGGGGATCCGATCGACGCCCTGCTGGGCACCCGCGCCCCGGAGGCGGCCCGCGCCGCCCTGCGGGCCCAGCTGGGTCTGGATCTGCCCCTGGCCGAGCAGTACGGCCGGTTCCTCGGCCATCTGCTGCGGGGCGACCTCGGCACCTCGCTCACCAACGGCGAACCGGTGACCGGCATCATCCAGGCCAGCCTGCCCGCCAGCCTGGAACTCGGCGTGGTGGCCCTGCTGCTGGCGGCCGTGGTGGGTCTGGCGGTGGGCTTCAGCGGCATCGCCCGTCCCGAGGGGCGCATCGATCTGGCCGGTCGGCTCTACGGCATCAGCACCTACGCCCTGCCACCCTTCTGGGCCGCCATGGTGGTCCAGCTGGTGTTCTCCGTCTGGCTGGGCTGGCTGCCGGTGGGGGGGCGCTTCCCCGCCACCCTGATGCCCCCGGAAGGCACGGGTTTCTACCTGCTCGACAGCCTCCTCGCCGGCGACTGGGGCCAGCTGGCCGGCAGCCTGCGCCACCTGGTGCTGCCGGCGGCCACCCTGGGCCTGCTGCTCAGCGGCATCTTCACCAATGCGCTGCGGCTCAACCTGCGCCGTGCCCTCGGCTCCGACTACGTCGAGGCGGCCCGCAGCCGGGGCCTGAGCGAGCGGCGGGTGGTGCTGCACCACGCCCTGCCCAACGCCCTGCTGCCCGTGCTGACGATCACCGGCATCACGGTGGCCTCCCTGATCGGCGGCGCCCTGCTGATCGAGGTCACCTTCTCCTGGCCCGGCATCGCCTTCCGGCTGCAGGAGGCGATCGCCCAGCGCGACTATCCCGTGGTGCAGGGGATCGTGGTGGTGGTGGCGGCCCTGGTGGTGCTGGTGACCGTTCTGGTGGACCTGCTGGTGGCCCTGCTCGATCCGCGCATCCGCTTCTGAGTCAGGGCTTCAGACCGGCCTTCCAGCGCCGGGCGGCGGCGGCGTCGAGCACGTCGAGGGTCACGCCCTGCTGCACCCGCCGCTGGGCCGGCAGCAGCAGGGGCTGCTCCAGGGTCTGGAGGTATTCGGTGGTGAGGCGCAGCAGCGCCGACTGCACCCGGGCCGGGTCCACCCCCACCAGCTCCTCATCGAGGCGGAAGAGCACCTCATCGGTGGGCATCAGCCGCACGGGGGAGAAATGGCTGCCCCCTTCCACCATCACCAGCCGGCTGCGGGGATCCCGCCCCTGCAGAAACAGGCGCAGCTGCTCCTCCAGCGGCGGCGTCACCAGGTCGAGGCTGCCGCCGACCATCAGCACCGGCACCCCCAGGGACGCCAGCCCCCGCCGCGGCCAGAGCAGGCTGCCGAAGCTGTTGAGCAGCACCAGGCCCCGCAGGTCGGCGGGGGGGGAGGAGCGCTCCGGCAGGTCGGTGCTGGGCAGCTGGCACTGCAGCAGCCGGGAGGGGTTGGCGATCGGCAGGCGGTCGAGGGCCTTGCGGCAGCGCCCGGCCAGCCCTGCTTCCGGCATCACCCCCGCCGCCAGCAGGGCGGAGAGGGCCCCCATCGAGTGGCCGAGGAGCACCACCCCCCGGCCCCGCACCGGCAGCTCGCCCCGGCGCTGGGCCGCCAGCACCGCCTCGATGTCGGCCAGCCGGATGGCCAGGGTCTCGGCACCCGGTGGGGGCCGCTGGCCGTCGAGGGCGGCCTTGAGGGCAGGGCCGTCACTGCCGGGGTGCTGCACCACCACCACCGGCCAGCCCCGCTCGGCCAGCTCGCTGGCCAGCCAGCCGAACTGGTCGGCATTCCCCCCCAGGCCGGGCATCAGCAGCAGCCACGGCCGCTGCGGGGCCCCGTTCCCCCGGCCAGGGGCAGGCGCCACCGCCGGCCAGATCTCCAGGGGCAGGGGCTGCTGGCGGTGGTCCACGGCCAGCCCCAGCCGCCGGGGGCTCAGGGGGGTGCGATCGGCGAAGGCCAGGGGAACGGTGCGGCGCTCCGGCAGGGCCAGGGCCTGGAGGCGCCGCAGGGCCTGGCGCTGCAGGTCGATCTGCTGGCGCCACTGAACGGCCAGCTCGTAGAGCCCGTCGAGCTGGAGGCTCAGCCGCTGCACCGGCAGGGCCCGCAGCAGGCCGATGGTGGAGACGTCCTGCCGGGACTCCAGCAGCCGGCGCAGGGTCGTCTGCAGCACCGCCGTGGTGCTGCGGCCGTCGGCCGTGGTCAGCAGGTCCCCCAGGCGGGCCAGCATCTGGCTGCCGGCCCAGCTGTCGAGCAGCTGCTGGCCGAAGCTGGTGTCCCGCAGCAGGGGGGCGCGCAGCAGGATCCTGAGGTCCTGGCGGCTGCGGGGGTCGAGCAGATCCAGCCAGACCGCCAGATCGCCGCCGCCACTGCTCCGGCCGGCCGGGCTGCGGGTCCAGCCGTCGAGCTGCTCGAGGTTCACCGGCAGCTCCAGCCCGTCAAAGCGGAGCTCCAGCACCTCCGCCGCAGCCACCGGCGGCACGAGGGGCGTCCCGGCGATCAGCAGACTGGCCAGCAGACCCTTGAACTGGCGAAAGCGGAGTGGAACAGGCACAGGGGAGGGCCAGGGCGCGGTCCTGGTTCACCCAGTTTCCAGCAGCCCTGCGCCATCTCGCCCTGATCCGCGTGATCGCCATGCTCGGGGCGGGCGGCGTTCTCTATCTGACGCCGATGGTGTTCCACCAGGCCCAGTTCAGCGCGGCCCGTGTCACCGAAGGGCTGGCCCTGGCCGCGGTGGCGGGGACCTTCGGCCGGATCCTCAGTGGTGTCCTGCTGGATCGGGGCCTGAACTGCGCGGTTCCGGTGCTGCTGACGGCCCTGTTGGCCATCGCCGGCGACGCCCGGCTGATGGCGGCCGGCTCCTTCGGCGGCTACCTGCAGGGGCAGGTGCTGCTCGGCATGGCCGTGGGCTTCTACTGGCCCGCGATCGAGCTGGCGGTGCCGCTCAGCTGCGCGCCGGTGGGTTCGGGCGCACCAATGGGTTCGGGCCGGGCCTTCGCCCTGATGCGCAGCGCCGATGCCCTGGGCATCGCCATCGGCGCCCTGGTGGGGGCGGTGCTCGCCTGGCGGGGATGGCTGCGCGGCATCTACGCCGTGGACATCGGCTGCATGCTGGCGCTGCTGCTGGTGCTGTCGCGCCAGGGGCTGCCGGATCCCAGGCCCAGGGAACGGCTGGCCCACCCCAGCCCCTGGGGCCCCTGGCTGCCCGGCCTGGCGCCCCTGCTGGCCGTCGCCGTGCTGGCCACGGCGATGCCGGCCCTGATGCAGAGCGCCCTGCCCCTGGAGCTGGTGCGGGGCAGCCTGCTGCGCCGCGCCCTGCCGGTGAGCCTCGGTGCCCTCACCATCGGCCTGCAGCTGGCTCTGCTGCTGCTGCTCCAGTGGCCGGTGGGTCAGGCCCTCGCCCGCCGGCCGGTGAGGACGGGCCTGACCCTGAGCCTGGTCAGCTTCGCGGCCGGCAACCTGCTGCTGGCGGCCTCCGCCTACAGCGAACGGGGTCTGGCCCTGCTGCTGCTCGCCCAGCTGCCCCTGGCCCTCGGGATCGCCTGCTTCCTGCCCACCGCCACCGAGGCGGTGGTGGAACGCAGCCCGATCGAGCACCAGGGCCTGGCCCTGGCGCTGCTGTCCCAGTGCTTCGCCATCAGCGGCTTCGCCGCGCCTCTGCTGGCCGGCCGACTGCTGGACGGCCAGGGGCATGGCGCCGGACTCTGGCTGCTGATGGCCCTGGCCTGCCTGGGGGGACTGCCGCTGGTGCGGGGCCTAGGCCCCCGCCGGGCGCTCCCCTGAGGCGGCGGACTGCCGCTCCACCCAGGCCTCGTGGGGCAGGGGCTCGGTGCCGTACTCCCAGTCGTCGTAATCCGGGTCGTTGCGGATGCGGCGGTGGATCTCCTTCTGGACGTCGAAGTTGTGGGGATGCTCGGCGGCAGCCGCGGCAGCGTCGCCGGCCTCCTCCGAAGGGGGGGACGGGATCCCGGGATGGTCCGCTGCTGCCATGGCCCTTCGCTCCTGCTGGGGCCATCCTCGCCGATCACCCACCCCGCAGGCCATCGAGGCGGTCGACGTAACCGGTGAGCTCGCCGTAGCCGCGGCCCCGCAGCGGCCGCTCGCCCCGGTGGCCCTCGTAGCGCAGCGCCCCCTCCCAGTAGGTGGCCGAGGCCGTGGTCAGCTCCTGATCGGCCATCTGCGGCGTGATCGCCAGCTCCAGGTCCAGCCGTGGAATCGTGAGCGTCCAGGCGGCGGGGTAGGTGGCACCGCTGTGGGGGCTGCGCCAGGTGCGCTTCACCGTGAGGATGTAGTCGTCGGCGCCGAGCTCCACCGTCTCGTCGCCGGCGATCCAGCGGCCGCCGCTGAAGGGCTCCTTGCCGCCGTCCTCCCGGCGCAGGCCATAGAGCATCAGGGCGGAGCCGTCCTCGAACTGGGCGGAGAACCAGTCCCAGCCAACGGTGCCCGGGCTGAGGACGCTGGTGGAGAACTCATGGTCCTTCCAGCTGACCCCGCGGACGGCGTAGGTGCGGCCCGCCACCGTGACCGTGCCCTCGGTGGGCTGCTGCACCAGGGAGTAGTAGTGCGAGGCGTTGCCCGCCTCGGGCCCCTTGCGGCTGAGGCCGTCCTGGCCCTGGAGCACCGGGGGCCGGCTCTGGGTGAGGCTCAGGTCGATGGCCATGGCGTCGGTGGCGGCCTGGAGCCGCACCCGGTCGGGCCCTTCGGCGCTGATGCGCCAGTCGTTGAGCCAGACCGCATAGGGATCGGCCTCGGCCCCGGCCAGCCCGAGGGCGCCGCGGGCGAAACGCTCCTCCTGGAGGAAGGAACCGGCGGCGATGTCGCTGACGGTGAAGTGGGCGGAGAAGACCTGGGGGGTGCGCCAGGGGGAGCCGGCGATCGCCGCCTCCGCGGCGGCGGCTTCGGGAGCGGCTGGGGCCAGGGCCTGGCGGAAGATCGTCAGCTGGTAGCCGAAGGGACGTCCGTCGTCGCCCTCCAGGTTGCCCGTGTAGTACCACCACTCCGTCCGGTACTCGGGATGGGGGCCGAAGTCGGCGGGGAAACGCCATTGACGCGGGCTGAAGGCCCGCACGAAGCCCTCGGGCTCCGGCGCCTCCCCCCAGCGAATGCCGCTGCTGGCCCCGGCCGGGGCCGCACCGGCCAGGTTCAGCAGCAGCACGGCCACCAGGGCCAGCAGGGCGCGCAGGGGATGGGGGTGGTTCATTCCTGCCGCAGCGCCTCGCTGATGTTCATGCGGCCAAGGCGCAGGGCCGGGTAGAGGCCCGCCAGCACCGCCGCCCCCACCGCAACCAGCAGGGACTGGACGAAGAAGCGGGGCTCCAGGGCGATCTGCAGGGTCCAGCCGAAGGAGCGCACGTTGATCACATGCACCAGGACCCAGGCCAGCCCGTAGCCCAGGGGCATCGAGCAGGTGCCGGCCAGCAGACCCATCAGGCCGGTCTCCAGCAGGGTGAGGCGCCCCAGCTGTAGGGGCGTCATGCCGCCGGCCCGCAGCACGGCGAACTCCCGGCCCCGCTCCAGCTGCAGGCTCATCAAGGTGCTGAAGATGCCGATGAAGGCCACCAGCACCGTGAGCAGCTGCAGGGCGCCGGTGATGGCGAAGGTGCGATCGAAGATCTCCAGCGATCCCTGGCGCAGGGCGCCGTTGGTCTGCACCAGCAGGCTCTGGCGACTGCGGAAGTCCTCCCGCAGCTCGGCGGCCACCGCCTCGGGTTCCACCCCCGGGGCCAGGAACAGCCCCAGGGAGGCGACGTTGTCGTCGTGCCAGAGCTCCGCCACCTGGGAGCGGTCCATCAGCACGCTGCCGCGGTCGGAGGAATAGTCGTAGAAGACGGCGACCACCGGGAAGCTCCTTTCGCCATCAGGGGTTTCGAGCCTGACCTGCTCCGGGATGGCGCCCTGGCCGTCGCGCAGATAGACGGCCTCGGAGAGGATCACCCCCTCGCGGGCTGCCAGGGCGGCGAAGGGATCGTCAACGCCCGGGCGGACCCAGGCGTAGGGGCGCCGGCCGGCGGAGACATCGCCACCGGCGGCGATCAGGGTGATGTCCCGGTCCTGGTCGACCAGGTGCACGTCGAAGCTGTTGAAGGTGACCAGGGCCCGCAGGTCAGGGCGCGCGGCGACGGCCCGGACGATGGCGGGATCCACCTTGCCCAGCACCCGGTTGGCGGTGGTGCTGGGCGGAGAGACGAACAGGTCGGCCTGGAGGGTCTGGTCGAGCCAGGTGACCACCGTGCCCCGGAAGGAGCCGATCATGATCGAGAGCCCCACGATCACCGACACCGCCACCATCAGGGCCGCCACGGCCACCGCGGTGCGGCTGAGGGAGCGCAGGATGTCGCGGGGGGCGAGGCGGGCCACCACCCCGAAACCGCCGCCGGCCCGGCCCAGGGCCGCCATGACGGCGGCCAGCACGGGCGGCATCAGCAGGGCGGCCCCCATCAGCAGGGCGAACAGGCCGGCGAAGGCGGGCACCAGATCCCGACTGTCCCAGCGGAGCAGAAGCACCCCAAGGCCGCCGGTGAGGGCGGCCGCCGGCAGGAACCAGGGCAGCAGTCGCTGCCAGCCGGCCTCGAGGCTGGAACGCTGCAGGGTCATCTGCGGCGGGGTGGCCATCGCCTCCCAGGCGGGCAGGGCCGAGGCCACCAGGGCCGAAGCCACCCCCACGAGCATTCCCTTCGCCAGGGTGAATCCCGAGAGGCTGATCTGCCGCACCGAGACCACGAAGTAGAAGTCGTTGATCGTCTGGGTGATCAGGCCGACGACGGTGCGCCCCAGCACCACCCCCAGCACCAGGCCCAGCAGGGAGCCCACCAGGCTGAACAGGGCCGCCTCCCCCAGGATCAGGGTGAACAGCTGGCCCCGGGTCACCCCCAGGCAGCGCAGCACCCCGAAGAGGCTGCGGCGCTGCACCACGCTGAAGGTGACCGTGTTGTAGATGAGAAAGATGCCCACCACCATGGCCAGCAGGCTCATGGCGGTGAGGTTGAGCTCGAAGGCGGCCGTCATCTGCTGCACGGCATTGCCGCGCGCCGCCGCCGTCTCCAGCTTCAGCCCGGCGGGCAACCAGGTGCGGATGGCCTGCTCCTGGGCGGGGCCCTCGAGGATCAGATCGATGTGGCCCAGGGCCGGGGCCGCAGCGGCCCCGGCGGGGGCGAGCAGGTCCTGGGCGGTGGCGATGTCGACCAGCAGCAGGGTCTCCAGCCCGCGGCGCTCCAGGGCCGAATCACTGCTGACGCTGCCCACCAGCCGCAGGGCCGTCGTCCGCCCGGCCAGATCGAGATGCAGAGTTCCGGAGGCGTCGGCGGCGCCGGGGTGGAGGCCGTAGCGCGCGGCGGTGTCGGCAGCGATCACGGCCGTGCCGGGCTCGGTGAGGAAGGGAACGAAGCCCCTGCCGCCGGGTTTCCCGCGGACCCCTTGGCCATCGCCGTCGCCGCCCAGCAGGCCGCGGAACGGACCTTCGCTGAACAGATCGACCCCCACCAGCCGCAGCAGTTCCCCGTCCAGCTCCTCGGCCCGGCCGTAGGCCTCGATCACAGGTGCGGCGGGGATCTGCGGAAAGCGGCGGCGCAGCTCCACGAAGGTGGCATCGGGGACGCCACCGGGCCCGATCGCCACCAGGCGATGGCTGGTGCGGCCCGTGATGGCGTCGGTGGAGAGGGAGAAGGCCCGCTGGGCCGAGCCGCTGGCCAGATCGATCGACACCAGCATCGCCACCCCCAGGGCGATGCCCAGGATGCAGAGCAGGTACTGGAGCGGGCGGCGACGCCAGCGCCGGGCCGCCAGGCGCCACAGGGGCCCGTTGCGGACCACGGGCGGTGCATCCCCCTGGCTCATGCCGGCACCGCAGCCGCAGGGGCGGACGCTTCGAGCAGGTGGCCGTCCTGCACCCGCAGCACCCGGTCGGCCCGATCGGCGATGGCCCCGTTGTGGGTGGCCATGATCAGGGTGCGTCCCTGCTGGCGCGTGAGATCGATCAGCAACTGCAGCACCTGCTCACCGGTGTGTTCGTCGAGGTTGCCGGTGGGCTCGTCGGCCAGGATCAGCAGGGGCTGGTGCAGCAGGGCGCGGGCGATGGCCACACGCTGCTGCTGGCCGCCGGAGAGCTTGTCGGGCCTGGTGGAGGCGCGGTCGGCCAGCCCCACCCTGGCGAGCAGGTCGCGGGCGGCCGACTCCAGGGCCGGCCGGGGCCGCCCCGCCAGCTCACCGGGCAGGGTGACGTTCTCCAGCACCGACAGGGTGGGGATGAGATTGAAGAACTGGAAGATGAAGCCGATGTGGTCGCGGCGGAACAGGGTGCGGTTGCGCTCGTCGAGGGCCGTGAGGTCCACCCCGCCGATCCCCACGCTGCCGGAGGAGGGGGTGTCGATGCCGCCGATCAGGTGCAGCAGGGTGCTCTTGCCGCTGCCGCTCTGACCGAGGAGGACCACGAACTGGCCGGGGGCGATGGTCAGGTCGACGGCCTGCAGCACCGTCCGCTCGCTCTCCCCCTCCTGGAACCGCTTGCTGAGCCCCCGCAGTTCGATCGCGGAGGCCGGGGGCGCTTCAAGCATTCAGCCAACGGCCTGGCGGCCACCACCACAGGAGCGGCACCAAGGTAGGGAGCCAGGACTGCTCACCGGGAGCCGGCGTTGAACCAGCGGGCCAGGGCCGACACGTCCTCGTCGCCATGGCCCGCCGCGATCAGGTCGTCCTCCATCGCCGCCACCAGCTCGGCCACCGGCAGCCCCAGGCCCCCGGCGGCGGCGGCCTCCAGGGCGATCGCCAGATCCTTGCGATGCAGCCGCAGGCGGAACCCGAGCGGGAACTCGCCCCGCAGCATGGCGCCGCCGCGGTGCTCCAGGGCCCAGGAGCCGGCGGCCCCGCCGAGCAGCGCCTGCCGCACCTCCTCCATCGGCAGGCCAAGCCGCTGCCCCAGGGCCAGGGCCTCGGCCACCGCCGCGTAGCTGCCTGCGACCAGCACCTGGTTGACGGCCTTCGCCGCCTGGCCCGCCCCGACTGGACCGATCGCCGTGATCGTGCGGCCCACGGCCTCCAGCAGCGGCCGGGCCCGCTCCAGGTCGGCGGCCGCTCCCCCCACCAGCACCGAGAGGGTGCCGGCTCTGGCGCCCTCGGTACCGCCGGTCACCGGCGCATCCAGATAGGCCACACCGCGCTCGGCCAGGGCGGCGGCCATGGCCCGGGAGGTCTGCGGCGCGATGGTGGAGAAATCGACCACCAGGGCCCCGGGCGCCAGACCGGCCACGGCAGCGCCGTCACCGTCGCCCCCCTCACCCAGCAGCACCGCCGCCACCGCCGCGTCGTCGCTCAGGCAGAGGGCGAGCACCGCGGCGCCCCGGGCCGCCGCCGCCGGCGTGGCCGCCCGTGTGGCCCCGGCGACGGCCAGGGGCAGCTCGCGGTCACGGTGGCGGTTGTGGACCGTGAGCGGGAAGCCCTGGGCCAGCAGGTTGGCGGCCATCGGCGCGCCCAGGGCCCCGAGGCCGATGAAACCGACAGGGATGGCCACGGGGCGTCGTCAGACGTTGAACAGGAACTCCATCACATCGCCCTCGGCCACCACATACTCCTTGCCCTCGCTGCGCAGCCAGCCCCGGTTGCGGGCCTCGGCCAGGGTGCCTGCCTCCAGCAGCTGGGCGTAGGCGATGGTCTGGGCACGGATGAAGCCGCGCTCGAAATCGGTATGGATCACACCGGCCGCCTGGGGGGCGGTCATGCCGGCGGTGATCGTCCAGGCCCGGGTCTCCTTCTCGCCGGTGGTGAAGTAGGTGCGCAGACCCAGCAGGCGATAGGTGGCGCGGATCAGGCTCTGCAGACCGCCCTCGCTCACCCCCAGCCCGGCCAGGTAGTCGGAGCGCTCCTCGGCGGCCAGATCCACCAGCTCGGCCTCCACCTGGGCGGAGATGCGCACCGCTTCGGCCCCCTCCCGGGCGGCCAGGGCCTCGACGGCGGCCACCCAGGCGTTGCCCTCCGCCAGGTCGTCCTCGCTGACGTTGGTGGCATAGATGATCGGCTTGCCGGTCAGCAGGCCCAGGTTGCGCACCAGGGCCTGCTCCTCCTCGGTCAGGGTCACCCGCCGCACGGCGCCGCCCTGCTCCAGTTCCGCCTGCAGCCGGGCCAGGGCGCCGTCCTCCGCGGCGGCCTCCTTGCTGGTGCGCATCTGTTTCTTGAGCCGCTCGCGCCGCTTCTCGATCTGGGCCAGATCCGCCAGCCCCAGTTCCAGGTTGATGATCTCGGCGTCCCGCACCGGGTCGACGCTGCCGGAGACGTGGATCACATCGTCGTCCTCGAAGCAGCGCACCACGTGGACGATTGCATCGACTTCGCGGATGTTGGCCAGGAACTTGTTGCCGAGTCCCTCCCCCTGGCTCGCCCCCTGCACCAGCCCGGCGATGTCCACGAATTCGACGCGGGTCGGCACGATCTCCTTGGAACTGGAGAGATCGGAGAGCTTCTGCAGGCGCTCATCGGGAACAGCCACCACCCCCACATTGGGCTCGATGGTGCAGAAGGGGAAGTTGGCCGCCTGGGCCTGGGCGTTGGCCACCAGGGCGTTGAAGAGGGTCGACTTGCCCACATTGGGCAGCCCGACGATTCCGGCTTTGAGCATGGGGGAAATGTAGGGGGCGCCCGGACGGGGGCCTTCGGTCTCCCGCCATTCACAACCACCGCGCGGGCGCGCGAAACTGTCCCAAGCGATCCGCCGGCCCATTCCCGCCATCACCCCCCTGCCGCCGGCCCCCGCTCCGACCCGGGAGGCTCCCTCGCCAGCCACTCCCGCGGTGAAGGGCCGGCGCCGCGGCCGCCGCCGCCGCCTCTGGATCGGCCTGGCCGTGGGCCTGGCCCTGCTCGCCACGGCCGGGCTCTGGCAGCGGCAGCGCCTGCAGGCCGGCCGCGACCTGGCCCCCTTCACCGTGGTGGCCCGCGAGGGCTCCCTGCCCGGGGTGATCACCGCCAGCGGCGAGCTCGATGCCGTCAAGCGGGTGAATGTCAGCCCCAAGCGGCAGGGGGTGCTGCTGGAGCTGATGGTCGACGAGGGCGACAGCGTGCGCCGGGGCCAGCCCCTGGCCCTGATGGATGACGGCGACCTGCGCGACCGGCTGATGGAACTGCAGGCCAACGTGCAGTCGGCGGAGTCGGAGCAGCGCCGCAGCGACAGCGAGCTGCGCCGCAACGAACCCCTGTTCCGCCAGGGGGCGATCAGCCTCGACACCATGAATCGCTTCCGTTCCGAGGCGGAGGTGCGGCGGCTGGCCACCGCCGCTGCCCGGCAACGGCTCCGCCAGCGCATGGTGGAGAAGGACGAGCTGATCGTGCGGGCCCCCTTCGACGGGGTGATCAGCCAGCGCTACGCCGAACCGGGGGCCTTCGTCACCCCGACCACCACCGCTTCGGCCACCGCCGGCGCCACCAGCTCCTCGATCGTGGAGCTCTCCGAAGGGCTGGAGGTGGTCGCCAAGGTGCCGGAAAGCGACATCGGCCGGCTGCGGGTGGGCCTGCCCGCCAGCGTGCGCGTCGATGCCTTCCCCGACCGTCGCTTCCAGGCCATCGTGCGCCAGATCGCCCCGAGGGCGGTGAAGACCAACAACGTCACCTCCTTCGAGGTGAAGCTCCAGCTCACCGATCCGGCCCCGGAACTGCGGATCGGCATGACCGCCGACATCGACTTCCAGACCGGCACCCTTCAGGCCAGGACCGTGGTGCCCACCGTCGCCATCGTCACCGAGGACGGCCGGCCGGGGGTGCTGCTGGTGGGCAAGGGCCAGGAACCCACCTTCCAGCCCGTGGAGCTGGGGGCCAGCAGCGGCAAGGACACCCAGATCCTTTCGGGCCTGGAGAGCGGCACCCGGGTGTTCATCGACCTGCCCCCCTGGGCCAAGAAGCGCCCCTAGGTGGCGAGGCCCAGGTAGCGGCGCGCCGCCTCGACGATCCGGCCACTGGCCGCCCCGTCGCCGAAGGGGTTGTGGGCGTGGGCCATGGCCCCGTAGGCCTCCGGGTCCTCCAGGAGCCGGCTGCCCTCCGCCAGGATCGCCTCGCTGTCGGTGCCGATCAGCTTCGCCGTGCCCGCCGCCACCGCCTCCGGCCGCTCGGTGGTGCGGCGCAACACCAGCACGGGCTTGCCCAGGGCTGGGGCCTCCTCCTGCAGGCCACCCGAATCGGTGAGCAGCAGCGTGCAGCCGCGCATCGCCGCCACCAGGCGGTCGTAGTCGAGCGGCTCGATGAGGAAGGCGCGGGGGTGGGAGCCGAGCAGGGCCTGCAGGGGCTCCCGCACCGTGGGATTGCGGTGCAGCGGCAGCAGCAGGGCGGTGTCGGGGAAGCGTTCGAGCAGGGCGAGGAAGCCACGGCCGATGTCCTGGAGGCGCTCGCCCCAGTTCTCGCGGCGGTGCACGGTGGCCAGCAGCACCCGCTGGTTCTGCCAGTCGAGGCCGGGCAGGTCCCAGTCGGGGGCCGTGCTGGCCATCAGCAGCAGGGCATCAATGACCGTGTTGCCCGTGGTGAGGATCTCGCCCACCACCCCCGAGGCCCTCAGGTTCGCCGCCGACTGGGCCGTGGGGGCGAAGTGGAGGCGGGCCAGCTGGGAGATCAGGCGGCGGTTGGCTTCCTCGGGGAAGGGGTCGAGCAGGTCGTCGGTGCGCAGGCCAGCCTCCACATGGCCGACGGGGATCTGTTCGTAGAAGGCGGCCAGGGCGCTGGCGAAGGCGGTGGTGGTGTCGCCCTGGACGAGCACGAGGTCGGGGCGGTGCTCCTCGAACTCCTGCTTCAGTCCCTGCAGGGCGGCGCAGGTGACGTGGGTGAGGGTCTGCTTCGGGGCCATCAGGGCCAGGTCATGGTCGGCGGTGAGGCCGAACAGATGCATCACCTGGGTGACCATCTCGCGATGCTGTCCGGTGAGGACGACGCGGGTGCGGAAGTCCTGCGACCGCTGGAAGGCCAGGATCACCGGAGCCAGCTTGATGGCCTCGGGGCGCGTGCCCAGAACGATGCTGACCAGAGGCTGTAGGGACACGGGCCGACGCGGATTGGACGATCCTAGGCAGCCTGGGTTCACCACTCCCCCGCCAGGCGGGGCGCCGGTCGTCGCCTTGGTCCACAGATGCGAATCCGCCCCTAGGATCCCCTCGGAGCGTCACATTCGTGTCGGCGAATTCGCCCGCCTCATTCGACCAACGCCATCGACCAGCGGGACCGCCCCGCGCTCCAGCCGCGTTCCTCCATGCCCCAGGCCCCACCACCACCGCCCCCCGTGAGCCTGCAGGCAGGGGCTGCCCTTTCTGTCCAGGGCACGCCGATGTCTGACGATGGTGGAGCCCCGCCGACGCTCGAGCAGATCGTTCGGGTGGCCTTCGAACGGAATTTCTCCGACATCCACCTCGGCGTCGGTGAGCAGCCCAGGTTCCGCAGCCGCGGCGACATGATCCTGGCCGGTCTGGGCATGACCGATGGCAACACCTTCCGCGACTGGCTGCGGGAGATCCTGGAGCCGGCCCAGATCGATCGTTTCTTCCAGCAGAAGGAATACGACGGCTCCTACGCCTTCGGTTTCGTGCGGGTGCGGATCAACCTGCTCGAATCCCTGCAGGGTCCGGCGATGGTCCTGCGGCTGATTCCCCAGGCCATTCCCACCATCGACGAGCTCAACCTGCCGCCGGTGCTCAAGGATCTGGCCCAGCGTCCCAAGGGCATGCTTCTGGTCACCGGCCCGACGGGCTCAGGCAAGAGCACCACCCTGGCCGCGGTGATCGACCACATCAACCGCACGATGAAGCGCCACATCCTCACCATCGAGGATCCGGTCGAATTCGTGCACCAGAGCCGCCAGTCTCTGATCCGCCAGCGGGAACTGGGCAGCCACACCCGCCACTTCAAGACGGCGCTCCGCGCCGCACTCCGGGAGGATCCGGACGTGATCCTGGTGGGGGAGATCCGCGACCAGGACACCCTCACCACGGCGATCGAAGCGTCCCAGGCCGGACACCTGCTGCTGGGCACCCTGCACACCAACTCGGCCGTGCGCTCCGTCGAGCGGATGCTGGGTATGTATCCCCCCGACGAACAGGAGATCATCCGGCGATCGGTGGCCGATTCGCTGCTGGGGGTGATCTCCCAGGGCCTGATCAAGACGGTGGATGGCAAACGGGCGTCGTACCACGACGTCTTCATCAACACTGATGCCTGCAAGGACTACATCATGCGGGCCAATCTCGATGAGATCGAATCGATCATGGCCCGCAGCGGTTTCGACGGCATGATCACCTCCAATCAGTATCTCGCCAATCTGGTGTCCGCCGGCAGGGTCCACGCGGAAGATGCTCTCGCCGCCAGCCTCAGGCCCAGCGAACTGGCCCAGACGATGCGCGGGCGGACCTGAACAGCAGGTTTTCGGAAGACTGAGGACTGTGGGAGGGCGGAGAAACGGGCCGGAGCTCAGCCGCCGGCCAGCCGCACCAGCAGCAGAACTCCGAGGCCCACGGAAAGGCCGAGCATCGCCAGACGGCCGTTCCAGATCTCGGCCTGGGGGGTGAAACCACGGCGCCAGGCGTTGAGTTCCTGCTGGGACACGGGTTCCGTGTCGATGAGGGAGGTTTCGCCCTGCTCAAGGGGCAGGGGGTTCGCGGGGGCCATGGGGCCAGACGGTAAGGCTATCCACCCACCTTAAGGGCATCAAAAGGGTGGCTGTGGCGCATAGAGGGCGCCCGCCTGCTCCAGGGGGAGCCGGGCCGCCACCCCCAGGCTGATCCCGCTGCGCCCCCCCGCCTCGAGCCGCTCGACCGCCGCCAGGCCCACCATGGCGGCGTTGTCGGTGCAGTAGGCCAGGGGCGCGACGCGCCAGGAGAGGCTGCGGGCGGCGGTCGCCTCCGCCATCAGGCGGCGCAGGCGCCGGTTGGCGGCCACGCCCCCCACCAGCACCACCGTCTCCAGGCCCGCCTCGACGGCACAGCGGCAGCTGCGCTCCACCAGCACCTCGGCCACCCCCTGCTCGAAGCTCGCCGCCAGGTCGGCCACGGGCAGGGGAACGCCCTCGCCAGCGAGCCGCTGCACCTGGCGCAGCACCGCCGTCTTGAGGCCGCTGAAGCTGAAGTCGTAGGGATGGAAGCCCCCTTCGGGAAGGGAGACCCTCCCCTTGGGGAAGCGGAAACGACCAGGGTCGCCACCGGCCGCCGCCGCCTCGATGGCGGGCCCACCCGGGTAGCCCAGCCCGAGCAGCCGGGCCACCTTGTCGAAGCATTCGCCGGCCGCATCGTCGCGGCTGCGGCCCAGGCGGGTGTAGGCCCCGGGACCATCGACGCGGATCAGCTCGGTGTGGCCGCCGCTGACCAGCAGCACGAGGTACGGACCCGCCGGGAGGGGGTCGCCCAGGTGCACCGAGCACAGATGCCCCTCCAGGTGATGCACCCCCAGGAAGGGCTTGCCATGCAGCCGCGCCAGGGTGCGCGCCGTGACCGACCCCACCAGCAGGGCCCCGGCCAGGCCGGGGGCGACCGTGGCGGCGACGGCATCGAGATCGGCCATGGCCAGACCGCTCTCCTCCAGCACCCGGGCGATCAGGGCCGGCAGCGCCTCCACGTGGCGGCGCGAGGCGATCTCCGGCACCACCCCGCCCCAGCGGGCGTGCTCCTCCATCTGGGAGGCCACGGCCCCCGCCAGCACCCGCCGCCCGGCCACGATCGCCGCCGCTGACTCGTCACAACTTGTTTCGAGGGCCAGAACCGTGCGCATGCTCCCTGGGGAGCTCCCCTACTGTCCGCACGAGCCATCCTGCCCCGCGGCAGTTCCCCCGCGGCCCCTCTCCATGCGCCGTCTTCTCTCCAGTCGTTCCTTCGCCATCCGGGCCTTCGCCCTGGTGGCGTCCGTGTTCCTGCTCTTCGGCTTCGCCCCCTCGGCCCGGGCCGACATCGGCGGACTCACCCCCTGCAGCGAGACCCCCCGCTTCCAGCAGCGCGCCGCCGCTGCGAAAACGGATCAGGCCAAGGCCCGCTTCGCGTATTACGGGGACGCCCTGTGTGGCACCGATGGCCTGCCCCACCTGATCACGGATGGCCGCTGGAGCCACGCCGGTGACTTCACGATCCCCGGCCTCCTCTTTCTGTACATCGCCGGCACGATCGGCTGGGCCGGCCGTGGCTACCTGATCGCCATCCGCGGCAGCAAGGACGCCACCATGCGTGAAATCCAGATCGATCTGCCCCTGGCCTTCAAGACCACCCTGGCCGCCGCCGTCTGGCCCCTGGCGGCCCTCAAGGAGTTCACCAGCGGAGCCCTGGTGGAATCCGACTCCAAAGTCACCGTTTCCCCCCGCTGATTCCAAGAGCCATGAAGAAATTCCTCACCACCGCTCCCGTCGTGGCCGCCGTCTGGTTCACCCTCACCGCCGGCATCACGATCGAGGTCTTCCGCTTCTTCCCGGATCTGATCATCCACTGACCCTGAAGCCAGCGACGGGGCTGCCCCCAAGCTTGCGGCAGCCCAACCAACCTTGCGGCCCCTTGAAGGGCCGCTTTTTCATGGCGGCACGTCCCTGGCGGTGCTGTCAGACGACGTCGTGAAATCCCAGCAGCCCCTCCAGTTCCTGCAGGGCCAGGTCAAGGTCGCCGTTGACCAGCACGGCATCGAACTCCGCCTCGGCCGTGAGCTCCTGGCGTGCCCGCGCCAGCCGCCGCGTGATCGCCTCGTCGCTGTCGGTGCCGCGGCCCCGGATGCGGCGCTCCAGTTCCTCGAAGCTGGGCGGCTTGATCAGCAGCTGAAAGGCCGCCGGGAAGGTGCGCCGCACCTGGCGGGCACCCTCCAGCTCGATCTCCAGCAGCACCGGCCGCCCCTGGGCGAGCTGGGCCTCCACCGGGGGCCGGGGGGTGCCGTAGAGGTGGCCCGCGAACTCGGCCCACTCCAGGAAGCCCCCGCCGGCCACCTGGGCCTCGAAGGCGGGGCGCGTCAGGAAGAAGTAGTGCTGCCCGTCGATCTCACCGGGCCGGGGCGAGCGGGTGGTGGCCGAGACGGACAGCCACAGGGCGGGGTGCCGCTGCAGCAGCCGGGCCACCAGGGTCCCCTTGCCCACCCCGCTGGGGCCGGTGATCACCGTGAGCCGGCCGCTGGAGGGGGGGGAGTCCATGGATGACTGGCGCTGGGGCGCACAGTAGGGGTGGACCGCTCTGAGGCGACAGAGGAGGCGATGGCCCCATCCCCGTCCATCCAGGCCATGGATGTGACCAGCCTGCGCGCCGTGCTGGCCGAGATGCGCCGCGGCCTGCTGCCCAGCCGTTTCGAGAAGGCCCAGCAGCCCGATGCCCACCGCCTGCAGCTGGGCCTGCGCAGCCTGCGGGGCACCCTCTGGCTGGAGCTCAGCTGGCTGGCGGAGGCCCCGCGCCTGCTGGTGGTCGAACCGCCGATGAAGCAGGGGGAGGGCAGCACCCTGGCCCAGCAGCTGCAGCACGGCCTGCGGGGCCTGGCCCTGGTGAGCCTGGAGCAGCAGGGCTGGGAGCGGGTGGTGAGCCTGGGCTTCGCCCCCAGACCCGGTGAGCCGATCCGGAGGCAGCTGGTGCTGGAGCTGATGGGGCGCCACAGCAACCTGTTCCTGCTCGACGAAGACCAGCGGGTGATCGCCCTGGCCCGCCAGGTGCGCCAGGACCGGTCGCGACTGCGGCCGATCGGCACCGGCGATCCCTACCAGCCGCCACCGCCCATGGCCGGCGAACCGCCCCGGCTGGAGGAGGAGGTCGCCTCCTGGCGGCGGCGCCTCGGCCTCCTGCCCCAGACCGTCGGCGAGGCCCTGATGGGCGCCTACCAGGGGGTCGGCCCGGCCCTGGCCCGCCAGCTGGCGCAGGACGGGCTGGCCCGGCCCGTGCAGAGCCTGGAGGAGGAAGCCTGGCAGCGGCTCTGGCACCGCTGGCGGCTCTGGCTGGAGACGGTGGCCGAGGAGCACTTCCAGCTGGGCTGGGGCGGCCCCAGCGACTACCGCTGCTGGGACCCTGAAGGGCCGCCGGCCGCCGACAACGACGACGACGACGACTGGGCGATCAACCGGGGGCTGGCGGGCTACTACGCCGATCGCCTCGGGAGCCGGGAGCTGGAGCAGCGGCGGGCGAGCCTGCGGCAGCGGCTGCTGAACGCACTGGCCAAGGAGCGCCGCAACGCCGACCAGCAGCAGAGCCTGCTGGCGGCCGTGCCCGGCAGTGACGCGATGCAGCGCCAGGCGGACGGCCTGCTCAGCCGACCGTCGCCGTCGCGGGAGGAGATCGACGAAGCCCAGCGGCTGTACCGCCGGGCCCGCAAGCTGCGCCGTTCCGTGGCCGCGATCACCCCGCGGCTAGAGCTGCACCAGCAGCGGCTGGCCGCCATCGAAGCCAGCCTCACCTTCCTCGAACAGGCGGAAAACGGGGCCCAGCTGGCCGCCGTGGAGGAGGACCTCCCCGTCCTGCTGCCCGCCCGGGAGGGCCAGGGGCCCGGGCCGTCCCGGCGGGTCCGGCGCGGGGCGGCCGGCAGCGCTCCGGCCCCGCTGGAACTGCGCAGCAGCGGTGGCCTGCGGCTGCAGGTGGGCCGCAACCATCGCCAGAACGAATGGATCAGCCTGCAGCAGGCCCGGCGCGGCGACCTCTGGTTCCATGCCCAGGAGTGTCCTGGCAGCCACGTGGTGCTCAAGGGCTCGGAGGGCACCCCCAGCGACGCGGACCTGCGGGAGGCGGCCGACCTGGCGGCCCACTTCAGCCGCGGCCGGGCCAACGGCCGGGTGCCGGTGGTGATGGTGCCGACCACGGATCTGCAGCGCATCGCCGGCGCCGGCCCCGGAACGGTGCGTCACCGGGGGGGCGAGGTGCTGTGGGCGGTGCCCGAACGGGCCGCAGGTCTGCTGGCCGCGCCCCCTAGGCTGCCGGGAACGGAACAGCCATGAGCGACCCCATCCCCGAGGACACCTTCCCCGGCGAGTTCCCCGGCGAGGTTCACATGAGCCTGGTGGAGCACCTCGAGGAGCTCCGCCGGCGGGTGCTTCGCAGCCTGCTGGCGGTGGTGGTCGGCGCCGCCGCCTGCCTGCTGGCGGTGCGGCCCCTGGTGCGGCTGCTGGAGGTGCCGGCCGAGGGGATCCGCTTCCTGCAGCTGGCCCCGGGCGAATTCCTGTTCGTGTCGCTGAAGGTGGCCGGCTATGCGGGGCTCACCCTGGCCCTGCCCTACGTGATCTTCGAGGTCCTGGCCTTCGTGCTGCCGGGGCTTACCCGGCGGGAGCGGCGGCTGGTGGCCCCCGCCGTCGCCGGCTCGACGGTGCTGTTCGCGGCCGGTCTGGCCTTCGCCTGGTGGGCCCTGGTGCCGGCCGCCCTGCGCTTCCTGGTCTCCTACGGGGCCGATGTGGTGGAGCCGATCTGGTCGATCGAGCGCTATCTCGACTTCGTGCTGCTGCTGATGGTGGCCACGGCCCTCGCCTTCCAGCTGCCGGTGCTGCAGCTGCTGCTGGGTGCCCTGGGGCTGATCGACTGGCGCACCATGTTGGGAGCCTGGCGCTGGGTGGTGCTGGTGGCGGCCCTGGCCGGGGCGGTGCTGACCCCCTCCACCGACCCGATCACGATGCTGCTGCTCACCGGGGCGATCACGGCGCTCTACCTGCTGGGGGTGGCCCTGGTGGCCCTGGCCGAGGGGCTGCGGCCCTCCCCCTCCCCCTCCACCTGATCGGCCGGCGCCCGGCCGGGCCTCAGAGCATGAACTCGCTGGCGCGCCCCGCCGGCAGCTCCAGGGGCAGGGACAGGGCCTTGCCCAGCCGGGGCCTGTCGTTGGTGGTCCGCAGCCACTGGCGCACCTGGGACGCCACCCCGAGGCCGTTGAGGGAGCCCACCAGCTCCTCGAGGTGCGCTTCGTAGGCCTCGGGGGTGAGCGGGAACGACTGCTGCTCGAGATAGCCCCACATCACATGCAGGTAGAGGCGGCCGCGACGCTGGACCAGCTGCAGGTCATAGGAGGCCTGCCACCGGCTGCGCAGCAGCTCCAGCAGTTCCTCCCGCCGCAGCGGTTCCGGTGAGGTCATGGCGGACGGCGCACTCCACAACAGCATGTTGCAGCCGGTCTCGGCCGGGTGCGGCTCGGACCCGGGGCGGGAAGGGCAAGGTTCATAATGGGCGCCACGTCAATCGGTCACACCGCGCCGTTCCCTATGACCCAGATCCCTGCGGCCTCTTCGAACGGCGGTGCCTCTGGTGATGTGCCCGGCATGGGCCGCCGCCAGTTCATGAACCTGCTGACCTTCGGCTCCGTCACGGGGGTGGCCCTGGGTGCCCTCTACCCGGTCGTGAACTACTTCATCCCGCCCAAGGCCGCGGGCAGCGGTGGCGGCGTCACCGCCAAGGACGAACTGGGCAACAGCGTCACCGCCACCGGCTGGCTGGCCACCCACAAGGAGGGTGACCGCAGCCTGGTGCAGGGTCTCAAGGGTGACCCCACCTATCTGCTGGTCGAGGGTGGCGAGGCCATCGGCGACTACGGCATCAACGCCATCTGCACCCACCTGGGCTGCGTGGTGCCCTGGAACAGCGGCGCCAACCGCTTCATCTGCCCCTGCCACGGCAGCCAGTACGACGCCACCGGCAAGGTGGTGCGCGGCCCGGCGCCCCTCTCCCTGGCCCTGGCCCACGTCAGCGTCGAGAACGACAACGTGTTCCTCAGCCAGTGGACCGAAACCGATTTCCGCACGGGCGAAAAGGCCTGGTGGGCCTGATCGGCGCCTGAATCCCCTCCCCGTTCTCCTCTCCGACGCCCGCCACCTCCACCCCCATGCGCCGCTTCCTCTCCCCCCTGTTCGGCACCCTGCTCACCGTCAGCCTCTCGCTGGGCGTGGTGCTCCTGGGGGCCAGCCCCAGCTGGGCCTACCCCTTCTGGGCCCAGCAGAACTACGCCAATCCGCGTGAGGCCACGGGCAAGATCGTCTGCGCCAACTGCCACCTGGCCAAGAAGGCCACCCGGGTGGAGGTGCCCCAGGCGGTGTTCCCCGACACGGTGTTCAAGGCGGTGGTCGAAATCCCCTACGACACCTCGGTGCAGCAGGTCTCCGGTAACGGCAGCCCGGCCGGCCTGAACGTCGGCGCGGTGGTGATGCTCCCCGACGGCTTCACCCTGGCCCCCCAGGACCGCCTCAGCGATGAGCTCAAGGAGGAGACCGCCGGCATCTACTACACCCAGTACAGCGACGACCAGCCCAACATCCTCCTGGTGGGCCCCCTCCCCGGTGACCAGCACCAGGAGATCGTCTTCCCGATCCTCTCCCCCGACCCGGCCACCGACAGCGCCATCCACTTCGGCAAGTACCAGGTCCACGTCGGAGCCAACCGCGGCCGCGGCCAGGTGACCCCCGAGGGTGAGAAGACCAACAACACCGTCTACACCGCCCCGGCGGCCGGCACGGTCAGCGCCATCAGCACCGACGCCAACGGCGCCACCGTGGTGGAGATCACCGGCGCCGCCGGCAGCGTCACCGAGACGGTGCCCGCCGGGCCCACCCTGACCGTCGCCGTCGGCGACGCCGTCGAGGCCGGCGCACCGATCACCAACGACCCCAACGTCGGTGGCTTCGGCCAGATCGACGCCGAGGTGGTCCTTCAGAACCCGGTGCGCATCTATGGCCTGCTGGCCTTCTTCGCCGCCGTGGCCCTCGCCCAGATCATGCTGGTGCTCAAGAAGCGCCAGATCGAGAAGGTCCAGGCGGCGGAGGGCTTCTGAGCCTTCCTCTCGGCCTCTTCACCTCCCCGGGACCCCTGATCTTCCAGCTGGGTCCCGTTTCCGTTCGCTGGTACGGCCTGCTCATCGCCCTGGCGGTCCTGCTGGGTCTGCTGCTGGCCACCCGGCTGGGCCGCCTCAGGGGCATCGACCCGGCCCTGATCGCCGACCTGCTGCCCCTGATGGTGCTCGGGGCCGTCGTGGGTGCCCGGATCTACTACGTGGCCCTGGAATGGCGCCAGTACCGCAGTGACTGGTCCGATGTCTTCGCCATCTGGCGCGGCGGCATCGCCATCCACGGCGCCCTGATCGGCGGCACGCTGGTGACGGTGCTCTTCTGCCGCTGGCGCCGCCAGGCCTTCTGGCCGCTGCTGGATGTGCTCGTGCCCGCCGTGGCCCTGGGCCAGGCAATCGGACGCTGGGGCAACTTCTTCAACTCCGAGGCCTTCGGCCTGCCCACCAACCTCCCCTGGGCCCTGACGATTCCCATGGCCAACCGGCCGCAGGAGTTCCTCGAGCAGGCGTCGTTCCATCCCACCTTCCTGTACGAGTCGCTCTGGAACCTGGGGGTCTGCGCCCTGCTCCTGGTCCTGTTCCGCCTCGGCGGCAGCGGCCGCCTGCGGCTGCCGGCCGGTGCCCTGAGCTGCGTCTACCTGATGGCCTACAGCAGCGGCCGCCTCTGGATCGAGGGGCTGCGGCTCGATCCCCTCTGCCTGTTCTCCCAGCCCCCCTTCTGCAGCGGCGGCCTGCGCATGGCCCAGCTGATGAGCCTGCTGCTGATCCTGCTGGGGGGGGCGGGCCTGCTCTGGCTCTACCGCTTCCGCCGTCCCCTCCCCGACCCCTCCGGCCTGACCGCATGACAGCCACCGTCCAGATCGTGGGAGCCGGTCCCGGCGCCCCGGACCTGCTCACCCTCCGGGCCGCGCGGGCCATCGAATCGGCCCAGGTGCTGGTCTGGACCGACTCCCTGGTGAATCCCCAGATCGCCGCCCTGGCGCCGCCGGGCTGCGAGAGCGTCCGCACCAGCACCCTCACCCTCGAGGAGGTGATGGCCGTGGTGCTGGAGCGGGCCCAGGCGGGGCAGCGGGTGGTGCGCCTCCATGACGGCGATCCCTGCCTCTATGGCGCCCTGCAGGAGCAGATCTGCCGCCTGGCCGACGCCGGCCTGGCCGTGGAGGTGGTGCCGGGCCTGAGCGCCTACCAGGCCACCGCCGCCGCCCTGGGGGCCGAGCTGACCATCCCCGGCCGGGTGCAGACGATCGTGCTGAGCCGGGCGGGCGGACGCACCGGCACGCCGGAGCGGGAATCCCTGGCCCGGCTCGCCGCCCTGCAGGCCTCCCTGTGCCTGTACCTGAGCGCCCGCCATGTGGAGGAGGTGCAGGGGGAACTCCTGCAGCACTACCCGGCGGACACCCCCGTGGCCATCGGCTACCGGGTCAGCTGGCCCGACCAGTGGCTCACGGTGGTGCCCCTGGAGGCGATGGCCCGGGTCAGCCGCGAGCGGAACCTGATCCGCACCACCCTCTACGTGGTGAGTCCGGCCCTGCGGGACGCCGGCGGGGCCCGTTCCCTGCTCTATTCCGCCAGCCACAACCACCTCTTCCGCGGCGGCGCCGAGTGACGGCGGCGGCCCCCCGCCTGCGCCACTGGCGGGGTTGGGTGGGGGCCGCGGAGGCCGATGGCTGGCTGCGGACCCTGCTGGAGGAGGTGCCCTGGAAGCAGGAGTCCATCACCGTCTACGGCCGCCGCCACGCCATGCCCCGCCTCACCTGCTGGATGGCCGATCCGGGCTGCGGCTACCGCTACTCGGGCCTGGACAACGCCATCGAGCCCTGGACCCCCCTCACCGGCGCCATCCGCCGGCGTGTGGGGGAGGCAGCCATGCGGGACTTCAATTCCCTGCTGCTGAATCTCTACCGCGACGGCCGCGATGCCATGGGCTGGCACGCCGATGACGAGGCCGAGCTCGACCCTGAGGCACCGATCGCCTCCCTGAGCCTGGGGGCGAGCCGCACCCTGCGCTTCCGCCCCCGCCAGCGGGGCACCGCCCCGACCCTGGCGGTGGAACTGGGCCACGGGGACCTGCTGCTGATGGACCCGCCCACCCAGCGCCACTGGCAGCACGGACTGCCACGGCGGCTGAAGGTGGGCGCCCCCCGGCTCAACCTGACCTTCCGGGTGGTGCGAGTGCCGCCGTAGGGGGCGGCTGCGTCGGGCATCGGAGCGCCGGGGCGGTGGCGACAATGGATGCGGTGTGCCTCCGAGGGGCGTTTCGAGGGCGATGGCCAGTTCCCGTGGAAGCCGAGTCCGGACGTTGCTGCCGGTGCTGCTGGGCCTGACCCTGCTGGCCGGTGGCTGCCAGGGGGCCGGGGTGAGTGAGGCCGGCCAGGAGCGCTGCCGCCGGCTCAGCGCCGCCGCCGGCGATCCGTTCAGGGCGGCCCTGAGCTACTTCCGCTGCCTGCCCGGCACGGACCGCAGCCTGGCGATGGAGCGGGCGGCGATGGAGAAGGCGGCGGCCGCCCGGCGCGAGGCCCTCGACAGCTGCCGCCGGCGTCAGGGGAGGATCGCCACCCTGATGGAGTCCCTGCGCAACGCCGAACAGGAGCTGGCGGCGGCGCGCAACAGCCCCTTCCGCCCCAGCGTGGCGCCCCCCCAGCCCCTGGACGACGGCAGGGAATCCCGGTACCGCCCGGAGGACCAGCGCCTCGACCGCGAACGCTACGAGGAGGCCCTCGGGGCCTGGGAGCAGCAGGTGGCCGGCGAGCGGGCGCGGTGGCTCCAGCGGCGGGAGGCCCGCATCACCGCCGCCCAGGACCGCCTCGACCGGGACGCCCAGGCCCTGAGGGACCTGCAGCCCGATCTGTTCACCGGGCCGGCGAGCATCGAATTCAATCCCGTGGCGGTCAGCCGGGTGCGCACTGGCTGCAGCAGCTAGCCGGCATTTGACAGTGAGTTCGGCGACCGTGTAGGAGGGTTCTGGCCCACGGGCCGGGCCGGAACCGTCAGCCGCAGAAAGAACCACTTTCAGCGTCGAAGAGGTGTCGGCCGCAATGACGGGCGATTAGCACAGCGGTAGCGCACTTCCTTCACACGGAAGGGGTCACTGGTTCGAATCCAGTATCGCCCATGTCTTTCCTCCGGTTTCTGCACCGGTAAGGTCCCCAGCGACGGGTGCTGGTCTCGATCCGGACCGCTCGTCATACTGCTGGCTACGCAGCGCTTCAGGAGACACTGCCCTTGCCCGAATCTCCTGCCGCGACCATGGCCGCAGAGGACTGGAGCGCTCCGATCCCGGAACTCGTCGAGCTGGGCGAACGGCTGGCCACGGCCCGCCGGGGCCAGGGTCTGAGCCTGGAGGACCTGGCCGACCGCCTGCGGCTGGGAAGCGAGCAGCTGATGGCCCTCGAGACCGGCGACCACCGGCACCTGCCGGAGGCCGTCTTCGTGGTGGCCCAGGCCAAGCGGGTGGCGGGCGCCCTGGGGATCGACGTCAGCCAGCAGATCAGCGATCTGCAGAACAGCCGCCTGATGCGGGTGGGGCGCAAGCCTGCCGCCCGGCCCCTGCAGCGCAAGGTCCTGACGGCGACGGCCCCCGCCCGCCGCAGCGGCCCCCCCGGCTGGTTGTGGGGGGTCCTGGTCCTCCTGGGGGGCGGTGCCGTCGCGGTGGCGGCCCTGAAGGGCCTGGTCCCCTCCCCGCCGGCGGCCGGAATTCCCTCACCGGCGGCGTCCCCCGGCCAGGCCACGGCCTCCGGCCAGCCCACCGCCTCCGGCCAGCCAGCCTCACCGGCCCTTGCACCGGCGGCACCCCGGCCGGCGCCGGATCAGCTGCTGCTGGAGAGCCGCCAGCCCAGCTGGCTGGAGGTGCGCACGGCCGCCGGGGAGACGCTCTTCCGCGGCACCTTCACCGGTGAGAAGCGCTTCCCCCTGGGCAGCGGTCTGCGGGTCCTGGCCGGCCGGCCCGACCTGGTGACGGCCAGCGCCGGCAGCCTGGCGCCCCAGACCCTCGGGAGGATCGATCAGGTGGTCTGGCGCACCTTCAGGGCGACGCCTGCGTCACCGTGAGCCGCAGGCCCGTGGCCTCCAGCACCAGATCCGCGCACGAGCGGAGGCTCCACTCCTCCAGGCTGAGATCCAGGGGGGGCTCCCCGGCCTCCGGAGGTCCGGCCTGCAGGCCGATGGTGAAGCCACGGGGCTGATGGGCCCGGTCGGTGTCCGCTGAAACGGTGATCGCGGCGATGCCGGGGGCGGGCCTGCGGTCGAGGGCAGCGGCCAGCCGCAGCAGCAGGGCCATCGTGAACACGGTGTGACGCTGCTGGCCGGCTTCGATCAGCTGCCACGACTCATGGCGCTTCTTGGGCAGGCTGCGGCGGTGATAGCGGGCGATCGCCGCCACCATCAGGTGCTCGGCTTCGGAGTACCCCAGCAGCTCCCCATGGCGGATCAGGTACCAGGTGTGCTTGTGGTAGGCGGCGATGTTGACGTGCTTGCCGCAGGCATGCAGCTGGGCCGCCGCCCATAGCAGGGCGCGGCCCTCGCCGTCGTCATCGTGGAGCAGGCCCCGGGTCTGGTCGTAGAGGCTCATGGCATGGCTGGCCACCCGGTCGGCCCGGCCCGTGTCCACCCCGTAGGTGCGGGCCAGGTGCAGCACGGTGCGGCGGCGGATCGTGCTCTGGAAGGTGAATCGGTCGACCAGCAGGCCGTTGCGCAGCATCCAGTCGACGATCAGGCCCTCCCGCAGGGCCCGCTCGCAGACCACCAGTTCCCGGACCTGGAGGATCTCCATGGTGGTCTGGAGGATCAGGGCGCCGGGGACGATGATCTCGGCCCGGCGTTCGTTGATGGCGGTGAGGGCCCGGCGCTGGTCCGGGGTCATCGCCACCAGCCGCTCGACGATCTCGTCCAGGCGGGCCCGGCCGAGGCGATAGCCGTCGAGCTTCAGGGGCGGATTGGGATCCTGGGCGGAGGCCAGGGCCGCCATCGCCATGGCGGTGCCGCTGGTGGCCACCAGGACGGGCTTCTCCCCCGGCCGCAGCTCCCGCTTCACCTCGGCGACGGCCGGATCCATCGCCCCCTGGATGTAGGCCTCGAGGAAGCCTCGGCGGGCCGGCGTCAGGGGATCCTCCCGGCAGAACTCCCGCTGCAGCCGCACCGCCCCGATGCGGGTGCTGGTCAGGGCGCGGGCATCGCGGCCGTCGGCGAGCACCAGCTCGGTGGAGCCGCCGCCGATGTCGAGGATGAAATAGGGCTGGTCGCCGAAGGACAGGCCGGAGAGCACCCCCAGGTAGATCAGCCGGGCCTCCTCCGGCCCGCTGACCAGGTCCACCACCAGCCCCAGCTGGTCCTGCAGGCCCTGCAGGAAGGCCCGGCCGTTCGGGGCCTCCCGCACGGCGCTGGTGGCGGCGGTGACGATCTGCTCCACCCCGTGGCTGGTGGCCAGGTCGCGGCAGTGGCGAAGGGTGAGGTAGGCGCGCTCGATCGCCTCGGGGGTGAGGTCCCCCGTTTCCGGATCCCTCTCCCCCAGCCGGGTGGTGGACTTCTCCGCCACCACCACCGAGAAGCTGCCCAGGACCGGGTCGATCGCCGCCACCAGCAGGTGGATGGAATTGGTGCCGATGTCGATGGCCGCCACCCGCCGTTCCGCGGAGCCGGCGGTGTCGGGGGTCGGGGGCATGGGGGTCGGCCCGGGCGGCGGCGGCGCCACTTTGCCACCGGGCGATGCTCCGGATCGGCCGCTGGAACGTCACCGACAGGAGTTGGATAGGGTGCCGACACCCGACCGTTGCCCGCGGTGAACGTCCCGATGGCCCCCGGCCGCGCTCCGGCCTGGCTTGAGCTGCTGCGCTGGCACAAGCCCAGCGGCCGGCTGATCCTGCTGATCCCCGCCGGCTGGGCCCTCTGGCTGGGGCCGGCCGTGCCGCCCCCGGCCCTGCTGGTGGGCTGGATCGTGCTGGGGGGCCTGGCGGTGAGCGGCGCCGGCTGCGTGGCCAACGACCTCTGGGACCGGCGCATCGATCCCCTGGTGGAACGCACCCGCCACCGCCCCCTGGCCGACGGCCGCCTCGGAGTGGGCACCGCGACCGTGCTGCTGCTGCTCTGCCTGGTGGTGGCGCTGGCGGCCCTGCTGGCCCTGCCGGCCGCCAACCGGGTGCTCTGCGTCGGCCTCGCCCTGGCCACCCTGCCCCTGGTGCTGCTCTATCCCTCCGCCAAACGCTGGTTCGCCTATCCCCAGCTGGTGCTGGCCCTCTGCTGGGGCTTCGCCGTGCTGATTCCCTGGGCGGCCACCCAGGGGGGCCTGCAGGGCGACCTGGGGGGCTGGCCCCTGCTGCTCACCTGGCTGGCGGCCGTGAGCTGGACCTTCGGCTTCGACACCGTCTACGCCATGAGCGACCGGGAGGACGACCGGCGCCTCGGGGTGCGCAGCAGCGCCCTGAGCCTGGGGGCCCGGGCGCCCCTGGCGGTGGCGCTCTGCTACGGCCTCACCTGCGCCGCCCTGGCCCTGGCGGTGCTGCTGCAGGGGCGGGCGGGCCTGCCGTTCTGGCTGCCCTGGGCCGTCGCCGCCCTGGCCATGCAGCAGCAGGCCGCCCAGCTGCGTCGCGCCGACCTGCCCCGCAGCGCCTATGGGCGCCACTTCGCCGTCCAGGTGTGGCTCGGTGCCCTGCTGCTGCTGGCCGTGATCCTCTCCACCAGCGCCTGATTCCCCATGGCCGCCGCAGCGCCCCAGCCGCCGCCCCACCAGCCACCGGCCCTGCGGCCGGGCGACCGGGTGCGGCTGGTGGCCGCCAGCTCCGCCCTGGCCGACCTGGAACGGCTGCAGGCGGGCCTGGCGGTGCTGGCCGGCTGGGGCCTGGAGCTGGATGACGACCCAGCCCGGCTGCTGCCGCGCCGCTGGGGCTACCTGGCGGGCCGGGACGCTGAGCGGGCCGGCGATCTGCTCGCGGACACCGGCCCGGGGCAACCGGCGGCCCTGCTGGCCTGTGTGCGGGGGGGGTGGGGATCGGCCCGGCTGCTGGAGCGGCCCCTGGAGGCGGCGGAGGGCTGGCTGCTGGGCTTCTCCGATGTCACCTCCCTGCTGTGGCACCGGCTGGCGACGGGCCAGGGGGGCGCCATCCACGGCCCCCTGCTCACCACCCTGGCCGCCGAACCGGCCTGGAGCCGGGAGCGGCTGCGGGCCCTGCTGTTCGGCGAACCCCTGGCCGACCTGGCAGGGGAGCCCTGGGTGGGCGGCCAGGTGGAGGGTCCGCTGCTGGCCGCCAACCTCACCGTGGCGACCCACCTGCTGGGCACGCCGCACCTGCCGGACCTGGACGGGGCGATCCTGATCCTCGAGGACGTGGGCGAGGCGCCCTACCGGATCGAGCGGATGCTCACCCACTGGCGCCTCTGCGGCGCCCTGCAGCGGCTGGGGGGCATCGGCTTCGGCAGCTTCGAGGGCTGCGGCGATCCCACCGACCCCGAAGGCGACGGCTCCCGCTTCAGCCTGGAGCAGGTGCTCAGGGAACGCACGGCCGATCTGGGGATCCCGGTGCTGGCGGGCCTGCCGGTGGGCCACGGCGACGTCAATGCCGCCCTGCCCCTGGGGGTGCGGGCCCGACTCGACGGCGACCGGGGCCGGCTCAGCCTCATCGAAGGGGCCGGTGGGCCCGTCAGTCGCCCGTGAGGCTCCCCTCCTCGGTGAGCCTCTCCTCGTCGATGGCGGTGCGCCCCACCAGCCTGCCCTCCTTCAGCATCTGGGCCACCCGCCAGCGGCGGCGGCCATCGGGGCTGCAGCTGATGATCTCGTGCACCTCCGGGTCGGCGGGGTCATGGGGGTGCATGACCAGCAGGCTGCCGGCGGCGGGCTGCTCCCCCGGCAGATCCATCGCCCAGCCCCGGTAGCGCTCGCTGGCGAACCACACCCGGCCGGAGTGGATCTCGCCCCGGGCCTCGATGCGCCGCAGCGGCGCGTCCTCGCTGCCCAGCAGGTTGCTCTGGTGGTAAAGCCAGTGGCCCGCCTCCTCGACCACCCGGATGGTGACCCTGCTGGGGACGGTCTCGAGCAGGTCGCCCCCGGCGTCGTAGCGGCGGAAGCTGCCGTACCAGACGCCCTGCTGCCCCACCAGGGCCGGCAGCTCGGCAGCCCCCTCCGCCCGGTCGAACAGCAGCCAGCTGAAGCCGTCGATCTCACCGCGCACCGAGCCATCGGCCAGCCGCAGGCTGCGGTCCCGGTACCAGAGCTGGTCGGGATGGAGGAGCATCTCGAACTCGGCGCAGACCTCACCGTCCTGGGGATGGCGGTAGCGGCAGGCCCCGGGATCCATGCGGGCGCGGAAGCGGTCGAGGTCCGGCTCCGCCGTGAAGAAAAGGTCGCAGCCCGGATGGCGATCAAAGGCCTCCGGTCCCAGCTCCGCCACCAGGCCGGCCGCCAGGGGCGGACGGTCGTAGGTGGGCCCGCCGCGGAAGAACAGCTGCTCGGCCCGGACGGCGCCGCGGTCCGGGTCCTGCCGCAGCACCACCACCCGCTGGCGCTGGGCCAGCTGGGGGGCACTGGCGCGGAACTCCTGGAAGTAGAGCACCACCGCCCCCAGCTGGGGCGCCTGCAGCCTCTCCACCACCATCGTCCGCACCTCCCGGGTGAGCTCGGGAGCCGCCGGACCGCCCCTGGCCACATGGGCGGCCACCTGGCGCCGGTTGTGGAAGGACCCCTGCCAGCGGGCGGCGATCGTTTCGAGCTGGGTGGCGCTGTCCATCGGCGGCCTCAGGCCCCGCGGGCCGCCAGCACGGCGCTGGCGATGGTGAGATCGAAGCGGGTGGTGAGCTTGATGTTGGAGGGGGGCGCCTCCAGCACCCGCACCGGCAGCCCCAGCCGCTCGTACAGGGCGGCGTCGTCGGTGACGCTCCAGCCCTCGCGCTCGGCCCGCCCGTGGGCCTCCCGCAACTGGGCCACCCCGAAGCCCTGGGGGGTCTGGGCCGCCCACAGTCCGCTGCGTTCGGGGGTGGCGGTGATCACACCGCAGCCATCCACCTGCTTGATGGTGTCGGTGACGGGGGTGGCGGCGATGATGCCGGCCCCCTCGGCCATGGCCTGCGTCAGGGCCGTGGCGCAGCGCTCCAGCAGGTCCGGTTCCGCCAGGCAACGGGCGCCGTCATGGATCAGCACCGCCTCGGCATCGGCCGGCAGGGCCTCCAGACCACGCCGCACCGACTCCTGGCGGGTGTCGCCGCCGACGATCCAGGCCACCGGCTGGGCCAGGGACCGGCGGGGCTCCGCCGCGGCCAGGATGGCGCCGATGGCCGCCTCGTCCTCCGGCCGGCCCATCACCCCGATCCAGCGGATCGCCCCGCAGGCCAGGGCGGCGTCCAGCGTCCAGGCCAGAACGGGGCGTCCGGCCAGGGGCAGCAGCAGCTTGTTGGTGGCGGCGCCCATGCGGCGCCCACTGCCGGCGGCGGCGATCAGCAAATGCACAAGCGATGGGCCGCCCGGGCGGAACACTGGAGTCCCCTCCATACAATCAGGCCGCGAGGCCCGCCCGACCCAACGCCCGATGCGCGCACTGTTTCTGATCCCGGGCGACGGCGCCAGCCAGCTGCAGGCGCTCCCGGCCGTGGCGGCCACCGCCGAGCAGCTCCGGTTCCAGATCCAGGTGGCCTGCCACCCCTCGCTGGCCGGTCTCTGGAAGCTGCTGCCGGCGGTGGAGAAGGTGATCCCCTTCAACTTCGGCGACGCCACCCTGGCCGACTGGGCCAACCTGCTGGGGTCGGTGCGGGAGCCGGATTTCCAGGCCTGCATCAATCTGGCGGCCGGCCGCCAGGTCGACCTGATGCTCTCGATGAGCCACATCCCCAACCGGATGGCGGCCGGGGGCTTCTCCGCCACCGAGAAGGTGCAGGTGCCCCAGAGGCTCTGGCCGGCCCAGGCCCTGGCGGCCTACCTGCGGCCCATCGGGGTGAAGCTCGAGGCCGCCGCTTTCCGCCTGGCCCTTCCCCGCACCGCCCTCGACGAGGCCATGGCCGCGCTGCCGGCCGGCGACGGGCCGATGCTGCTGCTGGCCCCCTCCGACCGTGCCGGCGACTGGCCCGAAGCGGCCTGGCAGGAGCTGCCCGGCCACATCGCCGCCACCCTCCCCGGCCTGCGCTCCCGGCAGGTGCCGCCGGCCTCGGCGGCCGACATTCCCGGCCGGGCCGCCCTGGTGGCCGCCAGTGACGTGGTGCTGGCCAGCGATCCGGTGACGATCGAACTGGCCCTGCTCAGCGGCACACCGGTGGTGGCCCTGGGTCGCAGCAGCGACAGCCTTCCGGTTCGCGCCGGAGTACAAGGACTGGGTTCGGAAGGCCACCTGCGTGAGCTCCCCAGCAACGACGTGCTCAAGGCCCTTGGCCTGGGCTGAGCCACGCCGATGAGTCGCCTGTGGTTCGCCCGCAGGAAGCGTCCCCCCACCGCCCGGTCGCGCCGGCCCTGGCTCACCCCCCTGATCGCCCTGCTCGTGGTGGTCAACGCCAGCGCCATCGGCTATCGGATCACCGAGGGCTGGGACTGGGGGGATTGCTACTGGATGGTGGCGATCACCATCGCCACGATCGGCTACGGGGAGGTGGAGCCCCTTTCCACCGCCGGCCGTCTCGTCACCGTGTTCTCCATCGCCGGAGGGCTCGTGGTGGTGCAGCTGACGATCCAGAACCTGGTTGGCCTCTCCGAAACCGGCTATTTCCGGCGCCTGCGGCAGCGCCGTTTCCGCAACTGGGTCCAAAGCATGAACAACCACGTGATTCTCTGCGGCTACGGCCGCATCGGTCAGGAGATCGCCGACCAGCTGATCCGGGAGAAGGTCCCCCTGCTGGTGGTGGAGATGGACCAGGGCTGCCGGGATGCGGCGGAGGAGCGGGGGCTGCCGGTGCTGTTCGCCGACGCCACCCTTGACGAGACCCTGCTGGAGGCGGGCATCCACCAGTGCCGCAGCCTGGTGGCGGCCCTCTCCAGCAATGCCGCCAACCTCTACGTGGTGCTGAGTGCCCGGGGACTGGCCCCCCGCTGCCGGCTGATCGCCCGCTCCGACAGCGCCGAGGCGGGCCGCAAGCTGCGCCTGGCCGGCGCTGACCAGGTGGTGAGCCCCTACGTGGCCGGGGGCCGGGTGATGGCCGCCACCGCCCTGCGGCCCCTCGCCGTCGACTTCATGGAGCTGCTGGCCGGCTCCGACTGCGAGGTGGAGGAGTTCCAGCTCACGGACGACCCCTCCCGGCTGGGGGAGCTCCAGGGCCGCAGCCTGGCGGAGATGCAGTTCGGCCGCCGCAGCGGCGCCCAGGTGCTGGCCATCCGCACGCCGCCGCCGGCGGTGGCCAATCCCTACGCCTACCGGGGCACCACCTACGGCACCCCGGAGGCGACGCTGGTCACCAACCCCGGCGGCGACATCCGGCTGGTGGCCGGCCAGCTGCTGGTGGTGATGGGCAGCAAGGAGCAGCTGCAGCGCTTCGCCGATGTGCTCGGGCCTGCTCTGGAGAGTGCCGACCAGATGGCCGACTGAGCCGATCTGGTCGGGCCGGCGCACGGCGATAGGGGCGGGCCGGCGCACGGCATACGATCGCCTGACCCTGCTCCAGCCTCCATGTCCAGCGCCGCTCCCCTCCCCGGTCAGGTCGCCCTGGTGACCGGTGCCAGCCGGGGGATCGGCCGGGCCATCGCCGAGTCCCTGGCGCTGGCGGGAGCCACGGTGGTGGTGAACTACGCCCGCTCTCCCGAGGCGGCCGAGGAGGTGGTGGCGGCGATCACCGCGGCCGGGGGCCGGGCCTGGAGCCATCAGGCGGATGTGGCCGATGAAGCGGCTGTGGAGGCGATGGTGAAAGCCGTGCTGGACACGGAGGGGCGCCTCGACGTGCTGGTCAACAACGCCGGCATCACCCGCGACGGCCTGCTGATGCGGATGAAGACCGCCGACTGGCAGAGCGTGATCGACCTCAACCTGACCGGGGTGTTCCTGTGCACCCGCGCCGTCAGCCGCAGCATGCTCAAGGCCCGCCGCGGCCGCATCATCAACATCACCTCGGTGGTGGCCCTGATGGGCAACCCCGGCCAGGCCAACTACAGCGCCGCCAAGGCCGGCGTCATCGGCCTGACCCGCAGCACCGCCGCCGAATTCGCCAGCCGCGGCATCACCGTCAATGCCGTCGCCCCCGGGTTCATCGACAGCGACATGACCAGGGACCTCGACAAGGAGCCGATCCTCGCCGCCATCCCCCTGGGCCGCATGGGCCAGCCCGAGGAGGTGGCCGGGGCGGTGCGGTTCCTGGCGGCAGATCCGGCGGCGGCCTACATCACCGGCCAGGTGCTGCAGGTGGATGGCGGCATGGTGATGCGCTGAGCGCCGCTCAGGATTCCGGAGCCAGGGGCTGGGCCAGGTCTTCCCGCAGCTTGCGGATCCGCTGCAGCAGGCGCAGGCGACGGCTGCGGGCCGTGAGGGTGAGGAACAGGCGGATCGGCACGTAGACCAGGGCCATCAGCAGGCCCAGGGCGGCGATCAGCAGAAACACCATGCCGTCGGCGTTGGTGCTGGGGACGAGGGCCGATTCGGTGGCCGCGCTGTCGAGGGTCTGCTGCAGCAGGTCTTCCATGGATCGAAGGTACCTCCTGCGGCGGGGGGCCGCAGCCGTCCCTGAACGGGACATTCGGCTTTCCCCACCGAGGGGCGGGTGCCTGCGGCGGGGTCGCTGTGGGACGCTGCGACGGATGCTCCTGATGTCACCCCGTCGATGGCCAAACTGATCCAGTTCGCCGATGCCTCCCGCGAGTCCCTCGAGCGGGGCGTCAATGCCCTGGTCGATGCGGTGAAGGTCACCATCGGACCGAAGGGTCGCAACGTGGTGCTGGAGAAGAAGTACGGCGCCCCCGACATCATCAATGACGGCGTCACCATCGCCAAGGAGATCGAACTCGAGGATCCCTTCGAGAACCTGGGCGCCAAGCTGATCCAGCAGGTGGCCTCGAAAACCAAGGACACCGCCGGCGACGGCACCACCACCGCGGCCGTCCTGGCCCAGTCCCTGGTCCATGAGGGCCTGCGCAACGTGGCCGCCGGCGCCAGCCCCGTCGCCCTGCGCCGCGGCATGGAGCAGGCCACCGCCGTGGTGGTGGCGGGCATCGCCGAGCGCTCCCGTGCCGTGGCGGGCGACGCCATCCGCCAGGTGGCCACGGTGAGCGCCGGCAACGACGAGGAGATCGGCCGGATGATCGCCGAAGCGGTCGAGAAGGTCAGCGCCGATGGCGTGATCACCGTGGAGGAATCCAAGTCCCTGGCCACCGAGCTGGAGGTGACCGAGGGCATGGCCTTCGATCGCGGCTATTCCTCCCCCTACTTCGTCACCGACCAGGACCGGCGCGAGTGCGCCTTCGACAATCCCCTGCTGCTGATCACCGATCGCAAGATCAGCACCGTCCTCGACCTGGTGCCGGTGCTCGAGGCCGTCTCCAAGAGCGGCCGGCCCCTGGTGATCCTGGCCGAAGAGGTGGAGGGCGAAGCCCTGGCCACCCTGGTGGTCAACAAGACGCGCGGCGTGCTCCAGGTGGCCGCCGTGCGGGCGCCGGGCTTCGGTGACCGCCGCAAGGCGATGCTCGAGGACATCGCCATCCTCACGGGCGCCACGGTGATCAGCGAGGAACGGGCCATGACCCTCGACAAGGCCACCCTGGCCGACCTGGGCCATGCCCACCGCATCACCATCACCAAGGACACGACCACGATCGTGGCCGCCGACGACCAGCGCGCCGCCGTCAGCGATCGGGTGGCGGCGATCAAGCGGGAGCTGGAGGCCACCGACTCCGACTACGACCGCGAGAAGCTCAACGAGCGCATCGCCAAGCTCGCCGGCGGGGTGGCCGTGATCAAGGTGGGGGCCCCCACCGAGACCGAACTGCGCAACCGCAAGCTGCGCATCGAGGACGCCCTCAACGCCACCCGGGCCGCCATCGATGAGGGCATCGTCGGCGGCGGTGGCAGCACCCTGGTGGAACTCACCGAAGAACTCGGAGCCCTGGCCAGCCGCTGCGAGGGCGACGTCCGCACCGGTGTCGAGATCGTCCAGCGGGCCCTGGCGGCCCCCGCCCGCCAGATCGCCATCAACGCCGGCGCCAACGGCGACGTGGTGGTGCAGCAGATGCTCAGCCAGGGCAAGGGTTACAACGCCCTCACCGACAGCTACGACGATCTGCTCGCCGTCGGCATCCTGGATGCGGCCAAGGTGGTGCGGCTCGCCCTGCAGGATGCGGTCTCGATCGCCTCGCTGCTGATCACCACCGAGGCCGTGATCGCCGACAAGCCGGAGCCCGCCGCTCCCCCCGCCGGCGATGGCGGCATGGGTGGAATGGGCGGCATGGGAGGAATGGGTGGCATGGGCGGCATGGGCATGCCCGGCATGATGTGAGCCCCGGGGGGCTCGCACGGGCCGGTTGGGCTGGGGCTCAGCCGGCCATGGCCTTCACGTAGGCGGCCACCTGCAGGTCCACGCCGGTGATCGCCGTCCCCACCACCACGGCATCGGCCCCACAGGCGAGGGCGCGGGTCGCCTCCTGCTTCGAGGCGATGCCCCCCTCGCAGATCAGGGCCACCGCTTCGGGCAGCTCCTGCCTCAGGGGGCCCAGCAGGTCCCAGGCGGGCGGCGGCAGCGATGCGGTGGCCTCGGTGTAGCCGTAGAGGGTGGTACCCACCCACTGGCAGCCCAGGGCCGCCGCCCGCCGCCCGTTCGCCACGCTGTCCACATCCGCCATCAGCGGAGCCCCCAGCTCCTGCCTGGCCCGCGTGATCAGCCCCTCCAGCTCCTGGCCGTCGGGCCGGGGGCGCTCGGTGGCATCGATGGCCACCACATCGGCTCCCGCCGCCCAGACGGCACGGATCTCCTCCCACCCGGGGGTGATGTACACCGGGCTGCCGGGGAAGCTGCGCTTCCAGAGACCCACGATCAGGGCCTCGGGGCAGCGGCGCCGCACCGCGCCGATGTGCTCCGGACTCTCGAGCCGCACCCCGGCGGCCCCCTGGAGCAGGCTGGCCTCCGCCATCGCCGCGATCACGGCGGGATCGCGCAGGGGCGAACCCTCGGGGGCCTGCACCGAGACGATCAGCCGACCGCCGAGTTGGGCCCGCTCAGGCAGGGGACGGGAGGACGGCATGGGCGGGGGCAGGGTTCGGGGATCAGCTGGCGCGGCGATGCTGCGGCGCCGCGGAGAGCCAGGAGCGCAGGTCGGCCAGGGTGGAGGGCGCCGGAGCCGGCGAGGCGCTCGGGCTCAGAGGATGCAAGGCGATGACGTCCGACAGGCCGGCCGCCCCTTCGGCTGCGGCGACGGGGGTGGCAAGGGGGGCGGGGCCTGGCTCCTCGGCGGTGTCCGTGACGGGGTCGGTCGGCTCGGGGACGGCCCTGATGGGAGTGACCGGGCTGGGCTGCAGGGGAGCGGAGAAGGAATCTTCGAGGGCCGCGAAGGCCTCGGCCATGGTCACGCTGGCGGGGGCCATCGCCGCGTCCATGTGCTGCAGCAGCCAGTCGCCGGCCTCCCAGCCCGCCTCGGCAACCACGCTGCCGGTGCGGAAGCTCTCCAGGGAGGTCACCCCATGGCGGTGGGCCCACTGGCCGGTGAGGCGGGCGACGGTGGCGGCATCCCTGCGGCGGATGGCTTCGAGCAGCAGATGGGAAAGCTCTGGACGGGGGGACGGCAGGGACACGGGGCGGGGCGTCAGGTGAGCTTGCGATCCAGCATCGGGCGGATCAGCAGGAACAGACCGGCGGCCAGCCCCGCCAGGATGGCCAGGCAGGTGAGGGCCGAGAGGGATCCGTAGGGGGCCACCAGCACCACATCGGTGAGGTGGAAGGATCCCGCGTAGGCGGCGCGGATCGGTTCAATCGCGAAGGTAAGGGGATTCAGGGCCGCCAGCCAGCCCAGCCAGGGGGGCATGAAGGAAATCGGCGCCAGGGCGGTGCTGGCGAACAGGAGCGGCAGGTTGGCCACGAAGATCACCGCGATCAGCTCGATGTGGCCCGGCAGGGCGAAGGCCAGCCCGAGGCTGAGGGCTGTGACGGCGAAGACGAGCAGCAGCAGGGTGACCAGCACCAGCAGCAACCCCGCCCCACCGGGCCAGCCGTAGCCCAGCAGGGCCGCGGTGCCCATGATCGCCAGGCTCTGCACCAGGCTCAGGCTGGTGATGTAAAGCACCGAGGCGAAGACGATCGAGCTGCGGGAGCGCAACGGCGCCACCAGCAGGCGGTTGAGGAAGCCGAACTCCCGGTCGAACATCACCGGCAACCCGGCGTTGAGGGCGGCACTGAACGCGGTGAACACGATCACCCCGGCCCCCAGGAAGCGGCCGTAGCTGATGCCGCCGGGCAGGAGACCCTCCGGGGCGTTGGCGAACAGGGCCCCGAAGAGCACCAGCCAGATCAGGGGCTGCAGCACACCCGCCACCAGGGTGGAGGGACGCCGGGCCAGCTGGACGAACAGGCGGCGGGTGAGGGCGAGCGTCTCCTGGGCGATCTCGGCCAGGGCCGACGGTTCACCGCTGGCGGCGGGAAGGGGGGTCAGGGAGGGGCTGGCGCTGGTCATGGGGATGGGGGGGTGCGGGTCATCGCATCGACTGCTTGCGTTCCTCCTTGAGGTCGCGGCGACCGGCCACGGAGAGTTCCGCATCGCTCAGGGTGCGGCCGGTGGCCTGAAGGTAGACGTCATCCAGGCTGGGGCGGCTCTGGGCCAGGGCGAACACCGGCAGCTGGGCCTCGGCCAGCTGCTGCCGCAGGGTCTCCACCACGCCGCTGTCCTCCACCACAAGGTTGAGGGAATAGCCCTGGGCCCGGTTGACCACCACCTGGCGGACACCGCGGCAGGCCTGGAGCAGGTCGCGTACCCGGCTCGCCTCCTGTTCGTCACTGAACTCCCGCACCCGCAGCGTCACCCGGTCGCCGCCGAGGGCGCCCTTGAGGGCGGCGGGGGTGCCTTCGGCGATCACCCGGCCGCCGTCGATGATGGCCAGGCGGTCGGCCAGGGCATCCACCTCCTCGAGGTAGTGGCTGCTGAGCAGCACCGTGGTGCCCTGGTCCCGCAGCTGACGCAGCACCTGCCAGATGGTGGCGCGGCTCTCGATGTCGAGGCCGACGGTGGGTTCATCGAGCACCAGCACCCTGGGGCGGTGCAGCAGGCCGGCGGCCAAGTCGAGGCGCCGGCGCATGCCGCCGGAATAGCTGCCGCAGCGGCGGTCGATCCAGTCGCCCATGGCGAGCAGTTCGATCAGTTCGGCGGTGCGCTCCAGACGGTCGGCGGCCCCCATGTGGTGCAGGGCGGCCTGGAGGTGGAGCAGCTCCCTACCGGTGAGGATCTTGTCGATCGCCACATCCTGGGCCACGTAGCCGAGCAGGCGCCGGACGGCCCGGGGCTCGGCCAGGGCATCGACGCCAGCCACCCGGACCTGGCCGGCATCGGGGGCCAGGAGGGTGCAGAGGATGCGCAGGGCCGTGGTCTTGCCGGCGCCGTTCGGGCCGAGCAGACCGTAAAGGGAACCCGCCGGCACGCTGAGGGAGAGGTCGTCGAGGGCCTGCACCGGCGCGACCTTGCGTCCACCGAAACGCTTGCTGAGGTGCTCGAGCTCGATCAAGCCGGGATCAATCGCGAAGGGCTGGAAGCCAGGCCAATCTAGGCAGCCGCAGCCGGGGCCAGATGGAGGGCGGCGGCCAGCAGGGCGGCCGGGTGGACGGCACTGGCCAGGGGCGTGCGCGCCAGAACCAGCAGCAGGCAGATGCCGAAGAGGTAGAAGATCGACCAGCGGAACAGGCTGCGGGCCCGCCGGGGATCGCCCGGGTCCTCCCCCAGGCTGGCGCTGAGCTGCAGCAGCCGGGCATTGAAGGGGAGCACCAGCAGGCCGTAGAGCCAGCCGCCGCTGGGGAGGGCGGCCACCCCCGCCAGGCTCAGGGCCACCGTGGCCCAGCTATAGCGGCCGATGGCCCGGGCCGTGACCGTCAGACCCTTCACCACCGGCAGCATCGGAATGCCGACGGAGCGGTAGTCCTCGTGCAGGAGGAGGGCCAGGGCCCAGAAATGGGCCGGGGTCCAGACCATCACCAGGCTGAACAGCCACCAGCTGCTCCAGCCCAGGTGGCCGGTGGCGGCCGCCGCGCCCACCAGGGGCGGAATCGCCCCGGCCATGCCACCGATGACGATGTTCTGGGTGGTGCGGGGCTTGAGCAGGGCCGTGTAGAGCAGCACGTAGCTGCAGAGGCCCAGCAGGGCCAGGGACGCGGCCAGGGCGTTGACCCCCAGGACCAGCACCAGCACCGAGGCGATGGTGAGAGCGACCGCGAGGCCGAAGGCCTGGCGCTGGGCCAGTCGGCCCGAGGGCAGGGCACGGCGGCTGGTGCGCTGCATGCGGCCGTCGAGTTCCTGCTCCCAGAGGCAGTTGAGGACCCCGGCGGCGGCCGAGGCCATCGAACCGCCGACCAGGGTGCAGAGCAGGCGCACCGGATCGAGCGGCCAGGCGGCGGTGAGAGCCATGCCGCCCACGGTGGTGGCCAGCAGCAGGGGGATCAGCCGGGGCTTGGCCACCTCCAGCCAGGCCGGGAGCTTCACCGAAGGCCGGATCGCCGCCGGCGCGGAGGGAGCGGCGATGGCCGCCACGGCGCTGACACTAACCATGGGCCACCTCAAGACGGTCAGGAACGGATGGGGAGGGGAACGTGAGTCCCCAGAGCCCACCGAGCACCCCCACCAGCAGGGCGGCGGTGAGCTGGTGGGCGATGGTGACGGCCGGGACGGCCAGCTGGAGCCGCAGGGTGAGCACCCCGAGCACCACCTGGACCACCACCAGGCCAGCGGCGGCGAAGGCCAGCCCCCTGCACCGGCCGTTGCCGGCCGGGAGGGCCACGGAGGCGGCCGCCAGCAGCAGCACCGTCACCGCCGCTGGATAGGCCCCCTGCCGGTGCAGCAGCAGCCAGTGGCAGCCCTCCCCGGCCTCAAGGCAGAGCGGGGCGGCCCAGCGGCTGGCCATGGCCGCGCCCAGCAGGCACTGGCCGCCGACGAGCAGGGCGGCCAGGACGGGGAGGGGGGACCACCAGCGCGGCAGATCGACGGCCGCGACGTCGCCGCGGCGCTCCAGCCCCTGGTGCATGGCGCTCAGCAGGAGCACCAGGCTCAGGGCCGCAGCCAGGTGCAGGGTGACGGTGGGGGCGGCCAGCTGGCTGAGCACGGTGAGGGCCCCCAGGCCGCCCTGGACAGCCACAAGGGCCAGGGCCAGGCCGGCACCCCAGGGCAGCCAGGCTGGGAAGCGGGCGCGGAACCGCAGGCTGAGGGCAAACAGGAGCAGCAGGGCCACACCCACCAGGAATGCGTCGAGGCGGTGGAACCACTCCAGGAACACCTGCAGGTTCCACTGGCGGCCCGGCCACAGCACGCCGTAGCAGAGGGGCCAGTCGGGACAGGCCAGACCGGCCTGCATCACCCGGGTGGCGCCACCGATGGCCACCAGGGCCACCAGGGCGACGACGAGGTGGGCGGTGAGCAGGGGCACCAGGCGCACGGGCCAGCTCGCCCCGGTGGCGGACCGGGGCCGGGGCAGGGGTTGCGCGGACGGCGCCACGGCCATGAACGATTGCTCTTCCGGGTGCCCAAGTTAGCGGGCATTGAAAGATGTGCGAATCAGCACATCGCCCGTAGTGAATGTGAAATTTCTCCAAAATTGCCGCTCTGGCTACAACGAAACTGAGGCGCGTGCAGGGCCCTTCGCCCCCTCAGCGGTGGCGATCACCCCGGGAAAGGAACGGCAGGCACAGGCCCCGGCCGACAGGGAAAGAGGGGCCTCTGGGCGTCCGGAGTCAGTGGTGCGAGGGCTGGTGGCCCTCCCGATGGGGACGGGACAACGGCAAGGCCCTGGCCCTGGCGGGCCTGGTGTGGAAGCGACCGAGGATCAGGGCAATCAGGATGGCGATATAGAGCTGTCCCGAAATCGTGATCACCACCGTGATCACCTGGCCGGTCACGTCGCTGCTGCGCAGCACCGCCGAGCCCACGCTGGTCAGGATCATGAACGAGGCGGCCATCAGCGCCGGCGCCATGGCCACGGCATCGGCGTGGCGATCCTGAAGCACCGGCAGGGCGGAGAGGTCGTAGGCGCCGGGGTGCAGAACCCACAGGGCCACCAGCATCACCCCGCCGGCGATCCCGACCAGGAGATAGCCGGAGGTGGCACCCATCACCACGGCCAGCGTCACGAAGGGCTCGCGCACCAGGGTCTTCACCTTGCGCATCAGCGCCACCAGAAAGAACAGCAGCCAGGCGATCACATGGGGCACCGTGACGAGGCGCCCCAGGGGTGGATCAAAGGCCAGGGCCAGATGCCACAGCACCTCCAGGGCGAGCGCCAGGCCACCGAGCCCGTACAGCAGGGGCCGGGTGCTGACCAGGGGAGAGTAGCGCGTCACGGTGGTGATCAGCACCACCGCCAGGCCGATCAGCAGCAGGGAGAGCAGCCAGGCGTGTGACTGACTGAACGGCAGCGCCAGGATCAGCAGGACCTCGGTGGCGAGGGTGAGGATGTAGCCGCGATGGCGGTGGCGGAGTCTCTGGATCTGCTCGTGGGTGAAGGGCATCGCAGCTCCGCTCAGGTGCAGCTCGGGGTGTGGGGAGCCTCGGAACCCCGGGATCCCGGCAACCGATCGCACCACTGCCGGGCATGGGTGAGCTTCATGCTCGCAGTGACCTTCCGCCGCGGCAGCAGGCCCCGGACGGCAGGACAGGCGCCTTGACGGGCCAGGAAGTGTGCAGGCCTTGAAAGATGTGCGAATCAGCACATCGTCCGAAGTGAATGTGAAATTTCTCCGAAATTGCTTCGCTGGTTACAACGAACGCGCGGCGCGCGAACGGCCGTCCATAAGCTGTTGGCCTCAGGGGCTCTCCACCCTCCCGTCAGCCGTCCCGCCGCCGTCCCCGTGCCGATTCCCTCCTCCCTGGTCACCCTGCTGGTGGGCATGGCGCTTGTCCTGTCCGGCCTCTGGGTGGGGTACAACGTCGACCTCCTGCCCCTCGATGCCAGCGCCAACGCGCCTGTCTACGACTCCCTGTTCCGGGTGCTGTTCAGCATCGGCACGATCCTGTTCCTGGGCATCGTCGGCCTGGTGGTGTTCAGCCTGGTGCGCTTCCGCCGCCGCAGCGGCGACCACACCGATGGCCTGGCGATCGAGGGAAATCTGCTGCTCGAGATCGTCTGGACCGCCATTCCTGCGGTCGTGGTGCTGTTCGTCGGCATCTACAGCTACGACATCTACGAGCGCATGGGGGGCATGAGCAGCCTCAACGACCACTCCGCCATGCACCGGATGCCGGGGATGGAAACCATGGAGGCGTCCGTCACCACGGCGGACCCCGCCCTCGAGGCCACGGCCCCTGTGAAGGCCCCCCGGGTCTGGGGCGGCATCGGCACGGCGGCCGGCGAAGCCAATGTCCTGCCGGTGGAGGTGACGGCCATGCAGTTCGCCTTCATCTTCCACTACCCGGAAGGGGACATCACCAGCGGTGAGCTGCATGTGCCCAACGGCCGGCCGGTGGAGCTGCGCATGAAGGCCAACGACGTGATCCACGCCTTCTGGGTGCCCCAGTTCCGGCTCAAGCAGGACGTGATCCCGGGCCAGCCCACCGTGCTCACCTTCACCCCCACCAAGGCGGGCAGCTACCCGATCATCTGCGCCGAGCTCTGCGGGCCCTACCACGGCGGCATGCGCTCCACCGTGGTGGTGCACGAGCCGGATGCCTATGACGCCTGGCTGCAGAAGAACAGTCCCGTGGCCGCCACGGTGGCCAGCGCCGCGGGCAACCCCACCGCCTGACGTCCCGACCCCGATTCCGACTCCGCCCGCACCCATCCGCCCGATGACCGTCGCCTCCCCCAACGACTTCCAGGAGAGCCTTCAGCCGCAGGGCTGGCTGCGCTATTTCAGTTTCAGCCTGGATCACAAGGTGATCGGGCTGCAGTACCTGGTGACCGGATTTCTCTTCTATTTCATCGGCGGGGCCCTAGCCGGCGTGATCCGCGCCGAACTGGCCAGCCCGATCTCGGATTTCGTCAGCCGCGAAACCTACAACGAAGTTCTGACCCTCCACGGGACCGTGATGATCTTCCTGTGGATCGTGCCGGTGGTGAACGGCGCCTTCGGCAACTACCTGATTCCCTTTTATGTGGGCGCCAGGGACATGGCCTTCCCCAGGCTCAACGCCGTGGCCTTCTGGATGATTCCGCCGGCAGGGATCCTGCTGATCGGCAGCTACTTCATCACCGGGGCGGCCCAGTCCGGCTGGACGGCCTACCCACCCCTGAGCATCACCACCCCGGCCCTCGGCCAGGTCGTCTGGATCGTCAGCGTGCTGCTTCTTGGGGGCAGCTCAATCTTCGGCGGCATCAACTTCATCGCCACCGTGCTCAAGCTGCGCCGGCCCGGCCTGAAGCTGATGCAGCTGCCCATGTACTGCTGGGCGATGCTCGGCACCAGCATCCTGGTGGTGCTCTCCACCCCCGTCCTGGCCGGCACCCTGCTGCTGCTGAGCTTCGACATCGTCGCCCACACGGGCTTCTTCAACCCGGCCCTGGGCGGCAACGTGGTGGTCTACCAGCATCTCTTCTGGTTCTATTCCCACCCGGCCGTCTACATCATGGTGCTGCCGGCCTTCGGGCTGGTGAGCGAGATCCTGCCCATCCACGCCCGCAAGCCCCTGTTCGGCTACACCACCATGGTGTATTCGATCCTGGCCATCGTGGTGCTGGGCCTGGTGGTCTGGGCCCACCACATGTTCACCAGCGGCACCCCGCCCTGGATGCGGCTGTTCTTCACGATCGCCACCTCCTTCATCGCGGTGCCTACGGGAATCAAGTTCTTCAACTGGCTGGCCACCCTCTGGGGCGGCAAGCTGGCCTTGAACAGCGCCATGCTGTTCTCCTGCGCCTTCATCGTCAATTTCGTCTTCGGGGGCATCACCGGCGTGGCCCTGGCCCAGGTGCCCTTCGATATCCATGTCCACGACACCTACTTCGTGGTGGGACACTTCCACTACATCGTCTATGGCGGCACGGTGTTCGTGATCTTCGCCTCGGTCTATCACTGGTATCCGAAGTTCACCGGCCGCATGCTCAACGAGGATCTCGGCCGGCTGCACTTCCTGCTCACCTTCATCGGCTTCAACCTCTGCTTCGCCCCCCAGCACTGGCTCGGCCTCAACGGCATGCCGCGCCGGGTGGCGGAGTACGACCCCAGCTTCACCACCCTCAACCAGATCAGCAGTGTGGGGGCCCTGCTGATGGCCGTCAGCAGCCTGCCCTTCCTCTACAACGTGATCGTCAGCGCCTTCCGCGGTCAGGTGGCCGGCGACAACCCCTGGAACGCCCTCACCCCGGAATGGCTCACCTCCTCACCGCCGCCGGTGGAGAACTGGGTCGGTGAGGCGCCGCTGGTGCAGCACCCCTACGGTTACGGGGTCGACGAAGACACCCTGAGCGTTCAGGCCGCCACCGGCCGGGACCTCTGGAGTGGCGCCGGCCGCCGCTGACCCTCTGCCCCCGCCCGCTTCACCCCCCCACCGCCGTCCGGCCGCCATGACCAGCCTCGCCACCAGCAGCAGCGCCACCGCCGCCGAAGCGACCGCCGCCGAGGACCACGGCGGCCATGCCGATCTCAGGCTCTTCGGCCTGGCCACCTTCCTGGTGGCCGACGGGATGACCTTCGCCGGCTTCTTCGCCGCCTATCTCACCTTCCGGGCGGTGAATCCCCTGCCGGCAGGCTCCACCTACGAGCTGGAACTGCTGCTGCCATCGATCAACACCATGCTGCTGCTGGTCAGCAGCTACACCTTCCACCGCTCCGGCCGCAATCTGCTGCTGGGTCGCATGGGGCCCTGCCGCAACTGGCTGCTGCTCACCGCGGCCCTGGGGGCGGCGTTTCTGGCCGGCCAGATGGTGGAGTACTTCACCCTGCCCTTCGGCCTCACCGACAACCTCTTCGCCAGCACGTTCTATGCCCTGACGGGCTTCCACGGCCTGCACGTCACCCTCGGGGTGATCTGCATCCTGCTGGTCTGGGTGCAGACCCGCAACGGTGGCCGCGTCACCAGCGCCGACCCCTTCGGCCTCGAGGCCGCCGAGCTCTACTGGCACTTCGTCGACGGCATCTGGGTGGTGCTTTACGGGATTCTTTACCTGCTCTGATTCGCTGACCGTTGCCCGTTCAGCACAGCAATCGGCACAATTCATTCAGATGTCTCCGTCTGACCGGCTGATGGGTGCCCAGAAAGGACCAGCCAACGAGGACAGTCCAGCCGGCACCGTGATGCTGGAGGGCCAGGCCCTGCTGGAGCGGGCTCGTTCCCTCAGCAACCGGCCGGAGGAGCAGATCGCCCGGGCCTGCGGCTACGTGGGGCCGAGCGGACGGGTGCTCAGGAAGAACTTCTATCGCGCCCTGGTGGCGGCCAAGGGCTACCCCGTGCCGTCGAGCGCCGGCGGCGGCTCAGCCGGGGTGGGCAAGGGGCGCCAGGCCGAGTTCCGCACCCGGGTCCACGGCAACGGCAACCTGCTGATCGGCCAGGCCTACACCCGGCGCATGGGGCTGGAGCCGGGCCAGGAGTTCCGGATCGAGATCCACAAGGAGACCGGTTCGATCTGGCTGCTGCCCCTCGACGGCGCCAGCAGCGACGGCCCTTCCTGATCCGCGCCCTCAGTCCTGCTCGGGATGGAAGCTGGCGCTGAAGCGCAGCAGATCGATGCCGCTGAACAGGAAGCTGATGCCCACCAGGGTGCCCACCACCCAGAGCAGGCTCCAGAACTTCATGGTGAGGATCAGCAGCCCCAGGGCGAGGGTCACCAGGCCGTTCACCAGTCCCCAGCGCCAGCCGGCGATGTGACGGTGGGAGGTCGCCACCAGGACCTCCACCATCCCCTCCACCAGGAACACCACGCCGACGGCCAGGGCCAGGCCCGCCATCGGAATCGCCGCCGCCGCCGGACCGGCCGCCATCTGCTGGATCATCCAGACCCCCAGCACCAGGAACAGGGTGGAGGTCACCAGGCGCCAGAAGGTGATCGCCCGGCTCAGGCCCGGAGAGCGCAGCAGGGAGCTGATCCAGCCCACCAGGCCCCCCACCAGGAAGGCGATGGCCACCACGGCGGTGACCCACTTGGAGGCCAGCACGGGAAAGACCAGGGCCAGCACCCCCAGCACGATCAGCATCACCCCTTCGGCCAGGGTGAAGGCACGCAGGGCCGCCCCCATGGCCTGGCGGGAGGAGGGGGCATCGGGGGTCAACATCGGCACCGCTCTGACTGAGGCCAGCGTGACGGTGGCGCCTGCCGCTGACAACGAGACGTGATCTGTCGCAGCATCGGCCGCGCCGGCGCCCCTAGCCCCAGCCGTGCTCCGCCAGCCAGGCGGAGGAGAGGGTGCCCTGGGGCGGCGCCGCCGCAGGTCGCAGCAGCCGCTCGGTGTACTTGGCCAGCAGGTCGGCCTCCAGATTGACCGGGTCCCCCACGCGGCGCTCCGCCAGGGTGGTGCCGGTCCAGGTGGTGGGAATCACGGCGATCCAGAAGCGAATGCCGTCGGGCTCGCAGCCCGCCACCGTGAGGCTGATGCCATCGAGGGCCACGCTCGCCTTCTCGCACACGTAGCGCCCGTAGGCCGGATCCTGCCAGGCCACCTCCAGCCGCCAGGACCCGGACTGCCGCTCGATGGCGGTGATCTCCCCGAGGCCATCGACGTGGCCGCTGACCAGATGGCCCCCGAGCCGGTCGGCCAGGCGCAGGGCCGGCTCCAGGTTGACCCGGCCAAGGCTGGTGGCCCGCTCCGCCAGGGTGCTGCGGCCCAGGGTCTCCTCGCTGACATCGGCCCGGAAGCCATCGGCCAGGAGCTCGGCCACCGTGAGGCAGACCCCGTCGACGGCGACGCTGTCCCCCAGGGCCAGGGGGCCGAGGTCGGTGCGCACCCGCACACCGGCCGGACTCCGCTCCAGCCTGCCGATGGCCTGCACCAGTCCGGTGAACATCCCCTGAGGCGGCGGCACTGGCCATAATCGTTTCACGGGGACCAACACGCACGAGGGACGGGCCCGACCATGGTTGAAATGCGTGTCGCCGGGATCGCCCTGGATGCGGCCAGCCGCAGCCCCATCGTTCTGCTGCGGGACCCTTCCGGCCGCCGGCAGGTACCGATCTGGATCGACCAGGCCCAGGCCCAGAACATCCTCTCGGGCCTCAACCGGGAGCGGCCGCCCCGGCCCCTCAGTCACGACCTGATGGCCAGCCTGCTGGAGGCCGGCGGCCTGCGGCTGGAGCGGGTGATCATTCACACGATCGAGGACAACACGTTCCGGGCTGTCCTCAAGCTCCAGAACGGCACCGACCAGCTGCTGGAACTGGACGCCCGGCCCAGCGATGCCATCGCCCTGGCCCTGCGCACCGACAGCGGCATCTGGATGCTCGAGGAGGTGGTCGCCGACGCCTCGATTCCCGTGGATGCGGAGGCCGATGCCGAAGACCAGGAGGATTTCCGCCGCTTCCTGGAGCGCACCACCCCGGCCGACCTGATCCGCCACATCGGCCGCACCGTCGCCGAGGCCGATCCGGGCCCGGAGGACGGCCCCGAGGCCGGCGCCCCTGGCCTCTGAGCCGCCGGTGCCGCCGCTGGCGGCGGCACGGCGGCCCTTCGGACGGGGGCGGCCGGTGTCGGCCTTCACCCTCGGCACGATGCGGGCCCTCGACGCCCCGGCGGTGATGGAGGCGGTGCTGGACGCGGCCGTGGCGGCGGGCATCAACCACATCGAGACCGCCCCCGCCTATGGCCCGGCCGAGGCGTTTCTCGGCCGGGCCCTCGCGCGGCTGGGGGAGCGGGATCCCGCCGGCCGCGCGGCCCTGGTGCTGACCAGCAAGCTGCTGCCGGGAGCGGAGCTGGACGACGGCCGGGCCCAGCTGCGGGCCTGCCTGCGGCGGCTGGGGGTGGAGCGGCTCGACAACCTGGCGGTGCATGGGCTCAACCGGCCGGAGCATCTGGCCTGGGCCCTCTCGGGGCCAGGGGCCGAGCTGCTGGCCTGGGCCACCGGGGAGGGGCTGGTGGGGCAGGTGGGCTTCAGCAGCCACGGCGACACCGGCCTGATCGACGCGGCCCTGGCAAGCGGCCGTTTCAGTTTCTGCAGCCTCCACGTGCACCTGTTCGACCAGGAGCGGCTGCCCCTGGCCCGGGCCGCCCTGGCGGCGGGGATCGGCGTGATGGCCATCTCCCCGGCCGACAAGGGCGGCCGTCTCCATGACCCACCCGCTGAGCTGGTCGCCGACTGCGCCCCGTTCGCACCGCTGGAGCTGGCCTACCGCTTCCTGCTGGCCGAGGGGATCAGCACCCTCACCCTGGGGGCCGCCGTGCCGGCGGATCTGGCCTGGGCGGTGCGGCTGGCCGACGCCGGCGCCACCAGCGACGGGCGGGAGCTGGCGGCGGCCCTGACCCGCCTGGAGGCGGCCGGCAGGGAGCGGCTCGGGGCCGACCGCTGCGGCCAGTGCCGCCAGTGCCTGCCCTGCCCCAACGCCGTGCCGATTCCGGCCCTGCTGCGGCTGCGCAACCTGGCGGTGGGCCATGGCATGGAGCCCTTCGCCACGGAGCGCTACAACCTGATCGGCCGGGCCGGCCACTGGTGGGAGGCGGTGGATGCCTCCGCCTGCGGCCGCTGCGGCGACTGCCTGCCCCGCTGTCCGCTGCAGCTGCCCATCCCCGACCTGCTGGCGGACACCCACCGCCGGCTGGCGGCCGCCCCGCGACGGCGCCTGTGGGGCTGAGCCTGCTCGGATGGATCAGGCGGCGGGAACCGGGGCGGCCCCATCCCAGAGCCGCTGCAACGCGGTCCGCTCGGCGACGGTGAGGGGGGCCAGGCTGAAGCAGCGCTCCAGCACCGGCTGGGGGGGCAGCAGCAGGGCGGCGGTGGCCGCCGGGAAGTCCGCCAGGGCCCGCTGCAGCTGCTCCCTGGGCAGGGGCGGCACCCAGCCGCCCGCCAGCAGGGCCGGCAGCAGGGGGGGCTCCAGGGCCTCCCCCAGCCACTCCAGGGGCGGCTCCGGATGCGGGCCGGCCGGCCGCAGCAGCAGGTTCCAGGTCAGGGGGGCGCCGCTCTCGGGCAGCAGCACCTGGAGCCGGGGATCCCGGCGCAGCAGGCCCACCACCCGCTGGCGGGGCAGCACGGCGGCCTCGGCCTCACCGGTGAGCAGCAGGCTGAGGCCGTCCCGCTCGTCGTAGGCCAGGGCGGCGCGCCGCAGCCGCCGCAGGCGCTCCGGGTCCTCCCCCACCAAAGCGATCGTCACCCGGGGGGAGGAGGGCAGCACCAGCCGGCCGGCCAGGCTGGGGTCGAGCAGCAGATCCCAGCCCTCGTCCCGGCGCCGGGCCAGGTCGGGGCGGCTGCGCAACACCAGGACCCAGGGGCTGTAGGACCAGGGGAAGGCCAGGGGAGCAGCGCCGGGCGGGCCCTGGAGGCGGGCCAGCGGGGCCGCCATCGGCGCCAGCCGCTCGATCAGGGCCGGGGTGCCGATGGGCTGGAGGTCGGCGGGCCTGAGCTCGGTGGCCCAGCCATCGCTGAGCTGCAGCAGACCCGTCAGGGGAGCGGCCGCCCGGGCCAGCACCTGGGCGGGATCCTCCAGGAGCTGGCTGCGCCAGGGCTTGGGCAGGCGCCGGGCCCAGGCGGCGGGCAGGTCGCCGCGGCTGGCCAGCAGCAGCGTCTCCTGGCGGTCGCAGCCGGCCAGCAGGGTGAGGGCGGAGGCGGCACCGAGACGCAGCAGGGTGCGGCGGCTGAGGGCCGGGGTCGGCGGTGGGGAGAAGGGGGCACCCATTCAGCGGACCGTAGGCGGCGGCGGCCCCAGCAGGGTGGCGCAGGCCTGGTCGCAGAGGCGGGCGAGGGCCGGGGCGGGACGGCCGCTGAGCTGCCAGAGCAGGGCCAGGCCCCCCGCCCCCACCCCCTCCTTCACATAGCCGTTCTCGTAGGCCGCCAGGGCCGGGTGGCAGGGCTCGGGGAAGCGCAGGTCGGCCGCGAAGGCCAGGGGCTCCACCCCCCAGCGCGCGCCGATGCGCTGCAGCAGCAGGGCCAGGTCGCTGCCGGCCTCCTGGGCCACCCAGGCCGTCGTGCCCACGGCCGCGGCGGCGGCGACCGCCGGGCGCAGGGAGGGGGGCGCCAGGGCCAGGGCCAGGGCCAGCACCGCCGCCATCTGGCTGCCCCCCGCCAGCAGCACGGACCGGCCGGCGGCGGCGGCGGCCAGCACCAGGGCGGCGGCCAGGGGCTGCATCGGATCCCCCACGGCGGCGGCCACCAGCACCGCATCGGCCCGATCTCCAGCTCCGGCCACGGCCAGGCCCGCCGCGCCCAGCCCCTGTGCCACCAGGGCCGCCTTGCGGCCATGGTCGGGGTGGCGCAGGCTGCCGCTCACCAGCCCATCGGCCGCCACCCCCAGGCCCGTCAGCACCGCCAGGGCGGTGCTGGTGCCCCCGGGCACGCACTCCGCCAGCAGCAGGGGGCGCCCCGGCGCCAGGCGCTCGCCCCAGCGGCGGCCCAGGGCCAGCAGGGCCTCCAGCCGCCCCGGATCGAGGGCCGCCCCCCCGCTCAGGCAGCGGGCCGGCCCGGCCCCCGCCGTCCCCGGCAGCCGCAGGTGGGGCACCGCCGGAGCCACCGGGCAGCCCAGGTCGACCACCAGGGGAACCAGGCCCAGCTCCCGGAGCACCACATGGCTGATCAGGGCGGGGGACACGCCGGCGGGCAGGGGCGGCAGGGCATGGGGGCGCTCACCGGCGGGGCCCAGCAGCAGCAGCTCGGCATCGGCGGCCGCCGTGCGGCGGCGGGAGGCGGGGGTGGCGCCGGCGGCGGAGATGCCGGGGACGGCGGCCGTGTCCGTGCCCGCCAGCAGGACCAGCACCTCCGCCTCCCGCCACCCCTGCCGCCAGGGCCGGCCCCAGACCTCGGCGGCAGCCGCGGTGCCGGCGATCCGCCCCGGCAGGCTCAAAGGGGGTCGAGGGCCACCAGGCCGCGCAGGGCCGGCGGTGGCTCGCTGATCGGCTGGTCGAGCCGGGGGAAGATCCAGTAGGCCACGGCGTGGAGGGCCAGCACCACGATCAGGTTCTGGAGCAGCACCAGCAGCAGGGCAGCGACCTGCACCTGGTCGAGGTCGAACCCGCCCGCCAGTCCCACCACCCCCGCCAGCCGGTCCAGCAGGTTGGCCGCGGCGGTGGTGATCACCACCCAGAGGTTCTCCCCCACCAGCACCGAGAGCACGGCCACCCGCACCAGGAAGCCGGCGGCGCCGATCAGGCCGCCCACCCCCAGGGTGAGCCACCAGCTGCTGCGGCGACGCCAGCCCCAGCCCAGCCAGAGGGAGAGCAGGCCGTAGGGGAACAGCACCAGGGGGCCGCGGATCGGCCCCATCAGGGCCACCAGCAGCAGGGTCGTCACCACCACGCCCTCCAGGGCGCAGCGCCAGCCATGGCGCAGCTGCAGGAGGGCCAGGGGCAGGGGCAGGGCGAGGCGGAACAGGGGGCTGCCCACCGGCAGGTAGTAGAGCGCAACCCAGAGCAGGGCGGTGGCGGCCGCCAGGTAGGCGGTGTCCATCAGCTGGCGCGCCTGGCGATGGCTCAGCTGGCGCCGAAGGGGAGGGGTCATCGGGTCAGCGCGGCGCCGGCGCCGGTCGGGAGGTGGCGGGGGCGCTGCCGTTGGCGGCGCCCGCGGGAGCCGCAGGGGTCTCGACGGCCCCGGACCCGGCCGATGGCATGCGCTCGATCGTCTCCACCTCGAAGGGCACGCCGGCGGCCCGCAGGGCCTTGGTGACCACCTCGGCGGGGGCGGAGGGATCCGCCTGGGGCAGGCGGATGGTGACGCGGTAGGGGGCCGGCCGGACCGCCGGGGCCGCGGGGGCCACCGGGAGGGCACCGGCCGCCTGGCCGGCCGGCGTGGTCGCTCCGGGCACCGCAGGTTCCTTGCCGGCCGCAGGCTTCGGGGCGGCCGGGGCGGGAGCCGGTGTGGCCGGCGCGGTGGTCCGGCTCACGGGTGCCGGGGCGGCGGGAGCCGCCGGGGCGCGCGAGAAACTGCGGGAGAGGGCGTCGCCGAAGGGGGTGCCGCCGCAGGCGGAGAGCAGCAGGGGCAGGGTCAGCAGGGGTCCCGCCAGCGAAAGGGGGGGGCGGGGCGGGGCCATCAGCTGGCCGCGGGCTTGATCACCCGCACGGCGCTGGCCCGCAGGCGACCGGACTTGGTGGTGGCGGGGGGCTTCTTGGCGGCGGCGGTGGTGGTGGTGCCGGTGGCCTTGGCGGCCGCGCTCCTGGTGGAGGGGGCCTTGGCGGCTGCCGTCTTGGTGGTTCCGGTCTTGGCGGCGGTCTTCCTGGCGGCGGGCTTGGCGGCCGCCTTAGTGCCGGCCCGGGCCCGGGATGCCCCCTTGCTGCTGGCGGCCTTGGCGGCCAGCAGTTCCACCGCCTGCTCCAGGCTGATGGTGTCGGCGGTGGTGCCCTCCGGCAGGGAGGCGTTCACCTTGCCCTGCTTGACGTAAAGGCCGTAGGGACCGTCAAAGAGCTGGATGGCCTCCTCGGAGCCCTCGGGCACGCCGAGATCCTTGAGCGCGGTGCGGCCGCCGCGGCCCTTCTTGGGCATGGCCAGCAGCTCCAGGGCCCGGCTCAGCCCCACGGCCAGCACGTCGTCCTCGGCCTTGAGGGAGCGGTAGTCCTTCTCGCCCTTGCCCTTGTCGTGGACCACGTAGGGACCGAAGCGCCCCAGCCCGGCCTGCACCTTGCCGCCGTCGGGGTGCTCTCCCAGGTGGCGGGGGAGCCGCAGCAACCCCAGGGCGTCCTCCAGGCTGAGGTCCTCGGGCTTGACGCCCTTGGGCAGGGAGGCGCGCTTGGGCTTGGGCACCTCCTCGCTCACCTGGCCGCGCTGCACATAGGGGCCGTACTGGCCGAACAGCAGATACACCTGCTCGCCGGTCTCGGGATCCTCGCCAAGGGACTCGGGGCCTTCGGCCTTCTGGCGCAGCAGCAGCTCGGCCTTCTCGGCGTCGAGATCGGCCGGGGTGATCTCCTGGGGCAGGGTGGCCTTGAGCAGCTCCTCGCTGCCGTCGTCCGCCACCCGCTTGGTCTCCAGGTAGGCGCCGAAGCGGCCGATGCGCACCACACAGGGCAGGCCCTCCAGCACCACCGTGCGGGAGATGCCGGGGTCGATGTCACCCTCGCGCTGCTGCACCTGGGTCTCCAGGCCCTTCTCCCCCTTGTAGAAGCCCTCCAGGTAGGGCAGCCAGGACACCTTGCCCGTGGAGATCTCGTCGAGGGTGTGCTCCATCTTCGAGGTGAAGGCCGTGTCCACCAGGTCGGGGAAGTGCTCCTCCAGCAGGGCCGTCACGGCGAAGGCCGTGAAGCTGGGGGTGAGGGAGTTGTTCTGCAGGGTGGCGTAACCCCGGTCGACGATGGTGCCGATGATGCTGGCGTAGGTGGAGGGGCGGCCGATGCCCTCCTTCTCCAGGGTCTTGACCAGGGCCGCCTCGCTATAGCGGGCGGGGGGCTGGGTCTGGTGGCCGAGGGCCTCGACGCCCCGGCAGAGGGGGGCGTCACCGACGGCGAGCGAGGGCAGCAGCACCTCCTGGCCCTCCAGGGCCGCATCGGGGTCGTCGCTGCCTTCCACATAGGCGCGGAAGAAGCCGGCGAAGTCGATGCGCTTGCCGCTGGCCCGGAAGGTGGCACCCGCCGCCTCGATGTCGACGGCCAGCAGGGTGAGCCGGGCATCGGCCATCTGGCTGGCCACGGTGCGCTTCCAGATGAGTTCGTAGAGCGCCAGGTCGCGGCCGTCGAGGCCGGTGTCCTTCGGCGTGCGGAAGCTCTCGCCGGCGGGCCGGATCGCCTCGTGGGCCTCCTGGGCGTTGCGGGCCTTGGTGCTGAACTGGCGCGGCGCCGGGCTGAGGAACTCCTTGCCGTACATGGCGCCGACGCAGTTGCGGGCCGCCGTCAGGGCCTGGTCGGAGAGGTGAACCGAGTCGGTGCGCATGTAGGTGATGAAGCCGCGCTCGTAGAGGGCCTGGGCCGTGCGCATGGTGTCGCGGGCCGAGAGCCGCAGCTTGCGGTTGGCCTCCTGCTGCAGGGTGCTGGTGGTGAAGGGGGGCACGGGCTTTCGCACCGTGGGCTTCTCCTCCACCGCCGCCACCCGCCAGGGGGAGGTTTCGACGGCGGCCTTGAGCGCGGCCGCCTCGGCCTCGCTGAGCAGCTTCACCTTGCTGCCGGGCTTGAGGCCGCCGGTGGTCTCGTCGAAGTCGGAGCCGCCGGCGATGCGCTCGGCCCCCACGTGGGTGAGCTTGGCCTCGAAGGGCGAGGCCGTCTGTTCCAGACGGGCCTTGAGATCCCAGTAACTGCCGCTGCGGAAGGCCCGCCGGGCCCGCTCGCGCTGCACCAGCAGCCGCACCGCCACCGACTGCACCCGGCCGGCGGAGAGGCCCCAGGCCACCTTCTTCCAGAGCAGGGGCGAGAGGGTGTAGCCCACCAGCCGATCAAGGATGCGCCGGGTCTCCTGGGCATGGACCAGCTCCATGTCCAGATCACGGGTCTGGTCGAGGGCGCGGCCGATCGCCTCCTTGGTGATCTCGTGGAACACCATCCGCTTCACCGGCACCTTCGGCCCCAGGAGCTGGAGCAGGTGCCAGCTGATGCTCTCCCCTTCCCGGTCTTCATCCGTGGCCAGCAGCAGCTGGTCGGCGTCCTTGAGGGCGTCCTTGAGCTCCTTGACCACCTTTTTCTTGTCCTTCGGCACCACGTAGAGGGGTTCGAAGCCGTTGGCGGTGTTGACGCCGAGGTTCGCCCACTTCTCGCCCTTGTGGGCGGCCGGAATCTCGCTGGCGTTGTTGGGAAGATCGCGCACGTGGCCCATCGACGCCTCCACCCGGAAGGTCTTGGGCAGGAACGCCCGGATGGTGCGGGCCTTGGTGGGGCTCTCGACGATGACCAGGGTGTGGGCCACGGGAAGGCGCGATACCGCTTCCTTCTTTATCGCATCGACGGGCCCAGCGGGTATCCGGGCACCAGACCGCCCCCCCAGATGGCAGCTACAGTCCGCCACATCGCGTGCCTACCCGAACCCTGTGGCCGACCTGTTTCTGGCAGCAGCGAGCTCCGTCATCCCTGCCGCCACCACCGCCGCTTCCGCCGCTGAGGCCATCGTCTCGGGTCTGGGGACCGGCGCCCTGGCCCTGCAGCTGAACGCCGGAGCGATCGCTCCGGAGGTGGCCGTGCTGCTCACCCTGGTGGTGTGCCTGGTCGTCGACCTGGCCGGTGAAAAGGCCGCCAGCCGCTGGGTGCCGCCCATCTGCTACGGCGGCCTGGGCGCCTCCCTGGTGCTGCTGGCCCTGCAGTGGAACAGCCCCCTGGAGCCCTCCTTCCTCGGCTCCTTCCTGGCCGACAACCTGGCCATCGCCTTCCGGGCGGTGGTGGCCGCCTCCACCCTGATCTCCCTGCTGCTGAGCTGGCGCTATGTGGAGCGCAGCGGCACACCGATGGGGGAATACGCCGCCATCCTGCTCGCGGCGACTCTGGGGGCCATGTTCCTGTGCGGCTCCACCGACCTGGTCAGCATCTTCATCTCCCTGGAGACCCTCTCGGTCGCCAGTTACCTGCTGGCGGGGTACATGAAGCGGGATGCCCGCAGTTCCGAGGCGGCCCTGAAGTATCTGCTGGTGGGATCGGCCGCCGCTGCTGTGTTCCTCTACGGCGCCTCGCTCCTCTACGGCCTCAGCGGCGGTGCCACCAGCCTGGCCACCATCGGCCTGGCCCTGCAGACGAGCGCCTCGCCGATCACGGCCCTGGCCCTGGTGTTCGTGCTGGCCACCGTGGCCTTCAAGATCGCGGCCGTGCCCTTTCACCAGTGGACACCCGACGTCTATGAGGGTTCCCCCACCCCCGTCGTCGCCTTCCTTTCGGTGGGCTCGAAGGCAGCCGGCTTCGCCCTGGCGGTGCGGCTGCTGGTGGGCTGCTTCGAGAGCTTCGATGCCCAGTGGAAGTTCCTGTTCACCGTGCTGGCGGTGCTGAGCATGGTGCTGGGCAACGTGGTCGCCCTGGCCCAGACCTCGATGAAGCGGATGCTGGCCTACAGCTCCATCGGCCAGGCCGGCTTCGTGATGATCGGCCTGGTGTGCGGCACCGAGGACGGCTTCTCGGCGATGGTGCTCTACATGGCGGCCTATCTGTTCATGAACCTGGGCGCCTTCGCCTGCATCATTCTCTTCTCACTGCGCACCGGCAGCGACCGCATCGCCGACTACGCCGGCCTCTATCAGAAGGATCCCCTGATCACCCTGGGCCTGAGTCTGTGCCTGCTCTCCCTCGGCGGCATCCCGCCGATGCTGGGCTTCTTCGGAAAGATCTACCTCTTCTTCGCCGGCTGGGCCGACCACCAGTACCTGCTCGTCGTGGTGGGTCTGGTCACCTCGGTAGTGTCGATCTACTACTACATCTCCGTGATCAAGATGATGGTGGTGAAGGAACCCCAGGAGGCCTCCGATGTGGTCAAGGCCTACCCCGCCATCACCTGGAACCTGGCCGGCATGCAACCGCTTCGGGCCGCGCTGGTGGGCTGTGTGGTGATCACCGCCGTGGGCGGGGTGCTCTCCAGCCCCCTGTTCGACTGGGCCAGCTCCACCGTGGCCGGCACCCCGATCCTGCAGCAGGCCATCGCTGCCGCCGCCATCGCCCCGCTGGGCTGAGTCGGGGGCAGATTTCCCTAGCCTGGCTGCCATGGAGTCCCTCCCCCCACCGGTGGCCGAACTGGTCCACGTCTCGAAGGTCTACGGCAGTGGCGACACCGAGGTGCGCGCCCTCGACGACCTCTCCCTGACGGTCCAGCAGGGCGACTACCTGGCGGTGATGGGGGCCAGCGGCTCCGGCAAGAGCACGGCGATGAACATCCTCGGCTGCCTGGACCGGCCCAGCTCCGGCAGCTACCGGCTCAACGGCACCGATGTGGACAGCCTCGACGACGACGAGCTGGCCGACCTGCGCAACCAGCAGCTGGGCTTCGTGTTCCAGCAGTTTCACCTGCTGCCCCAGCTGAGCGCAATCGACAACGTGATGCTGCCGATGATCTATGCCCGTGTCCCGAAGGAGGAGCGGCGGCGACGGGCCCTGGCGGCCCTCGATCGGGTGGGCCTCTCCCACCGGCTGGAGAACAAGCCCAACCAGCTCTCCGGTGGCCAGCAGCAGCGGGTGGCCCTGGCCCGGGCGATCATCAACGATCCGGCCATGCTGCTGGCCGATGAGCCCACCGGTGCCCTCGACTCCCACACCACCGAGGAGGTGCTGAGCCTGTTCGGTGATCTCAATGCCCAGGGGATCACCATCCTGCTGGTGACCCATGAAACCGAGGTCGGCGCCAGGGCCGACCGGGTGGTGCACTTCCGCGACGGCCGCATCAGCGCCTGAGGGGCCCTCAGCCCGGCGTCGGGCGGGCGGCGGGGGGGACGCCCAGCTTCTCCCCGGGCAGGGGCAGGGGGGAGCGGGGACGCTCGAGGGTGGCGATCAGCTGTCCCATCAGCAGGGCCACCGCGTCGGTGGGGCCGCTGCCGTCGGTTCCGGCCAGGCCGGCGAACAGGCCGCCGCCCGGATCGAGATCGCCCGGATCGGTGGCCACCCAGCCGCCGTCCTGGGGCAGGCGCAGCTCGAAATGCAGGTGGGGCCCGGTGCTCAGGCCCGTACTGCCGACCCGGCCGATCACCTCGCCCTGGCGCACCATCTCCCCGTCCTTGACGTAGAGCTCGGAGAGGTGGCCGTAGAGGGTGCGGCGCCGGGGCCGGTCGTGCTCCAGTTCCACCGCCAGGCCATAGCCGCCGGCCAGGCCGCTGCTGACAACGCGTCCGGACAGGGCGGCCACCACCGGCGTGCCCTCGGGCGCCGCCAGATCACGGCCGGCGTGCATCAGCCAGCTGCCCAAGACCGGGTGCAGGCGATAGCCGAAGCCGCTGGTGGTGACGGCCGAGCCGATCAGGGGGAACAGCAGCCGCTGGTTGCCGTTGCCGATGATCGGGGCGGGCCGGGGGGTGACGCGGAAGACGTCGGTGAGCCGGAAGCTGCCGCCGGCGCCGGTGAGCAGGGCGCTGACGGGCACGGTGATCGGCGGCAGGGGCGAGGCATCGAAGCCGAAGCCGCCGAAACCGGCGCCGCGACCCCCGGCCACCAGATCCCCCTCGCCCAGTCCGTCGCTGAGGCCATCCTTGCGGCCGCGGCCGATGATGATCACCCCGGTGCTGCACTCCTGGGCCGAGAGGGCGCCGGCCCTGCAGGCCCGGCTGCGGGTGGCGGCCTCCTGCGGCGACAGCAGCGAGCCGCGCACCCGCACCCGCTCCGCGGGGGTGACGACCCCCTCCCGCACCAGGGCATCGAGGGAGGCATCGAAGCGGCGGGGCGGCTCCGGCCGGCGGTCCGCCGTTCCGGGCCGCAGGGTGGCCGTGGGGGCTTCCCCGGTGACCGGGGGCGGGGGGGCCAGGGGCTGCACCGGCGCCTGGAACTCGGGGCGGGTCACCGGCGCCGCGATCCGCACCGAGGGACGCTGCACCGGCGTCGGTGCCGGTGCCGGGGTCACCTGGTCCGCCGGATCGAGGACGGGAACGGCCTGGGCGAGCACCAGCGGCATGGCCAGCCAGGAGGCCGTGGCGCCGGCGCCGAGCGCCGTCAGGACGGTGAGGGGCTGGGGAGCCATGTCAGGAAGGGGAGCCGGGGGGCGTGCAGGGGGACGACCCGGCGCCGGGATTGCCGAAGGACAGTGTACGGGGGGTGATCATCCGGCGCCGAAGCCACGGTGCAGGACCCGCTCGGCGCTGCCGGCCACCAGGCGCAGCCCGCCGTCGGTCGCCAGCCCGGCGGGCCGCCAGTCGACACCATCGAGGTGGATCGGGCCATCGGGCAGATGCAGGCGCCGCTCCGCCTGACGGCAGACCTCCTGGGGCCGCCCGGCCCAGGCCATGGCCCACTCCAGGGCCGCCAGCACCTCCCCGCACCAGAGCAGGGGATCGGCGCGGCCGGCTCCCAGCAGCTCCGCCAGGGCCACGGCACCGACCGGCGCCCGGTTGGCGACGTTGAGCCCCACCCCCATCCGGGCCCAGCGGCAGGTGCCCCCCCGCAAGCGCAGGCGGGGCAGCAGGCCCGCCAGTTTCCGGGGGCCACCCCCGCCACCCCCCACGACCCCGCCGGGCAGCAGCAGGTCGTTGGGCCACTTGAGCCGCACCGGGAGACCCCGGGCCTCCAGCCGCAGGCAGAGCCCGACCGCCACTGCCAGGCCGGGGGCCGCGGCCGTCGCCGCCGCCGCTGGCCAGGGCAGGGCCGCACTCAACCAGACCCCCCCGGCCGGGGAGCACCAGGGACGGCCCTGCTGGCCGCGGCCGAAGCGCTGCCGGCGGGCGATCACGGCCCGCGGGGCTGGCAGGGGCGCGTCGCCGACCAGCCGCGGATCCTGGGCCAGCCAGCGATCCAGTTCCGTTTCGGTGCTGGCGCACACCGGCAGGCCCCGCAGCTGCCAGGGGGCCAGCTCCAGCGGGGCCTCCCCGGGTGGCTTGGGGTGTCGCCGCCGCAGGGCCCCGATCGCGCCGATCAAAACCGCCGCAGCCAGTCGCCGATGCGGGCCGCACCGGCCTCCAGCTCGTCGGCCGGGTGCACCAGGGCCAATCGCTGCCAGCCCTCACCGCCGGGGCCGAAGCCGTTGCCGGGGGTGAGGCAGACGCCGCTGCCCTCCAGCAGGGCGGCGCAGAAGCGTTCCGAATCCAGACCCCGGGCCCGGGCCATCTCGGGGATCTGCAGCCACAGGTAGAGGGCCATCGACGGCAGGCGCACCGGCCAGCCCTGGGCCTCGAGGGCGGCGGCCATGCGGTCGCGGCGCTCGCGGTAGACGCCGCGCAGCTGCTCGGGCCAGTGGGGGGCCTGCTCCAGGGCGGCGATCGCCCCGGCCTGCAACGCCAGGGACTGGTTGAAATCCACCACCCCCTTGAGCTGGCGCAGGGCGGTGATCAGCTCCTCGGCGCCGATGGCGAAGGCGAGCCGGTAGCCGCCGAGGCACCAGCTCTTGGAGAAGGAGAAGAACTCGATGCCGCAGCGGCGCCAGTCGGGATGGCGCAGCAGGGCGGGGGCCTCCCCCTCCAGGGCCAGATCCACGTAAGGGTTGTCGTGGGCCAGCACCACGTCGTGGCGCAGGGCCCGCTCCACCGCCCCATCCAGCCAGGCCTGGGTGCCGGTGGTGGCCGTGGGGTTGTGGGGAAACCCCAGCACCATCAGCGAGAGGTCCTGCCACTGGCTGGGGGAAAGGCGGTCGAAATCGGGCCGCCAGCCGGCGTCGGCATCGAGGGGCAGCAGCACCGGTTCGGCGCTGGCCAGGTGCAGGCCCCCCATGTGGGAGGGGTAGTAGGGGTCGAGCAGCAGGGCCCGATCGCCGGGGTTGAGCACCGCCAGCGGCAGATGGGCCGTGCCCTCCTGGGAGCCCACCAGCAGCAGCACCTCCGTCTCGGGATCCACCGCCACGTCGAAACGGCGCCGCGCCCAGGCCGCCACCGCCTCCCGGAAGGGGAGGGTGGCGGCATGGAGGCAGTAGGAGGCGCTCTCGGGCCGGTTCAGGCCGGCGGCGATGGCCTCGAGGGCGACGACCGGCGGCTGCAGGTCGGTGGAGCCGAGGGAGAGATCCAGCAGCGGCGGCAGGGGCGTGCCGTCCGGGCCGTGGCCGGCGGCGGCCCGGGCGCTGTAGGCGGCCTTGCGCTGGTCGTTGCGGGCGAAGACCCCGTTGCCGAGCCGCGACAGGCGCTCAGAGATGGGCATCCAGGAAAGCCTTCAGCTGGGACTGGGCCATGGCCCCTTCATGGCGGGCCAGTTCCTGGCCGCCGCGGAACAGGACCAGGGTGGGCAGACCCTGCACCTTGAGGCTGTCGCGGCTGATGGGGTTGGGGTCGGCCTCCAGCTTGCCGACGGTGAGGGCTCCGCCGGGGGCCTCGGCATAGGCCGTGGCGGCCCAGGTCATCAGGGGGGCCATCAGGCGGCAGGGGCCGCACCAGGGCGCCCAGACATCGACCAGAACCGGGCCCGGCACCTCCAGGACCGAGGCCTGGAAGTTGGCATCGGTGAGGTCAAGGACGGGGGAGTCGACGTCGGCGGGCACGGCGTTAGGGGTAGCGGTGGCCCGATTGTATGAATTCAGAGCTTGTCGATGGACTGGCGCAGTTCCTCGAGCTCGGCGTTCACCTCGGCCACCTTCACCGGCTCCAGCTGGGGGGCCGGCCCCCCCTCCATGGGAAGGGAGATGGGGGTCTTGCCGCCTTCGAGGCGGGTCTTGAGGGCCGCCAGCTCGTCGTCGACGTCGCTGCCCTCGAGGGCGGCGAACTGGCTTTCCAGGTCGGCACCGGCCAGCTCGGCGGCCGCCTGGCTGCGGGCCTCCATGTTGAGCACCTTCTCCTCCATCTGGTCGAAGGCGGCCATCGAACTGTTGGTGTTCAGGCTGCCGACGGCGTTCTGGAGCTGCTCCTGGGCCTGGGCCGCCTGGGCGCGGGCCTTGAGCATGTCCTTCTTGGTCTTGGCCTCGGCGATCTTGCCTTCCAGGGCGGTGAGGCTGCGCTTGAGGGTGTCGACCTGGCCGGCCTGGCCGCTGAGCTGGGCGTTGAGGGCGGTGGCGGTGTCCTGGTAGGTCTTGCGGCGGGAGAGGGACTCCCGAGCCAGATCCTCCTCCCCCTTCTTCAGGGCCAGCTCGGCGCGCTCATACCAGGTGCGGGCCTGGGCCTCAGCCTGCTCGGCCTGGTTCTGCAGCCGCTTCTGGCTGGCGATGGCGGTGGCCACGGCCTGGCGCAGCTTGACCAGGTCGGCCTGCATGTCGGCGACGGACTGGTCGAGGATCTTGGCCGGATCCTCCGCCTTGCTCACCAGATCGTTGAGGTTGGCGCGCAGAAGACGGCTCAGCCGATCGAAGAAACCCATGGAGGCGGGGCCAGTGCAGAAATCGAGAGTAGCCAGAACCTGCCGCCCGGTCTTGCCCGCCCCTCAGCGGATTGCCGCACCCACACCCGGCGGAGCGGCGCTCAGGTGTTGCGACGCCGGGCGTGGGCCTGCAGCTTGAGGGCGTAATCGCCCATGGAATGGTCGGCGACCACCGCCTTGCCCCTGGTCAGGAGAAAGCGACGCACCACGACGCAGAAGCGCCAGAACGCCTCCGGACTCATCACCACCTTCAGATCCCGGAAGGGGATCTGCTGCCCATCGGGGATGTTGTCGGCATCGGAGAGGAACACGACGCTGCCTGCATGGGTGTAGCCGAAGAAGTTCCGCCGCAGGAACTCGGCGATCTGGAAGGTGCCGTTGATGGGAATCAGCCGGATCAGACTCAGCAGGATCACCAGGCTGTAGCCGAAGGGGATGCGCGTCACCCCGTCGGCGGCGTTGACGATCCGGTAGATGGGTGTCCGGATCGGGGCGAAGAAGGTGTCGTCGCCGGCCCTGGGGCAGCCGAAGGTGTAGGTGGCACCGGTGCTGTCGGAGCCGAGGTAGCGGGTGGCCACCAGGGCCAGGGCGCCGCCGAGGGAATGGCCGGTGATGTACAGGGGGATACCCGGATGGCGCGCCAGGGCAGCCTCCAGGGGGGCGCGCACCTTGTCGAAGGCCGCCAGGAAACCGGCGTGGGCCCGGCCGCCGCCGGGGGCCGCCACCAGGTGGGCCCGCAGATCGGCACTGATGTCGTGGATGCTGGTGACCTGGGTGCCCCGGAAGGCCAGCACGAGCATGGCGTCGGGTCCCCGGCCGGAGGGGAGGTTGAGGCGGACCAGGATCGCTTCGCTGCCCTGCACGGCGATGCCTTCGAGCAGTTCGAAGCCGGCCGTCTCCAGCGCCGAGACCACCACCCCGTCCACCGTCTGGCCGTTCTCGATGGCGGCCGCCACCAAGGCCCGCACCACCGCCTCCCCCCGCTGGCTGCGGGCCGATTCGAGGATGCGGAGCACCAGCTCGTCGACCCTGATCTCGGCGGGCAGCTTCTCGTAGACCAGCCGGGCGATCTCCGCCAGCAGCCAGGCGGTGCGGTCGGAATAGGCGGCGCGCAGGACCGGGACCTGGCGGATCAGGGTGGGATCGTCGAAGTAGCCGGCCATGGCGCTGCCCCGGGGATGGAGGTTCTCCGGGCCCCAGCCTTGCCCAGACGCTCGTCCCGTCAAGCCGGGAACCGGTTTCGATCACGGGCCGAAGCACGGCCTTAGCGTGGGTCGATGGAGCCCTCCCGGTCCCGCCAGCGCCGCGCGTCCGAGCCCAGTGGCTCCCGCAGCGGCTCCCGTCGCCAGAGAGTCGAGGCGGTGCAGACGCGGCAGGTGGGCAACGTCGCCCTGCTGATGCCGCCCGCCCGGCCGCCGGCCAGTGCCCTGGCCAGCTGCCTGGACAACCTCCAGCAGGAGTGGCGTCGCGACGGCCATCTGGCCGCCCTCTGGCGGGACTGGCCGCGGATCGCCGGGCCCCAGCTGGCCCCCCACTGCCGTCCCCTGCAGCTGCAGGGGGGGCTGCTGACGGTGGGCGCTGCGCCGGGGCCCTGGCTGCAGGCCCTGCAGTACAACCGCCACCAGTTGCTGGGATCGCTGCGCGGCGCCGGCTTCAGTGTGCGGGACGTGCGGGTGCAGCAACACCACCCCGGCGCCCCCACCACGCCGGGCAGCCTCAGCGAGGCGGAGGTGTGGGCCGTCCATCCCAGCCGCTGCGACGTGCACGGTCTGGCCGACTGCCCCGCCTGCGGCCGCCCGGCCCCGGCCGGGGAGATGGCCCGCTGGGGCCACTGCAGCTTCTGCCGCCGAGCCGATCTGGCCTGAACCGCCTGGCCCGGGGCCGGGCGCTCAGGGGAGGGGCTGGTCAGGGGAGGAGTGGTCGTCCCCGGTCCCGAACAGGGCCCGCCAGGCCGACTCCTGCGCTGCTGCGGCCTCACTTCCCTCGAGGGGAAATCCGGCCAGGAAGTCCTTGTCGGCGGCGGGCTCGTAGGGCCCCTGCTTGATCTCCATCATCACGGCATCGGGCGATAGGGCCACCAGGGTGTGGATGACCCCCTCGGCCAGCTCGATGCCGCGCAGGGGTCCTTCGGCGCTGATCCGCTCGCGCTGCAGCACCCGCCCGCCGGCATCGAGCAGCAGCAGCCCCATCGCCCCCTGCAGCACGAGGAAGCACTCGAAACCGTCGCCGGGCTGGGCGCGCCGGTGGCGGTGGGGCCGCACGTAGGTGCCGGGCTGCAGCACGTTCAGGAAGCGCTGCACCCGGTCGGTGGGGGCGTGGAAGTTGTGGTTGCGGCGCCGGCGAGGGGAGTCGGCGGCGGCGGCGGCCACCGCATCGAAGAGGTCCTGGTCGATGCGCTGGAGCGGGGACGGGGCGGCGGAGTCCATCGCAGGGTCGGCGGCCCATAGATTGTGCGTCCCTCCAACGGCATGGACGTCATGGGTGCTGGTCCGCGGGTGTCCTGGCAGGCGGCCGCACCGCTCGTTCTTCTGCTCGGCGCCGGCCAGGCCCTGCCGGCCCTGGCGGCGGCGGCCAAACCGGGCGCCAAGCCGCCGGCGCCGGTCGCCACCTACAGGATCGAGGCCACCACCACGGCGGGGATGGGGGCGATGGGCGGCGCCGGGATGCTGCAGATGATGATGGGGGGCCGGCCGGCGATGGGCGCCACCAGCCGCCAGCTGGAGCTGCGGCTGCAGTCCCCGCAGACCACCGCCAACCCCACGGCCGAGCACCGCATCCCGGCGGCCATGGCGATGGGGACGGCCCTGCCGCTGAAGAGCGGCAGCGACAGCCCTGGGGAGCGGGGCCGGGAGTGGAAGGAGGAGGACATTCCCGAGGCGAAGGGCCGGCTGCTGATCTTCCGCGGCTGCGCCGAGAGCGCCGGCGCCGGCCAGCCCGAGATCATCACCCTGCAGGGACTGACCAAGGACCAGCGACGCCAGGCGCTCTCGGGCCTGAAGCGGCTGGCGGCGGCCACCGGCCCCGCGGGCACCTCGGGCCGTTGGCCATCGGGCGATGAGGCGCCGGCGGTGCCGCAGCAGGCCTCCCTGGTGGGGAACCATGTGGTGGCCAGTAACTACGCCCCGGAGATCCACTTCCCGGTGGGCAGCGGCCACGACTTCCTGGCGCCGGTGAAGCTGACGAGCACCCCGGCCGGCGGCGCCCAGCGACTGAGCTGGCCGGCCATCCCCACCGCCCTCGGCTACCAGGCGACGGCCACGGGCATGGGCCGCCAGGAGGGCGACATCGTGATGTGGACCTCCAGCGAGCTGCCGATGGCCGACAGCGCTGTGCCGGATGACCTGAGAGCCCCGGAAGCGGCCCGGCTGGTGCAGCGCGGCGTGCTGCTGGCTCCGGAGCGCACCACCTGCGCGGTGAGCGCCCAGGCCATGGCGGCGATGGAGGCGGCGATGGTGACCTTCACCGCCTACGGCGGCACGCTGCTGCTGAGCAGCCCCCAGGGCAGCCCCGCCTGGCGGCTCAGCCTGGAGCGGCGCTCCACCGCCACCCGTTTTCTGGGAGAGGGCATGGAGCGCCTCGATCCGGGCTCCGGCGAAGGCCAGGAGGCTCCGGCCCCCAAAGGTGGCGGTCTGAATCTGTTCCGGCTGTTCTGATCGCGTCAGCGCCGCTGCTGGCGGAGCTGGATCGCACCGCCGGGACCGACCTCGATCCGCACCTCTTCCCCGTACTGGCCGTTGGTGACGTAGCCCTCGGCCGCCTGCAGACGGGTGCCGTCCGCCAGCTCGCCCTCGATCAAGAAACTCGCATCGGAGACGATGCGGAAGGAGCGGCTGACCGATTCCCCAGCGGCGATCGGCTCGAACCGCAGCGTCTCCCAGGGCAGGGACACTTCCAGGGACGTGATCGTGCGGCCGCTCCGGTTGGTGACCGTGAGCGCGTTTCGGGTGTGCTCCCGGAACGCCACGCCGGCGCCGGTGGCCGCCGCAAGGCCCGCGGCCGTCGCCAGCGCCAGGAAGGAGCGTCGGGGGAGTCGGGGCACAGGCAGCACTCTGGCAGGACCGGCATCGGCAGCTCGGAGCCCGGGGTCCGTAGCCTTGGCCCGCTCGGCACCCTTCCGGCACCCCCAGGAGTCCGCCCTTGGCTGCAGCGCGCCACATCCTCCTGACCGGCGGCAATTCCGGCATCGGCTTCGAGGCGGCGGTGATCCTCTGCCGGGCCGGCCACCGGCTCACCCTGCCCTGCCGGGACCGGGCCAGCGCCGAGGCGGCCGCACGCCGGGTGCTGGAGCGGGCCGGCACCGGCACAACCCCCGCCACCGCCGTCTGTGACCTGGCGGATCTGGAGAGCGTGCGGGCCTGTGCCGCCGCCCTGCTCGCCCAGGGGACCCCCATCGACACCCTGGTGCTCAATGCCGGCCTCCAGTACGCCGGCGCCAGCGAACCGCGCCGCACCGCCCAGGGCCATGAGCTCAGCTTCGGGGTGAACCATCTGGGCCACGTCCTGCTGGCCCACCAGCTCTGGCCCCTGGTGGCGGCCGCCCAATCCCCGCGGCTGGTGGTCACCGCCAGCGAGGTGCACGACCCCACCACCGCGGGGGGCAAGGTGGGGGCCCCGGCGGGCCTGGGCGAGCTGGCGGGCCTGCGGCCGGGCCAGGGCACCACGATGGTGGAAGGCTCGGCTCCATTCAGTGCCGACAAGGCCTACAAGGACAGCAAGCTCTGCAACGTGCTGTTCGCCCGGGAGTTCGCCCGGCGCCTGGAAGCGCGGGGCACGCCCGCTCCGGTGATCGCCTGGAGCCCGGGGCTGGTGATCCCGCCCACGAGCACAGGCGGCTTCTGGCGCTACAGCCGCCAGTCGAATGAGCTGGGGCAGCGGCTGTTCGCCCTGGCGGCCCGCTCGCTGCTGCGCCTCACCGAGAGTGTCGAGAACGCCGGGGCGCTGCTGGCAGCCCTGGCCGTCGATGACGCCTACGCCGCCAGCGGCTTCACCTACCTCCGCAACCGCGTCACAGCCCCGGGACGGCACCTGTTCGAGGCCACCGCCACCAGCGCCGAAGGCCAGGACCCTGACCTGGCCCGGCGGCTCTGGGAGGCGAGTGCGGCCCTGGTGGGCGTGGGGGCGGATGGGCCGTGAGCGGCCGGCCCGAGCGGCTGCTGTTCCTTCCCGGCGCCTCGGGCGACACGTCCTTCTGGCGTCCCCTGGAGCAGCGGCTGGCCTGCCGCGCCGAGCGGCTGCACCTGGGCTGGCCCGGCTTCGGCGACACCCCGCCCCGGCCGGGGGTGGAGGGCTTCGACGACCTGCTGGCCCTGGTGCTGGAACCGCTGGATCGCCCCTGCGCCCTGATCGCCCAGTCGATGGGTGGGGTGCTGGCCCTGCAGGCCGCCCTGGCCCGGCCCGGCTGGGTGACGCACCTGGTGCTGGCCGCCACCTCCGGCGGCCTGCCGATGGTGGAGCTGGGGGCCACCGACTGGCGGGCCGGCTTCCGCACCAGCCTGTCCCACCTCCCCGACTGGTTTGCCACGGAAACGACCGACCTCTCCGAGCACCTGGCGGAGGTCGCCGCGCCCACCCTGCTGCTGTGGGGCGATGCCGACCCGTTCAGCCCGGTGGCCGCCGGGGAGCGCCTGGCCCTGTTGTTGCCCGATGCCCGTCTGCACGTGATCAACGGCGGCGACCATGATCTCGGCCTGGATCACGCCGGGCGGCTGGCGCCGCTCATCGATGCCCACCTGGCCGCCGCCGCTCACCTCACCCCACCATGAGCAAAACCACCAGCACGTACTGGAATCCGCTGGCGCTGGAGCAGGCCCATCGCTGGCGCTGGCTGGAGGGGCTGGAGGGCCAGGTGCAGGAGCTGGTGCTCAGTGAGGATCCGGCCACCGGGGAGATCACCCGCCTCACCCGCTTCCTGAGCGGGGCCGACACCACCGCCTTCGGGGGCAAGGCCCACCCCTTCCCCGAGGAGATCTTCATCGTCAGCGGGCGCCTGTTCGACGCGGCCGTCGGCCTGTGGCTGGAGAGCGGGCACTACGCCAGCCGGCCGCCGGGGGAGGTGCATGGCCCGTTTCGCACGGACGCCGAGGGCTGCCTGGTGCTGGACATCTCCTTCCCCCATCGAGGAGGGGAAGGATTGTCATGAGCGCAGCCGGCGCAGACCCTGGAGCTCATCCTCCAGCGCAGTGATCCGCGCCTGCAACGGCCGCAGCTGGGCTTCCAGCTCCACTGCCGTGAACCGGGGGGTGATGAACTGGGGGCAGTTCCAGTCGAAGGCCTCCACCCGGATGCGGAAGAGCCGCTCCACCTCCCCGGCAGCCTCCGGTGCCAGCTGCTCCGCCAGCTGGGGATCATCAGCGAGCGGCACCACCTGCGCTTCCCCGTCGATCTTGAGCCGGCGACGGGCCGCGTAATCCATCAGGAACAACGCCACCCGCGGATCGCGGCGCAGATGGCCGGCGGTGAGCAGCTGGCGATTGCCGCCGTAATCGGCGAACCCCAGGGTGCGCTCGTCGAGCACCCGCAGGAAGCCCACCGGCCCGCCCCGGTGCTGCAGGTAGGGGGCACCCGCTTCGGTGAGGCTGGCCAGGTAGAAGCTGTCGCGGGCGCTGATGAAGGCGATCTCCCTGGCACTGAGGCGATCGGACGCCGGGGCCGGGGGCACGCCCTGGCTCTGGCCATAGGCCTGGAGCTGGGCCTCACCCACGGCGGGGGTCAGATGGCGATGCAGGTAGTGCTGGCTCATGGGGGATGGCTCCGTTCAGGCCTCCAGGCCCTTCATGGGCACGTAGCCCGGCAGCGCCTTGATCCGCCCGATCCAGGCGCAAACGTTGGGATAGGGGGCCAGATCGATGCCGCCGTCCGGGGCCAAGGCCACGTAGGGGAACACGGCGATGTCGGCGATGGTGGGGCGCTCCAGCTCCAGCCACTGCCGGTGGGCCAGGTGCCGCTCCAGCTGGTCGAGGAGGAAGGCGGCCTTCTCGGTGGCCCGCTCGATGGGGATCGCCTTGACGCCGAACAGATGGTGCAGCCGGGCACTTTCCGGGCCCTGGCGCACCTCACCGGCGGCGGTGGAGAGCCAGCGCACCACCCGGGCCTGGCCGAGGGGATCGGCGGGCAGCCAGAGGCCATCCTCCTGGCGGGCCGCCAGGTAGAAGAGGATCGCCTGGGCGTCGGAGAGGGTGGTGCCGTCCTCCTGGAGCACGGGCACCTGGCCGAAGGGATTGAGGGAGAGGAACGCCTCCCCCTTGTGTTCGCCGGCCATCAGATCGACGCGGACCCAGTCGTAGTCGAGCCCGAGCAGTTCCAGGAGCAGGCGCACCTTGTAGCTGTTGCCGGAGAGTTCGTGGCCGTGGAGCTTGAGCATCGGGGCGAGGGATGGGGGGCCGGGGATGCGGACAGCCTGAGTAGACAGACCGGTCTGCGCATCCAAAGGTAGCAGACCTTTCTGTCTACTCACTAGATTGGGCCTACTGCAGCGGAATCCATGCCAGCGAGCGGCGCCACCACCAGGACCTCCGCCAAGCGGGGCGCGCTGCTGGACACGGCCGAAGGGCTCTTCGCCCGCCACGGCTACCGGGCCGTCGGCATCGACACGGTCCTGGCCGCGGCCGGGGTGGCCAAGATGACCCTCTACAAGCACTTCCGATCCAAGGAGGAGCTGATCGCCGCCGTGCTGGAGCGCCGCGGCAACGCCATCGCCGCAGGGCTGGCCAAGCGGATCGCCGCGGCGCCGGAGGACCCCGGGACGCGCCTGCTGGCGGTGTTCGACTGGCTCGAGCAGGCGGTGCGCTCGCCGGCGTTCCACGGCTGCCTGTTCATCAAGGCCGCCAGCGAGTACCCCTCTGCGGAGGATCTGCCCCGGCAGGCGGCCGAGGCCTTCAAGCAGGGTTGCCGCGACCTCCTGGAGGGTCTCTGCCGTGATCTCGCCGTCGCCGACCCGGAGGGTCTGGCCCGCCAGCTGCAGCTGCTGTTCGAAGGCGCCCTGGTGGTGGCCTTCCTGCAGCGGACTCCCCTGGCCGGCGCCGATGCCCGGCGGGCCGCCGAAGCTCTGGTGGCCTCGGCACCGCGAGCGGGCGAGGCCACCGGGGAGCCACGGTGACAAGCCCTGGCGGGCGCCCTGCAACCGGGGGACCGCCGCTTCGGCGCGTGCAGCCCAACGTTCATCCGGGAGATCCACTACCGGCTGAGTGCCGCTGACGCCAACGGCGTCCAGATCCCCATCGCCGGCTCCGGCTCCGCCGTCAGCTACACCAATGGGGGCTACCAGGTCTCCTACGACATGGTGCCGGCGATCCACAGCAGCCGGGAAGGGGATGCGGTGGAGCTCTGCCTGAGCTTGCTGCCGGATTGCAGCGGGGCTCCCCGCGGCGACGGGCGCGGTCGCATCAACCGGGCCCGCCATCTGCGCACCGGCGGCGCCTGAGGCGGCCGCAGCCGTGCTGGCCCCACCCCTGCCTTTCGTCAGTTGCGGCGGCCGCCCCGCCGGCGGGAGGGTGGGCGCGACCGCAGGACAGCCCCCGATGCTCCCCTGGTTTCTGGCCGCCGTCACCCTGGCGGTGGCGGTGCTGACGGCCTTTCCCCTGGGCCGCCACCTCTGGCAGGTCTTCGACGACCGCCCCCAGCCCGCCTGGGACCCCTGGCTGCTGCCGCTGGAGACGGGGCTGCTGCGCTGGATCGGCGACCGGGGCCAGCCGGCGGCCACGGCCTGGGCCTACCTGCAGCCCTTCCTGGTGGCCAACGCCTGCTTCGGCGGCCTGGCCTTCCTGCTGCTGGCCTTCCAGCCCGCCTGGCTGAACCCCCTGGGCTGGCCCGGCCTGCGCTGGGACCTGGCCCTGCACACCACCCTCTCCTTCCTCACCAACACCGACCAGCAGCACTACGTGCCTGAGCAGACCCTGGGCACCTTCGCCCAGCTGGGGGTGATCCAGTTCCTGATGTTCGTCTCGGCGGCCAGCGGCCTGGCGGTGGGCTTCGCGGTGATCCGCGGCCTCTGCGGCCTGCCCCTGGGCAACTTCCATCGCCAGCTGGTGCGCGCCCTCACCCGGGTGCTGATCCCCGGCAGCCTGCTGCTTGCCGTGCCACTGCTGTTCTGCGGTGTGCCGATGACCCTGGCCGATCCCCTGCGGATCACCACGCTGGAGGGGGGCAACCAGCTGCTGATCCGCGGCCCGGTGGCCCTGTTCGAGGCGATCAAGCAGCTGGGTGAGAACGGCGGCGGCTTCTACGGCGCCAACTCGGCCCACCCCTTCGAGAACCCCGACGGCTTCACCAACCTGCTCAGCTGCTGGGCGATGGTGGCCATCCCGGCCGCCAGCATCGACGCCTTCGGGCGCTTTCTCGGTAACCGGCGCCAGAGCACCCTGTTGCTGCTGCTGGTCACGGCGCTGATCGCCGCTGGTTCCGCCCTGGCGATGGCGGCCGAACAGGGGGGCAACCCGGCCCTGTCGGCCTGGATCAGCGGCCCGAACCTGGAGGGCAAGGAGCTGCGCTTCGGGGCCGGACTGACGGCGTTCTGGGCCGTTCTCACCACCGGCTCGATGACGGGAGCGGTCAACGGCGCCATGGATTCGCTGCTGCCGCTCTCCAACCTGGTGGCCCTGTTCAACCTGTTCCTGCAGGTGGTCTGCGGCGGTCAGGGCACCGGCATCGCCTACCTGCTGGTGTTCATGGTGCTGGCGGTGTTCCTCACCGGACTGATGGTGGGCCGCACCCCGGAATTCCTGGGCCGCAAGGTGGAGAAGGCGGAGGTGGTGTGGAGCAGCCTGATCCTGCTGATCCACCCGGTGTTCGTGCTGCTGCCCGCGGCGTTCACCATGGCCGGAGCCACGGACCTGGCGGGGATCAGCAACCCCGGGCCCCACGGCATCAGCCAGGTGGTCTACGAGTACGCCTCGGCGGCGGCCAACAACGGCAGCGGCATGGAGGGCCTGGGGGACGGCAGCCTCTGGTGGAACCTCAGCACCAGCGTCAGCCTGGTGGGGGGCCGCTACCTACCGATCGCCGCCCTGGTGGTGCTGGCCGACGGCTATGCCCGCAAGCCAGCGCTGCCGCCGGGCCCCGGCACCCTCGCCACCGACACCAGCCTGTTCACGGTGGTGCTGGCGGTGGTGCTGGTGATCCTCGGCGCCCTCACCTTCTTCCCCGTGCTCGCCCTCGGGCCGATCGCCGACGGCCTGCTCCTCGCCACCTGATTCGAACCGCCATGACCTCCCTGCCGGCCCGCACCCTCTTTCCCCGCATGCCGCGGGGCCGCCGCGACCAGCGGCGCTACACGCCCCGACCCCGCCAGAAGGGCCTGGTGCGCCGCGCCGCCCTGCAGGCGTTCGTGAAGCTCGATCCCCGCACCGCCGCCGCCAATCCGGTGATGTTCGTGGTCTGGTGCGGCACGGTCGTCTGCCTGCTGGCCACCGTGGGCCCGGGTCTGTTCGGCGACGGGAAGGAGGCCTCCGGCCGGCTGTTCAACGCCCTGGTGAGCCTCACCCTGCTGGCCACCCTGCTGTTCGCCAACTTCGCCGAGGCCCTGGCGGAAGGCCGGGGCAAGGCCCAGGCCGATGCCCTGCGCCGCACCCAGGCCCGCACCCAGGCCCGGCTGCTCGATCCCGCCGGCGGCGAACGGCTGGTGGATTCCTCCAGCCTGCGCAAGGGGGACGTGGTGCTGGTGGCCGCCGGCGACACGATCCCCGCCGATGGCGAGGTGATCGAGGGGGTGGCCTCGGTGGATGAGTCGGCGATCACCGGCGAATCGGCGGCGGTGCTCAAGGAGGCCGGCTCCGACGTGGCCAGCTCGGTGACGGGCGGCACCCGGATCCTCTCCGACCAGCTCACCATCCGCATCAGCGCCGATCCGGGCAAGGGCTTCATCGACCGGATGATCGCCCTGGTGGAGGGGGCCGAGCGCACCAAGACCCCCAACGAGATCGCCCTGACGGTGCTGCTGGCGGTGCTCACCCAGGTGTTCCTGATCGCCGTGGCCACCCTGCCGCCCCTGGCCGGCTACCTCAAGGAACCCACCCCGGTGGTGACCCTGGTGGCGCTGCTGGTGGCCCTGATCCCCACCACCATCGGCGGACTGCTGTCGGCCATCGGCATCGCCGGCATGGACCGGGTGGCCCAGTTCAACGTGATCGCCACCTCAGGCAGGGCCGTGGAGGCCTGCGGCGACATCAACACCCTGGTGCTCGACAAGACAGGCACCATCACCCTCGGCAACCGGCTGGCGGAGGAGTTCCTGCCGGTGGGCGGCCACCGCGAGGCGGAGCTGGCGGAGGTGGCCCTGGCGGCCAGCTGCTTCGACCAGACCCCCGAAGGCCGCTCGATCGTGCGGCTGGCGGAGCAGCGCGGCGCCGTGCTGCCCTTCGCCGCGGAGCAGGCCACGGGCCTCGACTTCTCGGCCCGCACCCGCATGAGCGGCAGCGACGACCCCGCCGGGATCGAATTCCGCAAGGGGGCCGTCGACGCCATCAAGGGGTTCGTGCGCTCCCGCGGCGGCACCGTGCCCGACGACCTCGACGGGGCCTACGAGCAGGTGTCACGGCTCGGCGGCACCCCCCTGGCGGCCTGCCGCGGCAACGCCATCCTCGGCGTCATCTACCTCAAGGACATCATCAAGCCGGGCATCCGGGAGCGGTTCGACCAGCTGCGCCGCATGGGGATCCGCACCGTGATGCTCACCGGCGACAACCCGATCACCGCCGGGGTGATCGCCCGGGAGGCCGGTGTCGACGACTTCATCGCCGAGGCCACCCCCGAGGACAAGATCGCCGTGATCGACCGGGAGCAGAAACTGGGCAAGCTCGTGGCCATGACCGGCGACGGCTCCAACGATGCCCCGGCCCTGGCCCAGGCGAACGTGGGCGTGGCCATGAACTCCGGCACCCAGGCCGCCAAGGAGGCGGCGAACATGGTGGATCTCGACAGCGATCCCACCAAGCTCATCGACATCGTGACGATCGGCAAGCAGCTGCTGATCACCCGCGGCGCCCTGACCACCTTCTCCCTGGCCAACGACGTGGCCAAGTACTTCGCGATCCTGCCGGCCCTGTTCGCCGGGGTGGGGCTGGGACCGCTCAACCTGATGGGGCTGGCCAGTCCCCAGTCGGCGATCCTCTCGGCGATGGTGTTCAACGCCCTGATCATCCCGGCCCTGGTGCCCCTGGCCCTGAAGGGGGTGGAGTTCCGGCCCCTCAGCGCCGACCAGCTGCTGCGGCGCAACCTGCTGCTCTTCGGCCTGGGCGGCGTGATCACCCCCTTCGTGGGCATCAAGGCGATCGATCTGGCGATCGGCGCCCTGGGGCTCCTCTGAGCCGGCCGGGCCCGCGCCCTCCCACCATCCGCTCCGCACCCCCCGTCCACCGCTCCGCCCCCTTCCCGATGGATCTGATCAAGCGACCGCTGTTCTGGCTGCCCCTGCTGCTCGCCGCCGGCACCGTGCTGCTCGCCCCCCTGCAGCGGGGCCGCCTGGACAGCCTGCAGAGCCATGCCCTGGCCCTGCTGATCAGCGTCACCCTGGCCCTCTCGGCCTATCTGTTCACCGCCATGGTCCGCCCGGAGAAATTCTGATGAACGCCCTTTCCCGACTCGGCCAGGGCCTGCGCCTCACCCTGGTGCTCTGGCTGCTCACCGTCGTGGTGATCACCGTGCCGATGCTGGGCCTGGCCCGCATCGCCGCCCCCCGGCAGGCCGAAGGGAGCCTGGTGCGCGTCGATGGGCGCGTGGTGGGCTCGGCCCTGATCGGGCAGGCCTTCGCGGGCGATCGCTACCTGCAGGGGCGGCCCAGCGCCGTGGCCTACGGCAGCGGCGATCCCCCCAGCTCGGGCCCCAGCAACCTGGCCCCCGGCAACCCCGCCCTGGCCCAGCGGGTCGCGGCGGAGGTCGTCGTCTGGTCCGAGCGCGGCGTGGGCAGTGTGGCCGCCGATCTGCTCACCAGCTCCGGGTCGGGCCTCGACCCCGACATCAGCCTGGCGGCGGCCCGGCAGCAGCTGCCGCGGATCGCCGCCGCCCGCCGGCTGCCGCCCGACCGGCTGGAGGCCCTGCTGGAGGGCCACAGCCACCGGCCGCTGCTCGGTCTGGCGCGGCCGCCGCTGGTGAACGTGCTGGCCTTCAACCTCGCCCTGGACGAGCTGGTGCCTTGATCCGCTCCAGCCGCGGCCTGGGCCGCCACAAGGTGTTCATCGGCATGGCCCCGGGCGTGGGCAAGACCTGCCGCATGCTCCAGGAGGGCCGTGAGCTGCTCAAGGAGGGCACCGACGTGGTGATCGGCCTGCTCGAGACCCACGGCCGCCAGGAAACGATCCGCCAGGCCGAAGGGATGGAGCAGGTGCCGCGCAAGCACCTGCTCTACCAGGGGGTGACCCTGGAGGAACTGGACGTGGCCGCCGTGCTGGAGCGCCGCCCCCAGCTGGTGCTGGTCGACGAGCTGGCCCACACCAACATCCCGGGCAGCGAACGCCGCAAGCGCTGGCAGGACGTGGAGGCCCTGCTGCTCTCCGGTCTGGATGTGTACTCCACCCTCAACATCCAGCACCTGGAGAGCCTCAACGATCTGGTGGCCGAGCTCACCGGGGTGGTGGTGCGGGAGCGGATCCCCAACCGGGTGCTGGAGCAGGCCGACGAGGTGGTCCTGGTGGACGTCACCCCCGAGACCCTCCAGGAGCGCCTGCGGGAGGGCAAGGTCTATGCCCCGGAGAAGGTCCCCCAGGCCCTGGCCAACTTCTTCCAGCGACGCCACCTGGTGGCCCTGCGGGAGCTGTCGCTGCGGGAGGTGGCCGACCGGGTGGAGGAGGAGGAGCCCACGGCGGCGGGCCTGCGGGAGCGGGTGATGGTCTGCTTGTCGGCCTATCCGAGCGCGACCCGGCTGCTGCGGCGCGCCGCCCGCCTGGCCAGCACCATGGACGCGCCGCTGCTGGCCCTCACCATCCAGGATCCCGGCCGCTTCCTCAGCCGGGAGGAGACCCTGCGGCTCGAAACCTGCGCCACCCTGTGCGAGGACGTGGGCGGCACCTTCCTGCGCATCGACAGCAGCGACGTGCTGGGCACCATCGCCCGGGTGGCCCGCGAGCGGCGCATCAGCCAGATCGTGCTGGGGCAGACGCTGCGCTCCCGTTGGCAGGTGCTGCTGCGCCGGCCGATCTCGGAACGGCTGCAGCAGAAGCTGCGGGGGCTGAGCATCGATCTGCACCTGATCTCCGACACCACGGCGCCGGGCCCCGACGGGGAGCCATGAGCAGTCCCGGCCCGGCCGGCGAGACGGGCCGCCTGCGCCGGCTGGCCCGATCCCCGGGGCCGCCCTGGGCGCTCACCGGCCTGATCCTGCTGCTGGAGCTGGCCACGCCGCCCCACATCGTCTTCGGCTACCTCTACGTGATCCCGCTGGTGATCGGGGCCCCCCAGCGCAACCGCCGCGATGCCCTCGCCTTCCTGGCGCTCTGCTGCGGGCTGACCCTGGTGAACCTGGTGGTGCCGGTGCCGGATCCCGACTGGAGGGCGGTGCTGGTGGATCGCCTGCTGGTCTGTCTGGCCCTGACCGTGACCACCTTCCTGTGCCTGCACAACCGCCACCTGCTGCGGCAGCAGGTGGACCTGGAGGTGCGGCTGGCCCAGGCGGACCTGCGCCGGGACATGATCGCCACCCTCGCCCACGACCTCAAGACCCCCGTGCTGGGCACGATCGCCACGGCCCGGATGATGGAGCTCGAGGCGAGTCCGAGTCCGGGGGGCCTGCTGGAGCGGGGCCTCGTCGCCATCCTCGCCAGCCAGGAGCGGAGCCTGCGGCTGATCGAGGACCTGCTGCGGCTGTTCCGCGCCGACCAGGAGGGCCTCAGGCTGCAACCGGAGAGCTGCGACCTGGGGCGCCTTGCCGCCGAGGCGATCGAGGCCGTGGGTCCCATCGCCCGCGAGCGGGAGGTGACCCTGATCCAGCGCCAACCCACCGGCCCAGGCCGCCTCACCCTGGCGGGGGATGCCGGCGGCCTGCGGCGGCTGCTGGAGAACCTGCTGCTCAATGCCATCAACCACAGCCTTCGGGGCGAGCGCGTCTGGGTCGACCTGCAGCGCCAGCAGGGCCAGGCGGTGGTCACCGTCAGCGACCGGGGCCAGGGCTTCCCCGAAGCGAGCCTGCCCCACCTGTTCGAGCGCTTCTACCAGAGTGATCCGGAGCAGCGGGGCAGCGGACTGGGTCTCTACCTCTCCCGACAGATCACCGAAGCCCATGGGGGCCGCATCCGGGCCAGCAACCTGCCCGCCGGAGGGGCCAGCATCGAGGTGCGCCTGCCGATTGAGGAGCCGCCGGGCTGATGCGGGTGCTGCTGATCGAGGACGACGAGGCGTTCCGGGTGGGGATCGAGGCGTTCCTGCTGCGCCTGGCATCGGTCACCGCCGTCCGTTCGGTGAGCGACGGCGAGCAGGGCCTGGAGGCCCTGGCGGAGGCCCCGGCCGATGTGGTGGTGCTCGACATCGGCCTGCCCGGGCTGGGGGGCCTGGAGACCTGCCGGCGGATCAGCGACGGCTTCGACCTGCCTGTGCTTGTTCTCACCAGCCAGGATGACAGTCGCTGGGTGCAGCGGCTGTGGGACGCCGGCGCCAGCGGCTATCTCCACAAGGCGGAGGCCTTCGCGCACCTGGAAACGGCCCTGACCAGCGTCGAACAGGGGGCCAGCTGGTGGGACCGCTCCGCCACCCGGGCCCTGCGCACCCGGGACACCCCTGCCGCCGCCGGCCCGCCGGAGGCCTCCCTGGCGCTGCTGACGCCACGGGAGCGGGAGGTGCTGGCGGCCATGGCCGGCGGTCTCACCAACCGCCAGATCGCCACCAGCCTCGGCCTGGGCACCGGGACGGTGAGGGTGTATCTGCACACGATCTTTCAGAAGCTGCAGGTGAGCAACCGCACCCAGGCGGCGCTGAAGTTCCTGGATCCGGGCTGATCGCCGATCCACCCCGTGGCGCCGGATGCAACGCTTCGCACCGATGGGGTGGCCGCCCGTCGGACGCTGCCTAACCTCCCGGCAACTCCCCCCCGAGCGATGGCCGAGTCTCTGATGCAGGATCCCAGCGGCGGATCCTCCCTGAAGGTGATCGAGGCCGTGAAGCAGGGCTGGCAGGCCTTCACCCGGGCCCCCTTGGTGTTCATCGGCTTCACCCTGCTGGCGGGTGTGCTGAGCAGCATCTGCTCCCTGATCCAGGGCCAGGTGGACCCCGACGAGGCCGCCGTGGTGACGGCGGTGGACGTGGTCCGGCTGGTGGTGGGCTCGATCCTGAGCGTGCTGGTGAGCCTGTGGAGCACCACGGGCCTGGTCCGCGGTGCCTGGAGCGCCCTTTCGGGCGGAAAGCCGGCCATGGGCACCTTCACCCGCTGGGATGGGCCGGCCAGCTGGCGGCTGTTCCGCAACGGCCTGGCCCTGGGGATCCTGATGATCGCGATCCTGATGGTGGGGGCCCTGGTGGGGGTCGCCGCCGCCCAGCTCAACCAGATCCTGGCCGTGCTTCCGTTCCTGGCGGCCTTCACGCTGCTGATCTACCTGGCGGTCAACCAGAAGTTCATGGCCCAGATCGCCCTGCTGGAGGGCCGCGGACCGATCGACTCCATCAACCGGGGCCGCGCCCTGCTCGATCCCCAGTGGGGCTCGGTGCTGCTGCTGGCCCTGGTGGAATTCGCCATCGTGCTGGTGGGCCTGCTGGCCTGCTTCGTGGGGCTGCTGGTGGCGGTGCCGGTGGTTCTGTGCACCAGCACGGCCGCCTATCGCCAGGTGTTCGGCAGCGAGGATCTCACCGGCCTGCTGGCGGAGCCGGCGGCCTGAGCCAGGCGGCGCAGGGTGCCGATGGTGGCAGCCAGTTCGGAGTCTGCAGGCCAAGCCGGCAGGTCGAAGGCGGACTGATTACGCTTCTCAGGGTGATGGAGCGCTCCAGGCACTCTGCAACCCACCCACTCCGCGTCGTTTCCGACCGCGCCCATGCTCCTTCCCCTTGACGCCGGCGATGACGCCGCATCCGCGACGGAACCGGCGCTCGCGTTCATGGAGGAGCACATCCAGGCCTCCTGGGTCGTCAACGCCGCCACCTGGACCCGGGCAGTGCGCCGCGGCGAGATCCTCAGTCGCGTCAGGGTGACCAACGGGGCGATCCTGGAGGCGATCAATGACTGCGCGCCCGCCACCCTGCTGGATCTGGGCTGCGGCGAGGGCTGGCTGACCCACCACTGCGCCCGCCAGGGCATCGCGGTGCTCGGGACCGACGCGGTGGCCGAACTCACCACCATCGCTGCCGAAGATGCACCGGATGGCGCCCGCTTCCGGACGCTTTCCCACCAGCAGATCGGCGCCGGCAGCCTGAACGAGCGCTTCGACGTGGTGGTGGCCAACTTCTCCCTGCTCGGGGATCGCAGCCTCGACGAGTTGTTCGCGGCGCTGCCGGCCCTGCTGGCGCCCGACGGCAGCGTCCTCGTCCAGACGCTGCACCCGATGCTGATCTGCACCGACCATCCCTACGAGGACGGCTGGCGGGAGGGCTCCTGGGCCGGGTTCTCCCCGGCCTTCCGCACGCCGGCGCCCTGGTTCTTCCGGACCCTGGAATCCTGGGTTCGGCTGTTCCAGCGCCATGGCCTGGTGGTCCGGGAGCTGCGCGAACCGCTCGATCCCCTCAGCGGCCAGCCCGCCTCGGTGATCTTCCGCGCCACCCTCTGAACCGGCTCAGCGCAGGCAGGCCATCGGATGGCGCGGCGCCACCCCCAGGGCCTTGGCCACCCCGGGATGGCACACGGCCCCGTCCACGGTGTTCAGGCCGCTGAGAAGCTCGGGCCGGTCGGTGACCGCTTCCAGCAGGCCCCTTCCCGCCATCACCAGGATGTAGGGGAGCGTGACACTCACCAGCGCCTCGGTGGAGGTGAAGGGCACGGCGCCGGGCATGTTGCCCACCGCGTAATGCTGCACCCCGTGGATGGTGACCACCGGATCGGTGTGGGTGGTCTCGCGGCTGGTGGCGATGCAGCCGCCCTGGTCGATGGCCACATCCACGATCACCGACCCGGGCCGCATCCGCTGCACCAGCTCCTCGCTCACCAGGGTGGGGGCCCGGCCGCCGGGCAGGAGCACGGCGCCGATCAGCAGGTCGGTCCCCGGCACCAGCCGCTCGATCAGGCTGCGGCTGCTCACCAGGCTGGTCATGCGGCCGCGTCGGTCGGATTCCAGGCCCCGCAGGCGGTGGGGGGAGCGATCCAGCAGGAACACCTCCGCATCCATGGCCGCGGCGATGCGGGCCGCGTTCCAGCCCACGGTGCCGGCCCCCAGCACCACCACCCGCGCCGGCCGCACGCCGGTGCAGCCCCCCATGAGCACGCCCCGCCCGCCGTGGGGCTTCTCCAGCAGGTGGGCCCCCACCTGGGCCGCCAGCCGGCCGGCCACCTCACTCATCGGGGCCAGCAGCGGCAGGCTGCCGTCCTCGAGCTGCACGGTTTCGTAGGCCACCGCCGTGGTGCCCGCCTCCAGCAGGGCCTTGCCCACCTCGGGGTAGGCCGCCAGGTGCAGGTAGGTGAACAGCACCAGATCGCTGCGCAGAAAAGCGAACTCCTGCGGCTGCGGTTCCTTGACCTTCACCACCAGGTGGGCGGCCCAGGCCTCCTCGCAGCTGACGATGCGGGCCCCGGAAGCGCGGTAGTCGTCGTCGCTGATGCCGGCCCCCAGGCCCGCCCCCTCCTGGACGCGCACCTCCATGCCCTGGGACACCAGCTCATGGACGCCGTCGGGGGTGAGGGCCACCCGCTGTTCGTCGCGCTTGATCTCCGTGGGCACACCGATGCTCGCCATCGGAGAGGCCAGGGGTGCCGGGCCGGGAGCTGGCATGGGGCAGGAAGGATTGCCGCCCGGAGGCGATCGTGGCCAAACCCTAGGCCGAGGCGATGGGCATCCGCCAGCCGGTGCCGAAGGCCCGGTCGCTCACCTTGAGCACCGGAGCCGCCTGGCGCCGCTTGAACTCCGCCCGCCGCAGCAGGCCGGCCACCCGGGCCACCAGCGCCGGATCGGCCCCCTCGGCCACCAGTTCCTCCGGGGTGCGCAGCTCCTCGATCGAGGCCTTCAGCAGGGGGTCGAGCACCCCGTAGTCGGGCAGGGAATCGCTGTCGCGCTGGTCGGGACGCAGTTCGGCGCTGGGGGGCTTGGTGCGGATCGCCGCGCCGATCAGCTCGCCGTCGGCCGGCAGGCCCAGGGCGGCCCGGCAGGGACCGGAGGCTTCGCCATCCAGCCACTCGCAGAGGCCGAAGACGGTGGTCTTGTAGAGATCGCCGATCACCGACAGTCCGCCGTTCATGTCGCCGTAGAGGGTGCAGTAGCCCACCGCCAGCTCCGACTTGTTGCCGGTGGAGAGCAGCAGGCCCCCCTTCTGGTTGGCCACCGCCATCAGCAGCGTGCCGCGGATCCGGGACTGCAGGTTCTCCTCGGTGACCCCGGCCGGAGGCGCCCCCAGGGCGGGGGGAAGGGCGGCGGCGAAGGCCTCCATCAACGGCGCGATCGGCAGGGTGGCGGTGGCCAGCCCGAGCCGCCGGGCCAGGTCGTCGGCATCGTCGAGGGAACCGGCCGAGCTGAAGGGGGAGGGCATGCGCAGCACCTCCACCTGGGCGGGGCCGAGGGCCGCGGCGGCGATCACCGCCACCAGGGCCGAATCGATGCCGCCGCTCAGCCCCAGCAGGGCCCGCTGGAAGCCGCACTTGGCCGCGTAGTCCCGCACCCCCAGCACCAGCACCCGCAGCAGCTGCTCCCAGGGGTCCGGCGGCGCTGCGGCGGTGGTCGTGGCGGGCGTCGTGGTTGGCGTGGCGTCCCAGACCGCCAGGTCCTCGGCGGCGCAGGCCAGCCGCAGCAGGGGCCGGCCTGCGCGGTCCACCACGAAGCTGGCGCCGTCAAAGACCAGTTCGTCGTTGCCGCCCACCTGGTTGAGGTAGACCACCGGCGCCCCCAGCCGGTCCGCCGCCCGGGCCGCCAGCCCCTGGCGCACCTCCCCCTTGCCGCGGCCGAAGGGGGAGGCCGAGAGGTTGAGCAGCAGGTCGATCCGGCCGGGCGCCAGATCGGCGATCGGATCCACCGCGTCCGGCCAGCGGCTGCGCAGGTTCTCCTCCACCCAGAGGTCCTCGCAGATGGTCAGGCCCAGGCGCCAGGGGCGGCCACCCGCCTCCAGTTCCAGCACCGCCGGGGCGTCGCCGGGCAGGAAGTAGCGGCGTTCGTCGAAGACGTCGTAACTGGGCAGCAGGCGCTTGCGGCAGACGATCCGCCAGCCGCCCCGCTCCACCAGGGCCAGGGCGTTGTGCAGCCCCGGCTGGCGCCGGCCGGCCACCGGCTCGGCCACCCCCACCAGGAGCGCCAGTCCGTCTGGGCAGGCCGCCGCCAGGGACGCCAGGACCCCCTCCTGGCGCTGGATCAGGGCGGGCCGCAGCAGCAGGTCCCGCGGCGGGTAGCCCCACAGCGACAGCTCGGGGGTGAGCAGCAGGTCGGCGCCGCCGGCGCGGGCCCGCTCGGCGGCCACCAGGATCCTGCGGCCATTGCCCTCCAGGTCGCCCACCAGGGGATTGAGCTGGGCCAGGGCGAGGCGCATCAGGGCTCGGAGAGGCCATAGAGATTGTGCTGCAGCAGCACCGGCCAGAGTTCGGACGGTACCTGGGCCGGATCGGGCTGCGCCCGGATCCGGGAACTGGCGCTGGGGGGGATCGCCAGGGGCAGCAGGTCGACCGTCGCCCCCAGCCCCCGCAGCCGCTCCAGATCCGCCGCCTGCAGCGGCCAGCCCTGGCGGCGGGCGATGCCGAGCCGGCAGCTCCGCAGCAGCTCCTCGGCCCGCCTCCAGCGGTGGATCTGGCCCGCCAGGTCGCTGCCCACCACGAAGACCAGCTCCCGGTCAGGCCAGCGGGCCCTGGCCCGCTCCAGGGTCTCCACCGCCCAGGGGCTGCTGAGCTCCTGCTCCAGGCTGAGCCGCGGGTCGTCGATGGCGGCCACCAGGGCGCCCAGCAGGGCCGTACGCACCTCCAGGGGGGCGCCATGCTGCTTGAGGGGGTTGTCGCTGGCCCAGGTGAGCACCTGGGGGAACAGGCCCAGCAGCCCCTCCAGCAGGGCTCGGTGGCCGCGGGTGGGGGGGTCGGCGCTGGTGCCGAACAGGGCGAGACGGGTCAACGGGGCATCCGTGCCGGCGGTCGTCACGGCTGCAGGCCGCCGCCGGCGGTCCCCTCCGCCCCCTGCTGCTGCCATTCGCTCAGCCAGCGCCGGGTCTCCGGGTCCTGCCGCACCAGCCGGCGCAGCAGGGCCCCCGGCTGGCCCGCGGCGGTGGTGGCGCGCAGCAGCTCGGCGGCGGCCAGACGGCCCGTGCGCCGGGTGGTGTGGACCGCCAGGGCCGCCTGGGCCAGGGCCACCGGCGCCGCCGGCGCCAGGCTCAGCCCGCCGCTCAGGGGGGCTGCCAGCAGCAGCAGCTGGCGCAGACCGCCGAGCAGCAGCTGCAGGCCCAGCTGGGCGCCCCCCAGCAGGGCGTTGTGGCCGCCCAGACGGGCCAGCAGGGTGCGGGCACCGCTGCGGGTCATCGGCAGGCCGTAGAGCTGGCAGAGCTGCACCACCAGGGCGCTGTCGCAGGCCAGACCGCCGGCCAGATCGAGCAGCAGCAGCGGGTTGGCCGCCACCCCCGTGGCCTTGAGGGCCGCGAAGCGGCCGATCAGACCCTGGGCCTGGCGGCGGCCGTGGCGCAGCCGGCAGCGGTGCAGGGCCTGGCTGAAGCGGTCGGCGGCCCGCAGGGCGTTGAGGGCCAGCAGCAGCTCCCCGTGGCGCTCCAGCAGGCCGGTGAGCTCCCGGCGCAGGGGCTCCACCCGGGGCGGGGCCGCCTCGCTGCGCACGCGGCCGTCAGGGCGCAGACGGGCCTCCCGGGGGGCGGCCGCCACCGGCAGGGGCCGCAGCTGGCGGGCCCCCGGCGGCAGGCGCCGGCCGATGCTGGCGATCAGGGCGTCCCGCTCGGCCTCCGGCCAGCAGTCGCTGCGGTTGAGCACCAGCAGCAGGGGCTTGCCGGAGGCCAGCAGGTCGTCCAGGGCCTGGGCGTCCATCACCGTGAGATCGCTGTCGATCACCAGCAGCACCAGGTCGGCGCCCACCGCCACCCGGGCCGCCAGGCGGGAGCGGGCGGCGGCGGCGATCTCGTCGATGCCGGGGGTGTCCACCAGGTCGACCCCCTCCAGGCCGGCCACGGGCTGGTCCCAGGCCCGCTGCTGCTGACGGCGGGTGCAGCCATGGGCCACGTCGGTGGCGAAGTGGTCCTCGCCGAGCAGGGCATTGAGCAGGCTGGACTTGCCCACCCCCACCCGGCCGAACACCGCCACCCGCGGCCGGCGGCGCCGCAGGCGCTCCAGCTGGCGGTCGAGGCTGGCCAGCTCCGGCGCCAGGGCCGCCTGCTCCCGGCCGCTGAGCACCAGTTCCGCACGCCAGCGGGCCAGGAGCTGGCGGCAGCGCTCGGCGGCGGGGGGGGCGGCGATCGCCCCTGCCGGTGCCGCCGACGTCATGGGGCGGTCTCCGCGGCGGAGGCGGGCCGGCGCCACCAGCCGGCCAGCACCGCCAGCACGGCCTCGGGCCCGATCACCCCCACGAAGCCGCCGAATTCATCGACCACCACGCGAACCCCGGAGCCGTTGCGGCGGAAGCTGGTGAGCAGCCGGTCGGCCCGGATCATCTCCGGCACGAACTCCACCGGTTCGCAGAGATCGGCGGCCTGGCTGGCCCCCCGTCCCTCCACCAGGGCGGTGAGCAGCTGCTCGCGGCTGGCCACCCCCAGCACCTCGTCCACCTCCTCCCCCAGCACCACCCACCAGGCGGTGGTGTGGCGCAGCAGGGTGGAGCGCTGCTCATCGAGGCTCTGGTGGCCCGCCAGGGTGGGGGCCGACACCCGGGGCAGCATCAGGTCCCGGGCGGTGAGGTCGTTGAGCTGGAACACCTTGGCGATCATGGCGGCCTCGTCGGCCTCGATCTGGCCCTTCTGGGAACCCAGCCGGGCCAGCAGGCGGATCTCCTCCTCGTCGGTGCTGATCTCGTTCTCGGCCGTGATCGCCGGCAGGATCCGCTCCAGCAGCAGCACCAGGGGCAGCATCAGCTTGGTGAACAGCCCAAGCCCGGGGGCGACCGCCAGGGACACGGGCAGGGCCAGCTTGCTGCCGATCGCCTTGGGCAGGATCTCCCCCAGCAGGATCACCAGCACGGTGAGGGCCACCGAGAACAGGGGCAGGGCCGGGCCGCTGACGCCGTAGCGGGCAAAGACGACGCTGGCGAAGCCGCCCACCATCAGGCTGCCGAAGATGTTGAACATGTTGTTGGCGATCACCAGCACCGCCAGGGTGCGGCCGAGGCGCTGACGCAGGGCCTCCAGCCGGCGGGCGCCCGCCACCGGCCGGGGGCGGCTCGCCAGTTCATGCACCTTCACCGGATTGACGGTGAGCAGGGCCGCCTCCACCCCCGAACACAGAAAGGACCCCATCAGCATCCCGACCACCGCCAGCACCAGGAGCAGGAGATCGTTCATCCGCGGCTGATCGAAACAGACAGGATCGGCACGGGCAGGTTCGGGGGGATCACGTGTATTTAATCGGCTGTGCCATCTTCTCGCTGTCCGTCCCTTCGCTTCGATGCCCCACACCGCCCCGATCGACCCCGCCCTGCTGGCCCGCCGTCGCCAGCGGTTTCTGCAGCAGCTGGGCGGCGCGGCCGCGGTGATCCCGGGGGCGGCGCTGGTGACCCACCACGCCGACGTGGAGCACAGCTTCCGCCAGAACAGCGACTTCTGGTATCTCACCGGCTTCGACGAGCCCGGGGCCGTGGCCCTGTTCCTGCCCCACCGGCCCGAGACCCCCTTCGTGCTGTTCGTCGAGGCGAAGGATCCGGGGGCCGAGGTGTGGAACGGCTTCCGCTGGGGCTGTGACGGGGCCGTCAGCCAGTTCGGCGCCGATGTGGCCCATCCCCGCGGCGAGCTGGCCGAACGGCTGGCGGAGTATCTCGAAGGTGCCGAGGGGATCGCCTTCCGGGTAGGGCGCCACCCCCAGGTGGAGCCCCTGGTGCTGGCCGCCTGGGGACGCCAGCTGGATCGGGCCCCCCGCAGCGGCAAGGCCGCCCTGGGGCTGGTGGCCCCCTGCCCGCTGCTGCACGAGCTGCGGCTGCGCAAGGAGCCGGAGGAGCTGGCCCGACTGCGGGAGGCCGCCCGCATCTCCGCCGAGGCCCATGAACTGGCCCGGCAGGTGGCCCGGCCCGGCCTCAGCGAACGGCAGGTGCAGGCCGTGATCGAGCAGCACTTTCTTGAGCAGGGAGCGCGCGGGCCTGCCTATGGATCCATCGTGGCCGGGGGCGACAACGCCTGCGTCCTGCACTACACCGCCAACGACGACCGGCTGCGGGACGGTGACCTGCTGCTGATCGATGCCGGCTGCAGCCTCAGCGATTACTACAACGGCGACATCACCCGCACCTTCCCCGTCAACGGGCGCTTCAGCGGCGAGCAGCGGGCCCTCTACGAACTGGTGCTGGCCGCCCAGGAGGCGGCGGTGGCGGCGGTGGCCCCGGGCCAGACCGCCGAAGGGGTCCACGACACGGCCGTGCGGGTGCTGGTGGAAGGGCTGGTGGAGCTGGGCCTGCTGAATGGGGCGGTGGACGGGCTGATCGAGCAGGGGGCCTACCGCCATCTCTACATGCACCGCACCGGCCACTGGCTGGGCCTCGACGTCCACGACGTGGGCGCCTACCGGCTCGGCGAGCACCACGTGGCCCTCGAGGCGGGCATGGTGCTCACGGTGGAACCCGGCCTCTACGTCAGCGACCGGCTGGCGGTGCCCGAGGGCCAGCCCGCCATCGAAGAGCGCTGGAAGGGGATCGGCATCCGCATCGAGGATGACGTGGCGGTGACCGACCACGGCCACGAGGTGCTCACCGCCGCCGCCCTCAAGGCGCCGGCGGCGATGGAACGCTGAACAGCTCCAGCACCTGGGTGGTGGAACCCAGGAGGCGGTCGGCCCCCGCCTGGCGCAGCTGGTGCTCGTAGCGCTGCCGCTCGGCCTCCCGGCCGGCCTGCTGCAGGTGGGGTGGCGCCACGGCCAGGGCCTCGAAGCGCTGGCCGGGCACCCGGGCGCGGGCCCGGCGCACCGTCTCCACGTCGGCCACGGTGTCGCCCAGGTAGGCCACGGGCGGGGCCCCGGCCCCCAGGGGCCCACGGGCCAGGGTGGCCGCCAGGGCCAGCAGGCCGGTGGGGTCGGGCTTGTCGGGGGCCTGGCCCATGGCGACCAGGGGCGGCGCCACCAGCTCCAGCCGCTGCTCCAGCACGAAGCGGGCGGAGGGGGGCTCGGCACCGCTGACGAAGCCCCAGGCGATCCCCCGGTCGCTGAGGGCAGCGAAGAAGGCGGCGTCCACCAGCAGGGGCTCGCCGCCGATGAAGCCGCGCCAGAGGGCGGGGTCCCCCTCCGGATCGCCGCCGAAGTAGTGGTCGCTGAACACCGCCACCAACTCCTCCCAGGCGGGCAGGGGGTCGGTGCCGTGGCGACGCAGCAGCTCCATCGAGGCCTGCCAGTCGTTGTTCCAGCGACCCTCCCCCTTGAGGGCGTCGATCACGGCGCTCTCCGGGGCCCAGCCGCTGAAATGGCGGACGGTCTCGACGATGGCGCGCCGGTAGCTGCCCGCCACATCCCTGATCACGCCGTCGATGTCGAAGAGGAGGACGGCGCGGGGGGCGGCGGAGGCGGTCAGTGGGGTTGCTGCGAATCGGCTGGTAGGTTAGGCAATTGCCGTTTCTCCTTGAGCGCCGAAACCGTGACAGCCCCTGAGAGTGCCGAGGCCGCTGCCCTGAGCGCCATCCCGGCGGCCATCGCAGCCGACACGACCGAAGGGCGTCCGGTGCTGCGCGGCGGCAGTGCCGCCCTGGCCACCGCCACCATCGACGAGGACGGGGTTCCTTCGGGCTACACCCCCAAGGCCGATGAGGGCCGCTTCCTGGTGAAGATCCTCTGGCTCCCCGACAACGTCGCCCTGGCGGTGGATCAGATCGTCGGCGGCGGGCCCAGCCCCCTCACCGCCTACTTCTTCTGGCCCCGGGAAGACGCCTGGGAAACCCTCAAGGGCGAGCTCGAGGCCAAGAGCTGGATCACCGACAACGAACGGGTCGAGATCCTGAACAAGGCCACCGAGGTGATCAACTACTGGCAGGAGGAAGGGCGCGGCAAATCCCTCGATGAAGCCAAGCTCAAGTTCCCCGACGTCACCTTCTGCGGGACCGCCTGATCCCCGGGCCTCAGGTCCCGGCGGCGTCACGTTCGAAGCCCTCGGCGGCCGCGGCCGTCTCCGGGCTGCCGAACAGGCCGGCGGCGATCGCCGGGCTGATCGTGTGGTGCGCCAGACCGGCGGCGGCCAGCCGGGCCAGATCCTGCGGCTGGCGCAGGCTGGCCACCAGCAGCCGCGTGCCGGATCCCACCCCCTCCAGGGCCCGCTGCATGGCGATCAGTTCGCCGTGGCCATCCCGGCCCAGATCGCTGATCCGCCCCAGGTAGGCGGCGATGCCATCGGCGCCCAGGGCGGCGGCCACCAGCACCTGGGCCATCTCATAACAGGCCGTGAAGGTGACCGGCACGCCCTCGGCGATCAGGTCGCGCGCCACCGCCGCCCCCTGGCGGGTGATCGGCACCTTCACGAACACCCGCTGGGGATCGAGGGCGGCCAGGGCCCGGCCGTTCGCCAGCTGCTGGTCGACATCGCCACCCCAGGTCTGCAGATGGATCTCCCGGCAGCCGAGGGCCGCGGCGCGTGCGCTCAGCTGCGCCAGGTGGTCGAGGCGGCAGGGCTGACCGGCCCGCCGCAGCAGGGTCGGGTTGGTGGTGATGCCCTGGAACAGGCCGCTGGGCAGCCAGCGCTCCCACTCCAGGGGGTCGGCGCAGTCGAGCAGCAGACGCAGGGCCATGGGGTTCAGGGGGTAGGGGCGGCCGGGGTGACGGCCCATTGCCGGTCGAGGGCCTCCAGCAGGGCGGGGCAGGCCCCCAGCGCCCGCAGGGGGCGGTGGGGTCTGGAGGCAGCAGGTTGGGCCGCCGGGAGTGTCCCGTCGCGGTGATCCTCCGTCGGGAGATCGGCGGCGATCAGGGCGGCGAGGGGATCGGCGGCGGCCGCGGCCTTCAGCGGGGCGGGATCCTGCCGGCCCTGGCGCAGGGCGACGAACAGCTCGCGGCGGCGGCGTAGCGCCAGGGGAATGGCGGCTGGCTGGCCGCAGAGCCGCTCCACCTGCAGGCGGGCGGCCCGCAGCCCCGGGGAGCTGGGCACCGCCGGCAGAGCTGTCGGGCTGCGGGGCCAGTGCCAGGCCAGCCAGCTCCCCCCGGCGCCGGCCAGTGCCAGGCCGATGGCCACCGCCCGGCCGATCGCCGGACGTCCTCGCCGGGGAGGGAGTGCCTGGGCGGGCTCCGTTGCAGGGGGCTCCGGGGTCGCCAAAGGAGCCGGTGCGACGGGCGGCGGGGGCTGGGGTGGTGGCGGCCCGCCGCCTGGGCTGCAGACACGACCAACCGCCACGGTCACGTCGTCGCCGCTTCCCTCGCGGCTGATCCGGTCCAGCGCCGCCGACAGGCTGCCGGCCGCCTCGGGGTCCGCCTCGCCGTCGCCGCGGGCCAGCCAGGCCGCCAGGGTGAGGAAGTCGCCGTCGGTGGCACAGGACTTGCGGATGCCGTCGGTGCAGAGCACAAGGGCGAAGTCGCCGGCCCCGCCATCGAGCCGATGCAGGCCCGCCCGGCGGGCGAACAGGGACGCCGCCCGGGGCTGGCAGAGGCTGCAGGTGGCCTCCCCGAGGGCGGTGGGCTCATCCTCCTCCTCCAGCAGCCGGGCCTGGCCGTCCGCCTCCACCCGCACCAGATCCCAGTCGCCCAGGCCGGTGTGGCCCCACCAGCGGGGGGTCATCACCACCAGGCCCAGGGTGCTGCCGTAGAGCAGGGCCTCGAAGCCGCCCTCCCCCGGATCGCCCTGCCAGTGGGCCGCCACCGCCTCCAGCCAGCCGCCCTGAATCGCCTCGGGCAGGTCCCGCTCCAGCCAGCGGCGCCAGCCCTCCTCCCCCCCGTCCAGGGGCCTGGCGGCCAGGGCGCCCTGCACCGCGGCCAGGGCCGTTTCGCAGGCCAGGCGGCTGCCCACCTCGCTGCGCCGGTAGCGGCGCCCGCCATGGCCGTCGGCCACCGCCATCACCATCACCGGCTGGCCCTCGAGGTCCCGCAGCTCACGGCAGAGCACGGCGTCCTGGCAGGGCCGGCCGGCGCGGCGGTGGGCGGCCCCGGTCCGGCTGGCACCGATCGGCGCCACCCAGCGGTTCACCACACCACGGGACCGACGTCGTCGGTGGGATCGAGCACGGTGGGGGGCAGATCCGGCAGGGGGATGTTGCCCGCCACGGGCTCCAGGGGCGTCTCGCTGACCCGGCTGGCGGGCATCGAGGCGGCCCCCACCACCGCCGTGGAAGCCCACTGGATGTACTGGGCCAGGGAGGTGGCGTTACCCGCCTGGAGCGGTCGGCGGGGGGAACGGCCCGCCGTCGCCGGCTCGCTGCCGATGAAGCGCTGCAGCACCTCCAGGTCGGCGTCGTGGCCGAGGGCGATGGCCAGGCGCACCGCCTTCTGGGCCCAGGGCACCCGCCGCAGGGCCTCGAGACCGCCGGCGAAGTCATCGGTGGGCTGGCCGTCGGAGATCAGCACCAGCACCGGCGGCAGGGCGCGCACCTCCATCGGCGGGGTCTGGAGCGCCGCCGCCACCAGCTGCAGGGCGGCCCCCATCGCCGTGATGCCGCCCGCCTGGAGATCGCGCCACTCCAGCTGATCCACCGGCGTGGGGGTCTCGATGTGCCAGGCGGCACGGTCGGCGAAACTCACGGCCCGCACCAGCACCCGGGCCTCCGGGTTGTCCCGGGCGACCGCCGCCATGCCCGGCAGCGACTGGCGGATGGCCTGGTTGAGGGCCTGCATCTTGCCCGAGGCGGCCATGGAGCCGGAGCAGTCGCAGAGGTAGAGGAAATGGAGCGGCCGATTGGCCAGCTTGACGTCGGGAAACGGCATCTCTCAGGCGGCGGGGGCTGGCGGGATGGGGCGCTGCACGGCGATCGGACCCGCCGGGGTGAGGATCCGGGTGAGTGCCGCGAGGCTACAGCTCTCGCCAGGCCCCACCGGCCAGCTGCGGCCATCGGCGGCCTCGGCGCTCCAGGCGGCGGCCGAGAGATTGCACAGCCCCAGGCGACGGGGCTCCTGGGGGTGGGCCACCACCCGGGCGAGCGGCCGGCGCAGATCCTCCCCGACCAGGGCATCGAAGTGGTGGGGGTGCAGCTCGTTGTCCGGGGCGGCCAGCACCGAACCCCGGGGCAGGACCAGGGTGATCGGCTGCGGCAGGGGGCTGCCGCAGCTCCAGCACAGCGCCGGTGCGCCGGCGGCCTGGAAGTTCTCCTGGCCGCAGGCGGGGCAGAGGCTGCGTTGATCGAGGGTGCGGGCCAGCTCCTGTTTCCACTGGCCGGTGAGGGCCCGGCGCGAGGGCTGCTTCATACCGCGGCAGAAGGTCTGCTCGAACAGGGCCTGGAGGGGGCGGGGGTAGATGGGCCAGGTGATCAGGGCGGCCGCATGCTCGATCGGGTCGGGCCTGTTGCGGGCATCCACCGGGTCGAAGATGAACACCGGGTCCTCGCCGCAGAGGCGCCGGCGGGCCGGCTCGTCGAGGCAGCGGATCGCCAGCTCCATCTGACCTTTGAGGGGGTCGTGGCGGGTGAGCAGCCGGAACAGCAGCACCGCCAGGGAGAAGAGATCGCTGTCGGCCCCGGGCCGGGCCTGCCCCAGCAGCACCTCCGGGGCCATGAAACCCGGGGTGCCCAGCACGGCGCCGTGGTCGGCCCCGTCCACCGCGACGTTGTCGTTGTCGCAGATGAGGATGCCGCCGCCGCCGGGCTCCAGGAAGAGGTTGCCCAGGGAGACGTCCTTGTAGCAGAGGCCCGCCAGGTGCAGGGCGTGGAAGGCGTCGGCCAGGCCGAAGCAGGCCCGCAGCACCTGGCGCAGGCCGATCGCCAGCCGGCCGGCGGCGTGCTCGCTGGCACCCACGTAGGCGGCGGGACGCAGGGGCATCAGATAGCCGAAGCTCTCCTCGCGGATGCGGATCAGGGGCCGGCTGGCGGGGCTGGCCCGCAGCAGGGCGATCGGCCAGAGGAAGGCGTCGTTCGGTGCGGTGGCCCGGATGCTGGCCGCCAGGCGCCGCTCCAGGCCGGCGTCGCGGGCGATGCAGGCCGGCAGGTACCACTTCAGGGCCAGCCGCTCCCCCTCCAGTTCCACCTCGTACACCTGGCCCTGGGTGCCGCCCCCGAGGCCGCGGACGATCCGCAGCGGGGCGGCCAGCCCCTCGAACCCGAGGCTGGCGCCCTCCGGCAGGATCCAGTTCATGGCCGCCTCCCGGCCGGCGCGGCCGCCGCCATCGCCCGGCGGATGCCGTTGCGGTGGGCCAGGGCCGTCGCCAGGCTGTCGAAGCGGTGCCGGTAGGCCAGGCCGTCCTGGAGCGTCACCTCCAGCAGATGCTCCCAGCGGGAGCCCAGCACGATCCAGCCCGCCAGCGCCCCCGCCTGCAGCGGCCAGAACAGCCAGGGGAAGGGGAGCAGCAGCAGCCCGCCCAGGCAGAGCAGCAGCCACCAGCTGAAGGCCTGGGGATGGCGCCGGCGGCTGCGCACGTAGGCCGAGCGGATCCGATCAAGGGGCAGGGAACGGCCGGCGAAATCCAGCTGTCCGGCCACCGCCGTCGGCACCGGCGCCGGCCGCCCGCGGGTGGCAGCGGCAGGGGCCGCGGGGGGGGCGCTGGGGGAGCCGGCGCGGAACTGGAGCACCGGCCCGTTCAGGCCCAGGCGGATCTCGTCGCCGTCGGAGAGGGGTCGGCAGTCCTTCAGCCGGGCCCCCTCGAGATAAGTGCCGTTGGCGCTGCCCAGGTCGCAGAGCAGCCACTGGCCCGGCCTGGTGCGCGACACCCGCACCAGGGCATGGTGGCGGGAGACGCCCCGGGCCTCGGCCAGGCAGAGGCCGCTGGCGGGGTCCCGGCCGATGGAGAGGGGCGTGCGGGGATCCAGCGGCACGCTCCGGCCGGGGTCGTCACGCAGCAACAGGCGGGGAACGGCGCCCATCAGGGGTCGTCCACCGCACCGCCGCGGCGGCCGAGACGGCGATCGGCCAGGAACCGGCCCCACCAGCCCACCGGTTCCCCCTCCCGCCAGGGGACGACCCGCCCGGGGAACAGCAGCGCCCAGCTGGCCAGCAGCAGGGCCACCAGCAGCAGCAGCAGCAGCACCCAGCCAGGGATCGCCCCCACCCAGGTGGCGGCGAAGCTGGCCCGCACCGCATACACCCCGATGGTCAGGGCGATCCAGATGCGGAAGGGTGCCCATGGATCCCGGCGTTGCTCCACCTGGCCGGCCGCTCCGATCGCTGCGGGTAGCGTATGGGAGCAAGGCGGACGGGCCGGCGATGGTGGGGACGACGGAGCAGGCGTCGCCGGGCGACAGCACTTCACCCAGCGCCGCACCTGCCTCCTCTGTTGACGCCGCACCAGCCACCGACTCCCCCAGCGCTCCGGCCGGAGCCGCCGGCTGGGCCGGCCTCTGGCGGGCCCTGACCGCCCCAACGGCGGGCGGGCGACGCCGGGACATGACGGCGGCCCTCGGGGGGCTGAGGCACCACGGCGCCTGGCTGGAACTCTGGATCGGCGGCCAGTGCCGCCGGCGGCTGGCGCTGGAGGGAGGCCGCTACCGCATCGGCCGGGATCCCCTCTGCGAGCTGCAGGCCGACGCCACGGGCGTCAGCCGGGTGCACGCGATCGTGGAGCAGGAACGGCCCGGTGATCGGGACTATGGGGCCGAGGACTTCGGCTCGGCCAACGGCCTGTTCCACCGCGATCGCCGCATCCGCGCCCTCCGCCTGCGGGACGGGGACCGGCTCCAACTTGGTTCCCCGCTCAAGGGGGAGGCGCCGACCCTGGTGTACCGCCATCCCCGCAGCCCCCTGGGGCAACTGGTGCACTGGGGCGCCATCGGTGCCCTGGTGGGCTCGGGCGTGGCCCTGGGGGGCCTGCTGCTGGCCACCACCGTCGCCGGCGGCTCCTCGATCCGCTCGGTGAGCGGACCGGTGAAGGTGTTCTCCACCGACGGCCGCCAGATCGATGCGGCCGAGGGCTCCTCGACGGCCCTGCCGACCCTGGCCGACTACCCCCTGCACCTGCGCCAGGCCCTGATCGCCTCCGAGGATTCGCGCTTCGGCTGGAACAGCGGCATCGACCTGTTCGGCACCCTGCGCTCCCTGGTGCAGGGCACCGGCGGCGGCAGCGGCCTCACCCAGCAGGTGGCCCGCATGGTCTACCCGGCGGTGGGCACCGACGTGTCGGTGGCCCGCAAGCTGCGGGAGCTGTGGGTGGCCTGGCAGCTGGAGGCGGGCTTCAGCAAGAACCGCATCCTCAAGATGTACCTCGACCGGGCCTACCTGGGCCTGGGGGCGGAAGGCTTCGAGCAGGCGGCCCAGCTCTACTTCCGCAAGTCGGCCAGCGCCCTGGACGTGGCGGAGTCGGCGTTCCTGGTGGGCCTGCTGCCGAGCCCCAACAGCTACAGCCCCTGCAACCGGGAGAACCCCACCTGGGGCCGGGAGCGCCGCGACCTGGTGCTGGGGCGGATGCACGCCGAGGGCTACCTCTCCGACCAGGCGCTGATCGACGCCCGCCGCCGGCCGCTGAACATCGACCCCTCCGCCTGCCGCGAATCCACCTATTCCAGCTACCCCTTCTTCAGCGACTACGTGATCGGTGAGCTGGAGGGACGCCGCTTCGCCCTCGACCTCAGCAGTGCGGAGGCCCGGGGCAACTACGCCGTGATCAGCAGCATCGATCCGCGCCTGCAGGCCATCGCCCAGAAAGAGCTGAAGGCGTTCCTCGAGGGGCCGGGGGGCCGGGCGGGGCTCACCCAGGGCGCCATGATCTCGATCGACTACGCCACCGGCGCGATCCTGGCCTACGTCGGCGGCGGCGATTACAGCCGCTCGAGCTTCGATCGGGTGCAGGCCCTGCGTCAGCCCGGATCCACCTTCAAGCTGTTCGCCTTCCTGGCGGCCCTGGAGGCCGGGGCCAAGCCCGGCGATGCCGTCTCCTGCGCCCCGCTCTCCTATGTGGCCGGTTGTCGGGGCGGCGGTGGCAGCACCAGCGTGGCGGCGGGCTTCGCCAGCTCGGAGAACGTGGTGGCCCTGCGGCTGGCCCAGCAGGCCGGCCTGAACAAGGTGGTGGCCAAGGCCCGCCAGCTCGGCATCAGCACGCCGATGGAGGAGAGCTTCTCGATGGTGCTGGGCGGCAAGGAGACCTTCCTCTACGAGCTGGCCCGGGCCTATGCCGTGGTGGCCAACGGCGGCCGCTCGGTGCCCCTGCACGGCGTGACGCGCATCTACGACCTGGGCATCTGCGGCTCGGTGCGCTCCCTGGCCACCTGTCCGGCCGCCGGCGTCACCACACCGATCGGCGAGCGACCCCAGCAGCTGATCGAACCGGCGGTGGCCGCCGAGATGGATGCCCTGCTGCGGGGGGTGGTGAGCGGCGGCACCGGCCGCGCCGCCGGGGTGGTGGCCGATGCCCGCGGCAAGACCGGCACCACCGACAACGGCGTCGATGTGCTGTTCGTGGGCTACTCCCCCTCCAGCCGCATCCTCACCGGCATCTGGATGGGCAACGATGACAACCGCCCCGCCGAGGCCGCCTCCGGCGCCCTGGTGGCCGAGCTCTGGGGGCGGTACATGCGCGCCCTGGCGGGCTGAACGAGCCCCTCAGCCCAGCCAGCCCAAGCTCCTGCCCAGTTCCTGGGCGCGGGTCACCAGGGCCCAGGCGACGCCGGCCACGGTGCCCCAGCACCAGGGGCTGCTGAGGAGCCGGGCCAGGGGGGTGCTGATGTCCTGGGGATCCCGGCGGGGCAGTTGCCAGCCCAGCTGCAGTGTCCCGTACACCACCAGCAGCACCCAGGCCGGGAAGTCGACCTCACCGACCGGGAAGGGGTGGACCTTCCAGTGCAGGAGGCTGAGGGTGCAGGCCAGGGCGATCAGGCCGGCGATGGGCCCGGAGGCGCCGTCCCACTGCCGCAGCACCCGGGCCCGGCGGGCCACCAGCACCGCCGGCGCCGTGGTGGCCAGGGCGACAAGCGCGTAGCGCAGCAGCAGGGAGGAGAGGGGCAGCGGTGAACGGCCCAGCACGATCACCAGGATCCCCAGGTTGAGCAGGGCCTCGCCGTTGGCGGCATGGATCCAGGGGGCGGTGATCCAGCACCAGGCGCGGTGGGGGTCAGCGCTGGCCTCGAGGGTCAGGGGCCAGCGGCGGCGCAGGGGCCTCAGGGGGCCGAGGGCCAGGGCCTGGAGCAGGGCCAGGGCCAGCACCAGCACGAGGCCGCTGCTCCAGCCCCAGGGATCGAAGAACCACGTCTCCAGCTCCCCGCCGGCCCAGAACAGCACCGGGGCCGAGGCGGCGGCCAGGGCCAGTCCCGGGCCGAGGGGCCGCAGGATCTCCAGCCAGCCCAGCGGTGTGGTCGGGGCAGCGACAGGGGAACCGGAAGCCAGCGAATCGGAGCCCGGCCTGCTCGAGGCCACACCGGAGCTGGCCTCGAGCAGGTCCAGCAGTTCGGCCAGCACAGCCGGGGCATAGATCCCGGCCAGATGGCTGCTGAGGGCCGCGATGGCGCTGCGCTGGGGCCCACCCTGGAGCTGCAGCACCCGCTGCAGCAGGGGTTGGGTGGCCAGGTCCCGGACGGGACCGCGCAGAGACTCCTCCGCCCCGAGGGCGTCGATCAGGCGGTTGGCGAGGGCCTGGGGATTGTCCAGGCTGACGGAACCGGTGGCGATCCACTCCCGCAGCTGCAGGCCCAGCTCCCGACCCTTGCCCATGGCCGCGGCGTCCCGGTCCGCTGGGGCGCGATCAGGCGCCCGTGCTGGCCTGGAGACGGGCGCGGGCGCGGGCGAGGGCCTGCTGGGCCTTCACCTTCTCGGGGCTGGGGTCGGAGCCTTCCAGCGCCGCCGCGGCCTGCTGGGCCGCCTCGAAATCGCTCTGGGCGGCAGCTGCGTTGATGCTGCTGCCCAGCTCGGCACCGTTGACGAGCACGGTGACCTCATTGGCGACCACCTCGGCGAAGCCGCCCATCAGGGCGATCGACTGCCAGTTGGCGCCTTCCCGCACCCGCAGCACGCCGCTGTCGAGGGCGGTGAGCATGGAGACGTGGCCGGTGAGGATGCCGAGCTGGCCGGTGGTGCCGGGCAGGATCACTTCGTCGGCGGTGCCGTCGAAGACGCTCTGATCGGGGGCGAGGACGCGCAGGGTGAGGGTCATGAGGTTTCCCGGATCAGGACTTGGCTGCGGCGAGGATCTTGGCGGCCTTCGCCCTCACCTGGTCGATGTTGCCCACCAGGTAGAAGGCGGCTTCCGGCAGATCGTCGAGTTCACCGGCGAGGATCATGTTGAAGCCCTTGATGGTGTCCTCGAGCTTCACGTACTCACCGGACTGGCCGGTGAAGATCTCGGCCACGAAGAACGGCTGGGAGAGGAACTTCTCGATCTTGCGGGCCCGATCCACCGTGCGGCGGTCGTCCTCGGAGAGTTCGTCCAGACCCAGGATCGCGATGATGTCCTGCAGTTCCTTGTAGCGCTGCAGGGTGGACTGGACGGCCCGGGCGGTGCGGTAGTGCTCGTCGCCCACGACGGCGGGCTGGAGCATGGTGCTGGTGGAATCGAGGGGATCCACCGCCGGGTAGATGCCCTTGGAGGCCAGACCGCGGCTCAGCACGGTGGTGGCGTCGAGGTGGGCGAAGGTGGTGGCGGGCGCCGGGTCGGTCAGGTCGTCGGCGGGGACGTAGACGGCCTGGATCGAGGTGATCGAACCCTCCAGGGTGGAGGTGATGCGCTCCTGCAGCTCACCCACGTCGGTGCCGAGGGTGGGCTGGTAGCCCACGGCCGAGGGCATGCGGCCCAGCAAGGCGCTCACTTCGGAGCCGGCCTGCACGAAGCGGAAGATGTTGTCGATGAACAGCAGCACGTCCTGCTTGTTCACGTCACGGAAGTGCTCGGCCATGGTGAGGGCCGACAGACCCACGCGCATGCGGGCGCCGGGGGGCTCGTTCATCTGGCCGTAGCAGAGCGCCACCTTCGACTTGGAGAGGTCGCCGGCGTTGATCACGCCCGACTCCTTGAACTCTTCGTAGAGGTCGTTGCCCTCGCGGGTGCGCTCACCCACGCCGCCAAACACGGACACGCCGCCGTGCTCCTTGGCGATGTTGTTGATCAGCTCCTGGATCAGCACGGTCTTGCCGACGCCGGCGCCACCGAACAGACCCACCTTGCCGCCCTGGCGGTAGGGGGCCAGAAGGTCGATCACCTTGATGCCGGTCTCGAAGACGCGGGGCTTGGTCTCGAGCTCGGTGAGCTTGGGAGCCTGGCGGTGGATCGGGGCGGTCATGGTCGTGGAGACCGGACCCTGCTCGTCAACGGGCTCACCCAGAACGTTGAAGATGCGGCCCAGGGTGGCCTCACCAACGGGCACGGAGATGGGGGCGCCGGTGTCGAGGGCGCTCATGCCGCGCACCAGGCCGTCGGTGCTGCTCATGGCCACGGCGCGGACCCGGTGGTCGCCCAGCAGCTGCTGCACTTCGGCGGTGAGGGCCACCTGCTGGCCGGCCGAATTCTTGCCTTCGATCCGAAGGGCGTTGAAGATCTTGGGCAGCTTGCCCGCAGGGAATTCAACGTCGAGGACCGGGCCGATCACCTGGCGCACGGTGCCTTTGGTACCAGGGACGGCGGGAGCGGCAGCAGCCATAGGTAAGGAGGGAAGGAGGGGTGCCAGCGGGATCCAACCACCCGTCTGAAGCCGCGCAACCTTACCACTGCAGGGTGCCTGGCGGCCTGGGGTTCGGTCACCCGCACAGCCCGGGGATGGCGTCGCAGCGAAGGCGCCACCTAGGTTGGCAGTCGAAGGGCGCGAGTGCTAACTCGCCCCGTCACAGCGACGCGCCGGCCCCGGTCGTCTTCCGTCGCTGCCTTCGCGTCCATCCATCGCGTCAATTCATGGCTGCCGTTTCTCTCAGCGTCTCCACGGTCAAACCCCTCGGAGATCGCGTCTTCATCAAGGTGTCCGAATCGGAGGAGAAAACCGCCGGTGGCATCCTTCTGCCCGACACCGCCAAGGAAAAGCCCCAGGTGGGCGAAGTGGTCCAGATCGGTCCCGGCAAGCGCAACGACGACGGCTCCCGCCAGGCCCCTGAAGTGGGCGTCGGCGACAAGGTGCTCTACAGCAAGTACGCCGGCACCGACATCAAGCTCGGCACCGACGAGTACGTGCTCCTGTCCGAGAAGGACATTCTGGCCGTCGTCAACTGATCTGACGGCGTTCCCGTCGGCATCACCTTCAACCAAGCAATCTTTTTTCTTCCATGGCCAAACGCATTATCTATAACGAGCAAGCCCGCCGGGCGCTCGAACGGGGCATCGACATCCTCGCCGAAGCCGTTGCCGTCACCCTCGGCCCCAAGGGCCGCAACGTGGTGCTGGAGAAGAAATTCGGCGCTCCCCAGATCATCAACGACGGCGTGACGATCGCCAAGGAGATCGAGCTGGAGGATCACATCGAGAACACCGGTGTGGCCCTGATCCGTCAGGCCGCCAGCAAAACCAACGACGCCGCCGGTGACGGCACCACCACCGCCACCGTCCTGGCCCACGCCATGGTCAAGGCGGGCCTGCGCAACGTGGCCGCCGGCGCCAACGCCATCACCCTCAAGAAGGGCATCGACAAGGCCACCGAGTTCCTCGTCGGCAAGATCGAGGAGCACGCCAAGCCGATCTCCGACTCCAACGCCATCGCCCAGGTGGGCACCATCTCCGCCGGCAACGACGAAGAGGTGGGCCGCATGATCGCGGACGCCATGGACAAGGTGGGCAAGGAGGGGGTCATCTCCCTCGAGGAAGGCAAGTCGATGACCACCGAACTGGAGGTCACCGAAGGCATGCGCTTCGACAAGGGCTACATCTCGCCCTACTTCGCCACCGACACCGAGCGGATGGAAGCAGTGCTCGACGAGCCCTACATCCTGCTCACCGACAAGAAGATCGGCCTGGTGCAGGACCTGGTGCCCGTGCTCGAGCAGATCGCCCGCACCGGCAAGCCCTTGCTGATCATCGCCGAGGACATCGAGAAGGAAGCCCTCGCCACCCTGGTGGTGAACCGTCTGCGTGGCGTGCTGAACGTCGCCGCCGTCAAGGCTCCCGGCTTCGGTGACCGCCGCAAGGCCATGCTCGAGGACATCGCCGTCCTCACCAACGGTCAGCTGATCACCGAGGACGCCGGCCTCAAGCTGGAGAACACCAAGCTGGAGATGCTGGGCACCGCCCGCCGCATCACCATCAACAAGGACACCACCACCATCGTCGCCGAAGGCAACGAGGCGGCGGTCAAGGCCCGCTGCGAGCAGATCCGCAAGCAGATGGACGAAACCGACTCCTCCTATGACAAGGAGAAGCTGCAGGAGCGTCTGGCCAAGCTGAGCGGCGGTGTGGCCGTGGTCAAGGTGGGCGCCGCCACCGAAACCGAGATGAAGGACAAGAAGCTGCGCCTGGAAGATGCCATCAACGCCACCAAGGCGGCCGTTGAAGAAGGCATCGTCCCCGGCGGTGGCACCACCCTGGCCCACCTGGCCCCGGCCCTCGAGGAGTGGGCGGCCGCCAATCTCTCCGGCGAGGAGCTGATCGGCGCCACCATCGTGGCCTCGTCCCTCACCGCCCCGCTCAAGCGGATCGCTGAGAACGCCGGCGTCAACGGCGCCGTCGTCGCCGAGCACGTGCGCAACAAGCCCTTCAACGAGGGCTACAACGCCGCCACCGGCGAGTACGTCGACATGCTGGCCGCCGGCATCGTCGATCCCGCCAAGGTGACCCGCTCCGGCCTGCAGAACGCCGCCTCGATCGCCGGCATGGTGCTCACCACCGAGTGCATCGTGGCCGACATGCCCGAGAAGAAGGAAGCTGCTCCCGCCGGTGGCGGTGGCGGCATGGGCGGCGACTTCGACTACTGATCGCCTCTGCGATTAGCGTCGGATCTCCGATCCTTCGCCTTCAGCACCAAGCGCCCCTGCGGGGGCGCTTTTTTTCTGGCGTCGTGTTTTGGCGTCGTGTCCGTCCCAACGATGATGAGCGCGACCGGAGTGCTGGGAATCCGCCGCAGAACAGCTGCAATCACGGCGCAGATTTGAATCAGCCAGGACGGCCAGAAATCGCCGCTTCCGCTCCAGCGACCGGCCGGTGAGCGGACGCAAGAAATGTGTGGCGGCAGCGTGAATCTGCTCCGGCTGCCTACGTTCGATAGGAAGGATCGGACCGGCACCCGCGGCCGGGCCATTGCCATCGTGCTGCAGATGTGATGAACGCCCTCCTGCTCTATCCCCACTTCCCGAAAACCTTCTGGTCGTTCGACCGGTTCCTGGAGATGGCCGGGGTGAAGGCCTTCATCCCGCCGCTGGGGATCCTCACGGTGGCCGCCCTGCTGCCGCCGGATTGGAACCTCCGCTTCCACGACAGGAACGTGGCCGAGGAACCGGAGGCCGACTGGCACTGGTGCGACCTCGTGATCGTCTCGGCGATGATGGTGCAACGCGAGGACTTTCACCATCTGATCCGCAAGGCGGTGGGGATGGGGAAGAAGGTGGCGGTCGGTGGCCCCTATCCCACCTCCCTGCCGGAGCATGCGCTCCAATCAGGTGCCGACTATCTGATCCTGGATGAGGGCGAGATCACCGTTCCCGCCTTCCTGGCGGCCTTGGAACGAGGGGAGCCGGATGGTGTATTCCGGGCCGCAGAGAAGCCCGATGTGAGCCTCAGCCCCGTACCCCGCTACGACCTTCTGCAGCGTGAGGCCTACCTGATGATGGCGGTGCAGTTCTCACGCGGTTGCCCCTTCAACTGCGAGTTCTGCGACATCATCAACCTCTACGGGCGCAAGCCCCGGACCAAGGAGAACCACCAGCTCCTGGCGGAACTGCAGACCCTCTGCGACCTGGGCTGGCGGGGCTCCATCTTCATGGTGGACGACAACTTCATCGGCAATCAGCACAACGTCAAACGTCTGCTCCGCAGCCTTATTCCCTGGATGCGGGAGCATCGCTACCCCTTCAACTTCTTTACCGAAGCCTCAGTGAATCTGGCCGAGCAGCCCGAGCTTCTCGAGCTCATGGCCCAGGCCGGCTTTTTCGGGGTCTTCCTGGGCATCGAGACACCCGATCAGGACAGTCTCGCAGTCACCCGCAAGCAGCAGAACACCCGCCATCCACTCGTGGAGGCCTGCCGGACGATCAACGCGGCGGGACTGGTCATCTACGCCGGTTTCATCCTCGGCTTCGATGGGGAACGATCGGGGGCAGGCGAGCGCATCGAGGCGTTCGTCGCCGAAACGGCCATCCCCCAGCCGATGCTTGGGATTCTTCAGGCGCTTCCGAACACGGCCCTGTGGACACGGCTGGAGCAGGAGGGGAGGTTGCTGACGAATGCCGATGGCTGGTGTGGCGACCAGAACACCCTGATGAACTTCGTGCCCACCCGGCCGTCGGAGGAGATCGGCCGCGAGTATGTGCAGGCCCTCTGGCGGATGTACGAGCCCGCCACCTATCTGGAGCGCTGCCTGCGCCACTGCCTCGCCATCACCCCCAATCCCCACTGCTCCCAGCAGATCAACTACCCCCTCGCCAAAGCCATCCGGCTGATGGTGCGGCTGGTCTGGAGCCAGGGGGTGCGTCGGGCAGACATCCGCAACCAGTTCTGGCGTCAGCTGCTGGACATGGGGCGGCAAAAACCCAGGCTGCTGGCGCTTTACCTCAGCCTGTGCGCCGCCGGAGAGCACTTCTGGGAGTACCGCCTCCTGGCCCGCGAGCGCATCGGAGCCCAGCTGGGTCACGATCCCCTGCTGCCGCCGCCGACCGTAGCCGCAGTCAGCCTCAGGGAGGCCGCCCTGGTGGGGGCGGAGTGACCGACCCGTTTCGCCTGAGCCTCAGCCCCCCGGCACGAAGGCCAGGGCCACGCCGTTGTTGCAGTAGCGCTTGCCGGTGGGTTTGGGGCCGTCGTCGAAGACATGGCCCTGGTGGCCGCCGCAGCGGCGGCAGTGGTATTCGGTGCGCGGCAGGATCAGCTTGAAGTCGGTTTTGGTCGCCACCGCGTTGGGCAGGGGTTGCCAGAAGCTGGGCCAGCCCGTGCCCGAGTCGAACTTGGCCTTGGAACTGAAGAGGGGCAGGCGGCAGCCGGCACACACGTACGTACCGCTGCGCTTCTCCTTGTTGAGCGGGCTGCTGAAGGGACGCTCGGTGCCCTCATCGCGCAGCACGGCATAGGCCGCCGGAGTGAGGCGCTTCTTCCACTCGGCCGGGCTCAGCTGCCAGGCCGGGTCGGTGGCCTTGGCGGCCGCCAGGGCCCGGCCGGCCGGCAGGAAGGGCAGCAGCCCCGCCAGGGGCGCCCCCAGCCGGGCCAGCAGGCTGGAGAGGAAGTTGCGGCGGTCCATCGGGTTCAGCCCAGCCAGCCGGCGCTCAGCACCACGGCCAGCCCCAGGAACAGGGAGAGCAGGGTCCAGGTGATGCGGTTGAGGGTGTTCTCGGCGCTACGGGCGCTGCTGAACATCGAGCCGCCGCTGGAGGCCAGGCCCCCCATGCCATCCCCCTTGGGGCTGTGGAGCAGCACGCTCACGATCAGCAGCGCACCGCTGAGCATCCAGAGCGAGGAGACGATGTTCTTGACCATCGTGCCAGCCTAGCCGCCGCAGGCCCGGAGCCTCAGGCGCCGAGGGTCTGGGGGATGCGGGCGGCGGGCACCGAGGCGGGCACCACCAGGGAGGTGCCGGTCATGCGGGCGGGCTTGGGCAGACCCAGGATCTCCAGCAGGGTCGGGGCGATGTCGGCCAGGCCGCCGTGTTCCCGCAGGGTGACGTCGTTGCCATGGCCCGGCAGCTTGCGTTTCTCGCCCTCCACCAGGATCACCGGCACCGGGTTGGTGGTGTGGGCGGTCCAGGGGAGGCCATCGGGGCCCTGCATCACCTCGGCATTGCCGTGGTCGGCAGTGATCAGCAGGCTGCCGCCCATGCGGGTGGTGGCCTCCACCAGCCGGCCCACGCAGCGGTCGACCATGGCGATGGCTTCGGTGGCGGCCTCCATCTGGCCGGTGTGGCCCACCATGTCGGGGTTGGCGTAGTTGATCACCACCAGGGAGTAGATCCCCTTGCCGATGGCGGCGATGCAGCTGTCGGTGAGCTTCTCCGCCGACATCGCCGGCGCCTGGTCGTAGGTGGCGACACGGGGGGAGGGCACCAGATGGCGGTCTTCGCCTGGGAACGCCTGCTCGATGCCGCCGTTCATGAAGTACGTGACGTGCGGGTACTTCTCGGTTTCGGCGGTGCGGAACTGGCGCAGGCCGTGCTCGGAGACCACCTGGCCGAGAAGGCCATCGAGGGATTCGGGCGGGAAGGCCACCCGCACGGGCAGTCCCTGCTCGTACTGGGTGAAGGTGACCACATGGAGGGGGCCCAGCCACTCCCGCGGGAAGCCATCGAACTCCGGCAGAACCAGGGCGCGGATGATCTGGCGCACCCGGTCGGGTCGGAAATTGAAGCAGACCAGCCCATCGCCGCTCTCCAGCAGCCCCTCGCTGAGGCGCACCGGCTCGAGGAATTCATCGGTGATGCCGGCGGCATAGGAGCCCTGCAGCACCTCCTCCGGCGTGAAGGGGCAGATCTCGGACGGCTCGGTCAGCAGGCGGTAGGCCTTCTGGGTGCGCTCCCAGCGCTGGTCGCGGTCCATGGCCCAGTAGCGGCCGCAGAGGGTGGCGATGCGGCCGACGCCGGCCTCGTCGACCATCTCCTGGATGCGGGCCAGGTAACCCGGGCCCCCATGGGGAGCCGAGTCGCGGCCATCGGTGACGACGTGGATCAGGACGTCGGTGAGGCCGCGGCCGGCCGCCCAGCGCAGCAGGCCGCCGAGGTGCTCGACATGGCTGTGGACGCCGCCGTCGGAGCAGAGTCCGATCAGGTGAAGGGGGCGGCCGCTGGCCAGCAGGGTGTCACCCAGGTCGTTGAGGGCCTGGTTGCCGGCGATCGAGCCGCTGCGCACCGCCTGGCCGATCCGCACCAGCTCCTGGCGGATGATCCGGCCGGAGCCGATGGTGAGGTGCCCCACCTCGGAATTGCCCATCTGGTGATCGGGCAGGCCCACGGCGGCGCCGCTGGCTTCGATCAGGGTGTGGGGATAGGCGTGCCACAGGGCGTCCATCACCGGTGTGTCGGCCTTCCGCACGGCGTTGTGGTCGGTCTCCGGGCTGTATCCCCAGCCATCGAGGATCGCCAGAACCATGGGGGCGACGGGAGCAGCCGTCTCGCAGGAGACGCGTTCGCCGGTGCCGCTGGCGGACTGCTTCTGGGAGGGAGCTGCTTTCACCAGCGAGAAAATCTGCACGTTTCAACGCCACGCCAACCTACAGCCCTCCCCAGACATCACCTTCTTCCGGCACGGATGCGTCAGGCTTTGGTTACACGCCATACGCTTTGTGGCCAGAACTCAGGCCGGAACGGGACCCTCGGACCGGCTGGAACTGCTCTCCGCCCAGGATCTGGGACGCACCCTCGATCGGCTCGCCTCCCAGGTGCTGGAGGCCGTGGCCGACAGCCGGGACCTGGTGCTGCTGGGCATCCCCACCCGTGGTGTGGCCCTGGCGCGGGTGCTGGCCGGTCGGCTGGAGGGGATCTGCGGCCATCCGATCGCCCACGGCAGCATCGACCCCACCTTCCATCGCGACGACCTTGAACGGGTGGGCACCCGCCTGGTGGAGGCCACCCAGCTGCCGGTGCCGGTGGACGGGCGCCAGGTGGTGCTCGTCGATGACGTCATCTTCACCGGCCGCACGGTGCGGGCCGCCCTGGAGGCCCTGCAGGGCTGGGGGCGCCCCCGTCGGGTGGGGCTGCTGGCGATGGTGGACCGGGGCCACCGGGAACTGCCGATCCAGCCGGACTTCTGCGGCCGGGTGGTGCCCACCGCGCGCCACGAGACGATCCAGCTCTGCCTCCAGGCCATCGATGGCGAGGAGGGGGTCTACCTGCTGCGCGACTGACTCGGCCTAGACGGTGGCGAGCTCGTCCTCGCGGAAATGGGCCCGGAACTTGCCGAAGGCGACCACCACGGGCAGGGTCGGGCTGATCGGGCGTCCCTTCCAGTCGTTCAGCACGTTGAACACCTCGCCCTGCTGACCTTCCATATCAAAGGCCTCACCCCGATGCTGGGGGTGGTTGTAGACGACCACACTGCGACACACCCTGACCTGATCACCTGGCTGCATGTCCACCGGGACGCTCTGCGCGGCCATCCTGTCATGGGGCTCAGCGCTGGCAGGCGCTCTCCGGCCCGGCCTCCACCACCCGTCCGCCCAGCTCCTTGCAGGCCTCCTGGAAGGCCTGCCATTCGTCCATGCCGGCGCTGATGCGGCGCTGCACCAGGGCATCCAGCTTCTCCCCGGACACCGTGTGGGGCAGGGAACCGTGGCTATCGTGCTCCCGGTCCTTGCCCTGGAGCTGGTCGAGGCCCTTTTTGACCTCCTGCCGCAGGGGCTCGCTCTGCTGGCGCCACCAGGGGTGGTCGATGCGGTTGAGGCTGTCGAGGGCCTCCCACCAGCGCTTCTGCTTCACCAGGAGCGTCGCCCGCTCCAGCTGGGAGCGGTTGCGGTTCCAGATCGCCTGCAGGTCGTCGCCCATGGCGCTGCCGTCGTCGTTGCGCTCCTCCCCCAGGGGGGCGAGCGCCGCCAGGGCACCCTGCAGATCGCCGTCCTGGAAGCGGGTTTTGGCCAGGTGGCGCAGCTGGCGTTGCCAGCGCGCCAGCCGTTCGCGGTCGGAGGGGGTGCCGGCCCGGGAGTTGATCACCTGGCGCTGCAGCCGCAGGGCCTCGCTCCAGTCCTCCTGGCCCCAGAGCTGGTCGGCCTTGGCCCGCAGGCACCTGCCCCGGTCGAAGGGGGTGCGGCCGGGCAGCCAGCTGAGGGCCGCCAGCTGCTCGCTGTAGCGGAGGCAGTCGTCGAGGCGGCCGGTGGCGGAGGCCTGCTCCAGGCGCACGGGCAGCTGGCGCTCCCACCAGTAACCCAGGCCGACGGCGGCGGCGACCGAACCCAGGGTGATGGCCAGCCAGAAGCGCGGGAGTCTGTGCCGGCGGAGGGCCAAGGGGGGAGAGAGAGCACGGTTCTCCACCGTTGTATGCAACGGCGGCCACCGGCGCCTGGTCGCGGGGGCAGCCTGGTCGGCGTCCACCGCCGACGGCGGCGATCGGCCAGGCCCGGTGGCGCCCAGCGCAGCGGTTCCCCTGGCGCTCAGCGCACCGGGCCCAGGGGCAGCGGCTCCCTGCGGCCGCCCTCGGCGAGGGCCTCCAGGTCGTCCCATGCCACCAGGAGCCGGGCCTGGGCGTCGATGGAAAAACGCAGCCGCAGCCGGTCGACGCCGCGCTGACCGGGGGAGGCCAGGGGGATGGTCAGCGGCGACGGGGACCAAGGCCGCACCGGAGCCGCCCCCGCCGGCCGCTCGCGCAGCACCGGCAGCCCCGCCTCGAAGACCACCTCGGCCCGCTCCTCCGGCAGGGGCTCCCCCAGCACCAGTTCCAGCTCCTCCTGGCCGTCCTGGCTGCAGGCCAGCACCAGCTCCAGGGGCTGCTCCGTCGGCCAGCTCTGGCCGGCCACGAACAGGGGATGCCAGCGGTGGGCGGCGCTGCGCCGGTCCCAGCAGCGCAGGGAGACGCCACGGGCCAGCACGTCCCGGACCTGGACGCCGGGGGTCAGGGCCAGGGCCCCCAGGGCCACGGCCTCCACTGGCCGCTCGCCGCGCAGGGGCACGCCGGGGCAGCGGCTCTCCAGCCAGCGCCGGATCAGGGGGATCCGGCTGCTGCCACCCACCGGCAGCACGGCGTCGATGTCGCCCAGCCCCAGCCCCTCCCGGCGGGCGGCCGCCAGGACCGCCTCCAGCAGGCCGTCGAGCAGCTGGGGCAGGCCGCGTTCCTCCAGGAGCCGCTCGAAGGCCGGCCGGCTCAGGGTCAGCTCCCGGAAGGACCCGGCCGTCGCCTGGATCTGCCGGGCTTCGGGGGCCTCGCTGAGCTGGCACTTGATACGTTCGGCGAGCTGCAGCAGGGCGCCGTCAGCGGGCCCATCGGGGCAGAGGTGGGCCGCGATCCAGCGATCGATGTCCCGCCCGCCCAGGGCCACCCCCGCCTTGCCGATCACCCGGGCGCAGCGCAGGCTCTGGCCGCTGCGGGTCAGGTCCCGGCCGGCGAAGCGCAGCAGCTGGGCGATCGGCGCCGCCCGCCCCTCGCCGCCCTCCAGGGCCACCAGGGAGAGATCGATCGTGCCGCCGCCCATGTCCACCACCAGCACCCGGCTGCCGGGGGGCAGGCCGGCGCCGATGGCGGCGGCGGTGGGCTCGTCCACCAAGGCAAGCTCGGGCACCGCCAGGGCGCGGCTGGCCCGCTCCAGCCAGGCCCGGTAGCCCCGGTAGGTCTCGATCGGGGCGGTGAGCACCAGCCGCTCCGGCACCAGCTCCGCCGGCAGGGCCCGCCACAGCCCCTCCAGCAGCAGGGCACCGGCCCGCTCGGCACTGAGCCAGCCCGGCGAGGGGCCCGTCGCCGGGGCTCCGATGTGGCGCTTGAAGTCCCGGCAGAGGCCGGGGTGGTCGCCATCGGCCAGGGCCGCCTCGAGCACCTGCCGGCCGATCAGGGGCCGTTCGGCGTCGGGGGCCTCCAGCCACAGCAGGCTGGGCACCACGCAGGGGTCGCCGCAGCTGTAGGGCGGCAGGGGCAGCAGGCCGGGGGGGCCCTGGCGGTCCTGCCAGGCCACCACGGTGGTGCTGCTGCCCAGGTCGATGGCGAGGGTTCCGGGCATGGGTCGACGGATGGCTCCCCTTCTAGGCCGGTGGCGGCCGGAAAGGGCGGGCCGATGGGCTGATCTAGGGTGTTGAGACTGATGATCAGGCCCGCATGCCGAGCAGCGAACTCAACGCCAAGGAACTGGCCCAGCGCGGGGAGAGCCTGATCCGTCACTCCAGCAACCGCTACCTGACCACCGTTCGCATCGCTTTCCGGGCCAAGCAGCGCCGCTTCGATGATTTCGACGGCCTGCTCGACGACTCGATGATCAAGCCGGTCCAGCGGGCCATCATCGAGCTCAGCGACGAGCAGGACCAGCCCGACCTGCTGCCCGGCTGAGGCTCCCCACCACCACCCCGCCGTGGAGATCTGCGAGGGCCCGGGCTGGCGGCTGGTGGTGGATCCCGCCCGGGCCCCTTTCATCGCCCTCATCGGCGGGGACGGCTGGGCCAGTGAACTGACGGCGGCAGAGCTGGGCGCCCTGCAGCTGGCCGCCGGTCGCCTCACCGCCCAGCACCGGGCCATGGCCGACGTCCTGATGGCGGAAGAGGCCGTGGCCATGGAGGTGGAGCTGCCGATCGGAGAGCCCGAAGGGGGCGACGCCGGATCCCTGTGGCTGGGCCTGGAGGGTGACCGGCAGCACTGGACGCTGCAGCTGGTGCTCACCCCCGCCCCGGGACTGCGGGGCATCGAGGGGGGCTGGAGCGCCGCCGCCAGTGAGGCGTTCAGCGCCGCGCTGGAGCGCCTGAGACCCGCTGAGCAAGGCGGCGGGGATCAGGATTGGTGATCGTTGGCGGATTCCGCAGCCGGCCCCCCGGTTTTGCACCGTTTCTCCCCAGGCCGGTGGCGATCGCCGCTGGCCACCGGCCCCGGATGGGGAGAAGCGGCCCGTGTCGCCGCCGCCGCTTGACAGGGAAAGGCGAGCGTTCCTGAGAAGCGGGAGTGGCCCCGGGGACATTCGCAAGCCCCTGCTGTGGCTGGTGTCTCAGGCTGGGACGGGGGACGGATGGCCGCCGGCGTCGGCGTTTGACGCGGCCCCCTGGGTGTGGAGAACTGGCTCACGCCCAGCCAGGAATCCGCGATGTCCCGCCCGAGAACACTGCCGCTGGACGGGGCCGAGTCTCTGGTGAGCCTGCGGGCGGATGTGCCCGCGCCCCTGCTGGCGGCCATGCGCGAGTTCATCGAGGAGCACCCCAACTGGGACCAGTACCGGCTGTTCCAGGCCGCCCTGGCGGGCTTTCTGGTGCAGAACGGGATCCGCAACCGCGGGGTGACCCGCTGCTACCTGGCCAACCTGTTTCCCGGCCACCAGGCGTTCTCGGCGCCGGCGGCCTGACGGGCCCGGCCTCAGGCGTCCGGCTCCACCCCCAGCAGGCGGAACAGCCGGGCGGCGCTGGCGTCGCTCACCGGCAGGATCGAGAGGCGATTGCCCCGGCGCACCACCGCCAGGTCTTCGACGCTGAACTGTTCCCGCAGGGCCTCCAGGCTCAGCATCGCCGGAAAGGTGGCGCGATAGGCGAGGCGCACGCAGTCCCAGCGCGGGGCCTCCGGCTTGGAGGCCGGATCGAAGTACTTCGAGGCGGCGTCGAACTGGCTGGGATCCACCAGCCCCGTCTCGGTCACCTCCATCAGGCCGACGATGCCCGGGGGACTGGCATTGGAGTGGTAGAAGAACGCCCGGTCGCCGATCTGCATGGCACGCATGAAGTTGCGGGCCTGGTAGTTGCGGATGCCGTCCCAGAGGGTGGTGCCCTCCGCCTGCAGGTGGTGGATGCCGTAGACGTCCGGCTCGCTCTTCATCAACCACCAGGCCATGGTGCGTCCGCCTCAGCTGTCGGTGTCGAGGGCCAGCACCAGGCCGCGGAAGTGGTCGCCGCGGGCCTCGAAACTGGTGTACTGGTCGAAGCTGGCACAGGCCGGGGAGAGCAGCACCCCCCGGCAGCCGAGAGAGGGGGCCAGCGTCGCGGCCAGGGCCACCGCTCCCTCCAGGCCCTCCTCCTGCTTGACCACGCCGCCGTAGCCGCTGGACTCGAGCAGGCCGGCGAACTCCTGCCGCGCCGCGCCATAGAGCACCACCGCCGCAGCCCGCTGCCGGAGCTGCTCCAGCCAGGCCGCGGCCTCCCCCTGCTTCGACTGGCCGCCGGCCAGCACCACCAGGGGACCCTCCAGGGCCCGCAGGGCCACCTCGGCGGCGTCGTAGTTGGTGGCCTTGCTGTCGTTGAACCAGGTCACGCCGTTGAGGCTGCGGAGGCGCTCAAGCCGGTGGGGGACACCGGGGAAGGAACGGCAGGCCGCCTCCATCACCGCCGGCTCCAGCCCGGCATGGAGCCCCACCGCCACGGCCAGCAGCAGGTTCTGACGGTTGTGGGCCCCGGGCATGGCCAGGGCGGAGGCCGGGAACAGGGGGCCCTGGCGGCCCCGCACCTGATCGTCGCCTTCGATCCAGAGCATCGGATCGAGGGCCGGCGGCAGGGCCTCCCTGGGGCCGGCGGTGATCCAGTCGGCCTGGTCCCAGCTGTCGGCGTGCTGGCGCAGGTCGGGGTCGTCGGCGTTGAGGATGCGGACGCGGGAGTTCTCCAGCAGGCTCCGTTTGATGGCCCGGTAGGCGGCCAGGGTGCCGTGGCGCTCCAGGTGGTCGGGGGTGAGGGTGGTCCAGACGCCGATCGCCGGTGCGACTGCGGGGGCGGCCTCGATCTGGTAACTGCTCAGTTCCACCACCAGCCAGTCCGGGCGGGGCCCCTGCTCGAGACGCCGCTGCAACACCACCTCAGCGGCGGAGATGCCGACGTTGCCGCAGAGGGGCGCATCCCGGCCGGCCTGCTGCAGCAGGTGGTGCACCAGGCAGGTGACGGTGGTCTTGCCGTTGGTGCCGGTGATGGCGATCCAGGGCACGTCGCGGCTGGCCTGCCAAGCGGGCACAATCTCCCCCTGAACCTGCACTCCCCGGGAGCGCAGCTCCTCCAGCACCGGGTGGTTCCAGGGGATGCCCGGGCTGACCACCACCACCGACGGCGGCAGTGGCAGCTCCCGGAACGCCTCGAGGCTCAGGGGCACCCCCAGCCGCACCGCGATGGCCTCGCACTCCAGCTGGGCCGCCAGGGCCCGGTGCTCCGGCGTGTCACCGCTCTCGATGACCACCACCGTCTCGCCGCGGGCCTGCAGCAGGCGGGCCGCCCCCAGACCCGACCGGCCCAGACCCACCACCACCGTGCAGGAGAGAGGTGCAACGGCCTCGGCGGGACTCACGCTGGCTGGCTCACATTCATGATCGGCCGAGGGTAGCAGCGAAGGGATCGCTGAACCGAATCGGGATCCAATCGGAAGACTTTAATTCAATCAATGGGCGATACTGGAATCGAACCAGTGACTCCTACCGTGTCAAGGTAGTGCTCTACCTCTGAGCTAATCGCCCGAGTTCGGAAAAACCGAAGCGGCTCCATTTCAGACAACAATCATGGGTAGCCCGATGAGGGCCGAGCTGGATTGCCGTTGAAATGGCTGGCCCTCGAGATGGATGGTTCTCGGGGAAAAGAAAGCATCACCGACAGTTGACCTTTCACAGTCGATCCGTCGGATCCGTCTCCAACCAGGACTTTTCCTACTCGCCGGCCTTCCCTCCTGTCAACTTGCGCCGCCGGGCCCTCAATGGCGCTCCAGCCGGATCCGGAAACGCTCCCGCTTGGTGGCTTCGATGGCCAGCACCTCCAGCTCCCCCCGCCCCTCCAGCTGGACCCGCGCCCCCACCGCCAGGGGCTGGCTGGGACTGCTGACCACCTTCCAGTCGAGGCGGACGGCACCCTGCCGGATCAGGGTGGCCATGCGATTGCGGGACAGCCCGAAGCCGGCCGACGCCAGGGCATCCAGCCGCAGGGAGGCCTCCACCGTGGTGAGCTGGCGGGGCAGACGGCGGGCCGGCAGCTGCAGCGCCTCGATGGGCCGGGCCTCGAACCGCACCGGCACCGTGCGCACCAGGCCCTCGGTCCCGTCCAGCCGCCGGGCCAGGGCCTCGCTGACGATCGCCTGGCCACCCCGATCGCCTCGCAGCCACAGGTCACCCAGCTCTGCGGCACCGGCACCGGAAGCGGCCAGTCCCGCGGCCATGTCGGCCGCCGAGGCGGGATCGAACAGGAAGTTGCCGCTGATCTCCAGCCCCAGCAGGGCGGGGGCCGTCGGCTCCTGTCCCGACCGTGCCAGCAGTAGGCAGCGGCGCTCGGCGCCCGGGTGGCCGCCGTCACTGGCGAGGCTCAGCTCGCTGAGGCCACCGAGCCGGTCCTCCGCCTCCTCCCGCACCGCGGCCTCGAGAAAGCCGCTGACCTGGGGCTCCCAGGTGCGCAGGGCCGTCTCCGCCAGGCTGAACAGGGCCCCGAGCTCCTCCGGGTGGCGACTCCCCTCCAGCAGGTCCCGTCGTGGAAGCATGGGCCCCGCGCCTCAGGTGTCGTCCAGGCGCACGACCGCCGTCGGTCGCGCCAGCTGGATGGTGGTCCAGGGGATCTCGCGGCCGACGGGGGCCTCCAGCAGCAGCAGCCAGCAGCCCTCGTCGAGCCGGTTGCGCAGGATGCGGATGCGGTCGTCCTCCTCCGAGCTGACGCTGGCGGCGGCGGCAAAACTGCCCATCCAGCCGGAGCCCATGCCCAGCAGGCCGCCGATCAGGGGCTCCCCGTAGGCCCCGGCGAAGCTGAACGTGTGCAGATCGGTGATCTGGGTGAAGGTGAGCCCGGCCAGGAACCCGAAGGGCAGCAGCCAGCGCACCATCGACTGTTGCCGCCGCCGCCGGGCCGTGGCCGGATCCAGCCGCTCCACGTCCGACATGGTCGCCTCACCGCTGCCGATCGCCAGCACCCGGGTCGGGGCCGGCTGAAGTGCCTGCAAGCGATCCCGCAGGGCATACAGGCGTTCCCGGTCGTCCAGCACGACCACCACACTCAGGGACATGGGCTCGTCTCCGCACCGCTCTCTACACTGCACCTCCGGCCTGCCCCCCTGGGGGCGCACCCCCCGCCCTCCCCACCGCTGCCGGACATGACGAAGGTTCTGGTCTCCGATCCCATCGACCAGGCGGGGATCGACATCCTCTCCCAGGTCGCCCAGGTGGACGTGCGCACGGGCCTGAGCCCGGAGCAGCTGGTGGCGTGCATCGGTGAGTACGAGGGTCTGATGATCCGCTCCGGCACCCAGGTGACCGCCGAGGTGATCGAGGCCGCGAGCCACCTGCGCATCATCGGCCGGGCCGGCGTGGGCGTCGACAACGTCGATGTGCCCGCCGCCACCCGCCGCGGCGTGATCGTCGTCAATTCGCCGGAGGGCAACACGATCGCCGCCGCCGAGCACGCCCTGGCGCTGATGCTCTCCCTGTCGCGGCACGTGCCCCACGCCCACGCCAGCACCATGGCCGGCGGCTGGGACCGCAAGACCTACGTCGGCAACGAGCTCTACAAGAAGACCCTCGGCGTGGTGGGCCTCGGCAAGATCGGCTCCCACGTGGCCCGTGTCGCCCGGGCCCTGGGCATGGACGTGGCCGCCTACGACCCGTTCATCTCCGCCGAGCGCGCCCAGCTGCTGCAGGTGCGGCTGCTGCCCCTGCCCCAGCTGTTCGCCGAAGCCGACTACGTCAGCCTGCACCTGCCCCGCACGCCGGACACCGAGAACCTGGTCAACGCGGCGCTGCTGGCCACGATGAAGCCCACCGCCCGGCTGGTGAACTGCGCCCGCGGCGGCATCATCGACGAGCAGGCCCTGGCCGATGCGGTCGAGAACCGCGTCATCGCCGGTGCGGCCCTCGACGTCTACGCCAAGGAGCCGCTGGCGGCCGATTCCCCCCTGCGCCTGGTCAAGGAGCGGCTGATCCTCACCCCGCACCTGGGCGCGTCCACCGAGGAAGCCCAGGAGAACGTGGCCATCGACGTGGCCGAGCAGATCCGGGACGTGCTCCTCGGCCTGCCGGCCCGCAGCGCCGTCAACATCCCCGGCCTGACCCCCGAGGTGATGGAGCTGCTCAAGCCCCATCTGCAGCTGGCGGAAACCCTGGGCCTGCTGCTCAGTCAACTGGCCGGCGGCCAGATCAGCGAGCTGGAGGTGCGCCTGCAGGGCGAATTCGCCTCCCACCCGGCCCAGCCCCTGGTTGTGGCCGCCCTCAAGGGCATCCTCTCGGCCGCCCTCGGCGACAGCATCAACTACGTCAACGCCACCCTGGAGGCCAAGGAGCGCGGCATCCACGTGCTTGAGGTGAAGGACGACGCCAGCCGCGACTTCGCCGGCGGTTCGCTGCAGCTCAGCTCCCGCAGCCCCCGGGGCAACCACAGCGTCACCGGCGCAGTGTTCACCGACGGGGAACTGCGCATCACCACCATCGACGAGTTCCCGGTGAACGTGACGCCCAGCCGTCACATGCTCTTCACCCGTCACCGGGACATGCCCGGCATCATCGGCCAGCTGGGCTCCCTGCTGGGCGAGCACAACGTCAACATCGCCTCGATGCAGGTGGGCCGCCGCATCGTGCGCGGCGACGCGGTGATGGTGCTGAGCCTCGACGACCCGATCCCCCCCAGCCTGCTGGCGGTGATCCACAGCATCAACGGCATCCAGGCCGCCCACCCGGTCACCCTCTGATGGGCCTGGTCTGGTGGCGGCTGGAGATGGCCGCCCCGGCCGAACTGGAGGAGTCCCTGCTCTGGAAGCTGCCGCTCCTGGGGGTGGCGCGGGTGGCGCTCCAGCACCCCCCTGAGGCGCCGGAGCAGCGGCAGCTGCTGGCCTGGCTGCCGGAGAGCGACTGGCCCGCCGACCAGCGCCAGGAGCTGGAGCGGGCCCTGGCCCCGCTGGGGGAGCCCTTCGACCTGGCGCTGCCACAGGTCCACTGGCAGCGGCAGGCCGATGAGGACTGGAGCCTGAGCTGGAAGAGCCACTGGCGGCCCGATCCGGTGGGGGAGCGGCTGCTGGTGCTGCCGGCCTGGCTGGAGGTGCCGCCTGAGCAGGCCGGGCGGCTGGTGATCCGCATCGATCCGGGCAGCGCCTTCGGCACCGGCAGCCATCCCACCACCCGCCTCTGCCTGGAGGCCCTGGAGGCCCTCGCCGGGGAGCGGGAACGGGCGGGCCTGGGTGAGGGCCTGGAGGGGCTGCGGGTGGCCGATCTGGGCTGCGGCAGCGGCATCCTGGGCCTGGCCGCCCTGCGGCTGGGGGCGGCCAGCGTGGCCGCCGCCGACACCGACCCCCTGGCGGAGCGGGCCACCCGGGAGAACGCCGCCCTGAATGGCCTGGGGCCCTCCCCCACGGCGCCGGACGCCCCCTCAGCGCTGGCGGTCACCACGGGCTCGGCCGAGGCCCTGGTGGCGCTGCTGGAGGGGCGTCCGGCGGATCTGCTGCTGTGCAACATCCTGGCGCCGGTGATCGAGGCCCTGATTCCCTGGTTCGGGCAGCTGCTGAGCCCCGGCGGCGTGGGCCTGCTGAGCGGCCTGCTGGTGGATCAGGCCCCAGGCCTGGAGCGGGATCTGGCGGCAGCCGGCTGGCGGGTGGAAGGGCGGGTCGAGCAGGACCGCTGGGGCCTGCTGCGGATCCGTTCGGCATCGGATGTTGCATAAGGCACGCTGATCTGTGTCCTGGCTTTGATTGGGCTTCCCGGCCTGCGAGCCCAAGATCGCCGGGAATGCCCCCTGTCGGATGTAGGAAGGGCGGGTCCTACAGGCCCTGGCTGCCGGGTGTCTGTGAGCTCCAATCTCTTCCATGGCTTCCTACAAGGTCACCCTCGTCAATGAGAGCGAGGGGCTGAACAAGACCATCGAGGTTCCCGACGACCAGTACATCCTCGACGCCGCCGAAGAGCAGGGCATTGACCTGCCCTACTCCTGCCGCGCCGGCGCCTGCTCCACCTGCGCTGGCAAGCTCACCGCCGGCACCGTCGACCAGTCGGACCAGAGCTTCCTCGACGACGACCAGATCGAGGCCGGCTTCGTCCTCACCTGCGTCGCCTACCCCACCTCCGACTGCACCATCAAGACCCACACCGAAGAAGAGCTCTACTGAGCTCCTCGCCGGGCGGTCCGGTTGGATCGCCCACTTGAACCCCGCGTTCTTCTCCGCCACCCTCAGGGGTGGCTTTTTCATGGCACTTCAGGTGGACACCGTGCTGGCCTCCGGCAGCGAGCATCCCAGCCCCGGCGGCCAGTACAGCTACCGGGTCCTGGGCCCCTGCTGCCGGCTGTTCGATCGGGAGGAGCTCCCCTGGCCCTGCTGCCGGCTGGCCTGGCGCAGCAAGGAACCCAGCTGGCGCCGCGTCGGCCGCCGCTTCGTGCCCGACCTGGCCGCCCGCCGCTGCCCCTCCTACGCCGTGGAGCTGCTGCAGCCGGGGGCCAGGCCCACCCGCACCGTGATCACCCTGTTCCCCCAGCGCCTGGCCCCAGGCCTGCAGGAGTGGTGGTACAGCAAGCTGCCGGGGTCGCTGGAGGCCGGCAACCTGGCCCCGCCACCACCGCTGCCGCTGCCGGCCCCGGCCCCCTGAGGCGGGGGTGTCCAGGCACAAAAAAACCGGCCGACGCAGGGCCGGCCGGCGGAGGTGGGCCGTGGGATCAGAAGTAGATCTTGCCGCCGCCCCACTGGATGCCCTGGACCTTGGGGGCCACCAGGATGTAGCCGGCGATCAGGCGCAGGTCCTCGTCGTCCAGATCGCGCATCTTCACGAACACGTCGCTGCTGCGCAGGCTGGGGTGCACGTCCGCGATGCTGTACTCACCGTCGTAGGAGGTGGGGTCCTTCATGTAGTCGACCAGGGCGTCCACCGAATCCCGGGCCGGGGTGGCCAGGGCGAGGGTTTCGGGGTCCAGGCCCACGTTCTGGTTGGTCTTGGTGATGCCACCGGCATGGCAGGTGCCGCAGCTTTCGTTGAAGAGCTTGCGGCCGGTCTTGACCTCCTTCTCGCTGAAGGTCACCAGGGTGCCGTCAGGGGAGACCGGCACGGTGAGATCCTCGGCGCTCCACTGGGCCGCGGCCGCGGGGCCCGCGAAACAGACCAGCAGGGCCAGGGGAAGGATCAGCAGCGTCCGGACCACGGCACGGAGGGCGCTGCGAAGGGGAGCGGTGCTGAGGCGGGCGGTGCGACGGGCGGCTGACAGCGGGGCGGCTGAGCGAAGGAGGGGGGCCATGGGAGAAGCCGGCGGAATGGCGGTCGGACCGCAACTGAGACCTTGTATCACGGGCGACGGGTCCCCCGGAACGGAATCACGCGAACTGTTGCAGGCTCAGCCCCCGGTCCCCACCGAGAGGCTGAGGAAGTCCTTCGCCACCACGGTCTCGGGGAAGATGGCCCGGGCCTCGGCCACCAGGTCGTCGGGGGTCATGGGATTCCCCGCCACGTAGCGGGGGCTCAGGTGGGTGAGCACCAGCTGCTTCACCCCCGCCTCCAGGGCGGTCTGGGCGGCCATCGTGCTGGTGGAGTGCTGGCGGGCGATGGCCAGCTCCGCCTCGCCATGGGAGAAGGTGGATTCGTGGATCAGCAGGTCGGCGCCGCGGGCCAGGGCCACCGCCGCCTCGCTGAACACGGTGTCGGTGCAGTAGACGACGCTGCAGCCGGGCCGGGGCGGCCCGCAGAGGGCCTCGCCACGGATCACCCGGCCGTCGTTGAGGGTGACGCTGCGACCGGCCTTGAGCTCGGCGTAGACCGGCCCAGGGGGAATGCCCAGGGCCCTGGCCCGCTCCACGTCGAAGCGGCCGGCCCGCGGCTTCTGATCCACCCGGTAGGCGTAGGCCGGCACCCGGTGGGTGAGGGCCGTGCAGCGCACCGTGATGTCGTCGTCGTCGAGCACCAGGGTGCCGCGGGCAGCGGCCTCCTTCACCCGGTGGGTGCGCAGGGGATAGCCGATGCGGGTCGAGGAGGTGCGCATCACCCCCTCCAGGTAGTCCCGCAGGGGATCCGGTCCGTAAAGGTCGATGCCGGCGCAGCTGCCCGCCAGCCCCAGGCTGGCCAGCAGCCCCGGCAGACCGAAGACGTGGTCACCGTGCATGTGGGTGACGAAGATCCGGCGCAGCTGGGACACCCGCAGGTCGCTGCGCAGGAACTGGTGCTGGGTTCCCTCGCCGCAGTCGAACAGCCACAGCTCGGCCCGCTGCGGCAACCGCAGGGCCACGGCGGAGACGTTGCGGGCGCGGGTGGGAACGCCGGAGCTGGTTCCCAGGAAGGTGACCTGCACACCCTGGCTGCCTCAGAGCGCATGCTGCCACGGCGCCGGCCGGTGTGCTGGCTGGCGCCGTGGCGCCCGCAGGATGACCCGTCCAGAATGAGCCGTTGTCGCTCGCGCACCCTCGTGCCCCTCCTCCGTTTCGGATGGCGCGCCGGCCTCTCGCTGGCCCTGCTTCCCGCCGCCGTCGCGGCGCCGGTCCCCACGGAGGCGAGGGCGCCTGCTCCCGTGGTGCGGGTGCTGCTGCGGGAGGCCCCCACCCTGGAGCTGGAAGCCGGCAGCACCGTGCTGCGCCTCGGCGACGCCACGGGGCGCACCCTGGCGGAGCTGGCGCCGGGGGCGCGGCTGCAGCTGGTGGGCAGCGGGCCGGCCCTGGAGGCCAGGCTGGAGGGACCGACCGGGCCGCCCCGCCGGGTGGCGCTGCCGTCGGGCCAGGCCTGGATCGATCCCGCCCCGGGACGGGGTGCGGGCAGCGAGGCCGTGTTGACCCTGCAGCAGCGCCGCTACCGCGGCCGGCTGCTGGTGCGCAGCGAGGGCGATCGGCTACAGGCGATCAACCTGATCGATGTCGAGAGCTATCTGCCCAGCGTGGTGGGCAGCGAGATGCCGGCCAGCTGGCCGCTGGCGGCCCTGCGGGCCCAGGCGGTGGCGGCCCGCACCTACGCCCTGCGCCAGCGCCGGCCGGCGGAGCCCTTCGACCTCAAGGCCACCGTCTCCAGCCAGGTCTACAAGGGGGTGGAGGCCGAAACCGACTCCACCCGCGAAGCGGTGCGCAGCACCCGCTCCCAGGTGCTGATGCACGGCTCCGCCCTGATCAACGCGGTGTTCCACAGCAGCAGTGGCGGCCTCACGGAGAACAGCGGCGACATCTGGCGCCAGCAACTGCCTTACCTGGTGAGCGTGCCCGATTACGACCAGGCCAGCCCGGTGCATGTCTGGCAGCTGCGCGTCGAGCCTGACAAGCTGGCCCGGGCCTTCCGGGAGATCGACGGGGCCTTCCGCATCGAGGTGCTCTCCACCACCAGCTCCGGCCGCATCCGCCAGGCCCGGGTGACGGGCCCCGGTGGCTCGCTGCTGCTCTCCGGCGCCGAGCTGCGCCAGCGGCTGGGCCTGCGCAGCACCCTGGCCCGGTTCGACTTCGAGGCGCCCCGGGCCGCCCCCTTCCCGCCTCCGCTGCCGTCCCTGCAAGGGGTCTTCACCCCCGAGGGGATCCGCTCCCTGGCCTCCGGCCTGGTGCAGGCCCCCTGGCGGGCCCCCCGGCCACCGGCGGCGCCGACCCTGCTGGTGAGCGGCCGGGGCTACGGCCACGGGGTGGGCATGAGCCAGTGGGGCGCCTACGCCCTGGCCCTGCGCGGCGAGGACTACCGGCAGATCCTCCAGCACTACTACCAGGGGGCCAGGATCCAGCCCTACTCCGCCCTTTGAGGCACCCGTTGAGCCGCCACGCCCCCAGCACCGCGGCCAGCGCCCCGGTCGCAGCCTCCATCACCCCGATCGTTCTGGCCGATGCGGCGGCGGTGGCGGAGCGGGTGGCGGCCCTGCTGCTGGCTGATCGGCTGCGGCCGGGCCGGCCCCTGGGTCTGGCCACCGGACGCACCATGGAGCCCGTCTATGCCGCCCTGGCGCGACGGCTGGGGCGCCTGGAGCCAGCCCTGGCGGCGCAGGTGCGTCAGGGCTGGTGCAGCTTCAACCTGGACGAGTACGTGGGGCTGGGGCCCCAGGATCCCGCCTCCTTCGCCGCCACCATGGCCCGCCAGCTGGTGGAGCCCCTCGGCCTGGACCCCGGGAAGGTATGGCTCCCCGATGGGCGGGCCTGCGATCCCGATGGCGAAGCGCGGCGCTACGGCGCCGCCGTGGCGGCCGCCGGCGGCATCGGCCTGCAGCTGCTGGGCCTGGGCCTCAACGGCCACGTGGGCTTCAACGAACCCCCCGCGGGGGCGGCCGTGACCTGCCGCTGCCTGGCCCTCAGCGACCACACCCGCCGCCAGAACGCCGGCGCCTTCGGGGGCGACCCCGGCGCCGTCCCCCGGCGGGCCATCACCCTGGGGATGGCCGAGATCCTCGCGGCCCGCCGGGTGCTCCTTGTGGTGACCGGCGGGGCCAAGGCGACGATCCTGCGCCGTGCCCTGGGGGAGCCCCCCACGCCGGAGCTGCCCGCCAGCTGGCTGCAGCACCACCCTGCCCTCACCGTGATCGCCGACGCCGAGGCCATGGGCTGAACCTCTGGCGCGGCGGAGGGCGCGGCGGAGGGCGGGGAGGTGGCCTCAGCCGGGCAGGGCGGCCTCCATCAGGGCCTCATCCGCCTCGAGATTGCTGGTGACGCTGCGCACGTCATCGAGATCCTCGAGCACATCCAGCATGCGCATGCAGGCGGCCAGCACCGCAGCGTCCTCGAGGCGGCAGGGCAGGGAGGAAATCCAGCGATGCTCCCAGCCGGCCAGGGGCAGCCGCAGGTCCCGGAGCCCATCCTGGAGGGCTTCGAGGTCGGCATAGGCGCCGAACACATCGACGCCCTCGGCATCGATCTCGTAGCCCGCCGCCGCCGGGCCACCCCGCTCCTCCAGGGCCAGCAGGTCCTCCAGCAGGCGCTCCTCGTCGGCGCCGGGCAGGGCCAGCCGCACCACGGACCGCTGCTCGAACAGATAGCTGACACAGCCGGTCTCACCGAGGTTGCCGCCGTGCTTGCCGAAGGCCAGTCGCAGGTCGGCCGCGGTGCGGTTGCGGTTGTCGGTCAGGGCCTCGACCAGCACGGCCACGCCCCCCGGGCCGTAACCCTCGTAGCGCACCGCCTCGAACAGGTCGGCCCCGCCACCCCCCTGGCCGCTGCCCTTGGCCACGGCCCGGTCGATGTTGGCGTTGGGGAGCCCCGCCACCTTGGCCTTCTCGATCGCGGTGCGGAGCTGGAAGTTGCCGGCCGGATCAGCACCGCCGCGGGCCGCCACGGTGATCTCCCGCCCCAGACGGGTGAACAGCGCTCCGCGCCGGGCGTCCACCACCGCCTTGGTGCGCTTGATCTGGGCCCATTTGCTGTGGCCGGCCATCGCGATGTCGCAGGGGGTTCAACCGGCGGCGTCGAACACCAGCCGGGGCAGGAGCAGGCCCTTGCCATCGGCACGGGCGATGCCGGCCAGGTTGCCATCCGGGGTGAGCACGGCAACCGCCCCCTCTGGCAACTGCTCCACCGTACGGGGCAGGGACCGGCCGCAGCGCCAGGGGGACAGCTGGGCCGGATCAAGGCGTTGGCGCGGCAGATCCACCAGCACGTCGAGGGGATCCAGCAGCGGCGGGAGGGGGCCGCTCGCCAGACGCTCCATGGAAATGGCCTGGTGCAGTCCGAAGCCGAGGGCGGCGGTGCGGCGCAGGCTGGCCAGGGCGCCGCCGCAACCGAGGGCTTCCCCCAGATCCCGCGCCAGGGCACGCACGTAGGTGCCGGCGGAACAGCGCACCTCCAGCTCCAGGCGGCCGCGCTCGGCGTCCCAGCCCAGCAGGTCGAGGCCATGGATCCGCACCGGCCGCGCCGCCAGCGCCAGCTGCTCCCCCGCCCGGACCCGGGCGTAGGCCCGCTGGCCATCCACATGCACAGCCGAGACCTGGGGGGGGACCTGGAGGATCTCGCCCCGGAACCGGGCCAGGGCCAGCTCGAGGGCCTCGGGATCGAGGGGCGGAACGGCCGAGCGCTCCAGCACCTCGCCCTCGAGGTCGTCGGTGCCGGTGCGCACGCCCAGCTGGACGGTGCCGCGGTAGGTCTTGTCGCCGGGCAGGTAGGGCAACAACCGGGTGGCCGGGCCGAGGGCGATCGGCAGCACCCCGGTGACGGCTGGATCCAGGGTGCCGCCGTGGCCCACCCGCCGCAGGCCGTAGGCCCGCCGCACCCTGGCGACGCCGTCGTGGGAGGTCAGGCCGGCGGGTTTGTCGAGCACCAGGAACCCGCAGCCGTGGCGCGACGGAGGCGATGGCGGCAGCCTGGAGGGACCTTCTCCCATGCTCAGGCGCCGATGACGCTGCAGGACCGGCGCGAGGTCACCTTTCTGGTGCTAGCCGGCATCTTCCTGGGGACCATGGGCATGCTCAACATCCTGGGGCTGACCCGGTTCCTCCACCTGGGCAGCATCGGGTCCTTCCCGATCATCGTGGCGGTGGGGGCCCTGCCATACCCCGTCACCTTCCTGTGCACGGACCTGATCAGCGAGATCTGGGGCGAACGGCGCGCCTCCCAGGTGGTGTGGGTGGGTCTGATGCTCAACGGCTGGATCGTCCTGGTGCTCTGGCTCGGTGGCATCCTGCCGGGCCTGGACGGATTCGGTGGGGTGGCGGGCCTGCCGGCCGACACCCACGGCGACGGGGTGCCGGTGTTCTTCGAGGTGCGCCGGCTGGCCTTCGGCGCCGTGGGGGCCTCCATGGCCGCCTACATGGCCGCCCAGTTCACCGACGTGCGCCTGTTCCATTTCTGGAAGCGCTTCAGCAACGGCAAGGCCCTGTGGCTGCGCAACAACGGCTCCACCCTGATCAGCCAGGTCGTCGACACGTCGGCGGTGGTGCTGATCAGCCACTACGCCGCCCATGTGCTGCCGATCAGGCCGGAGGAGCCGGTGCTGCCCCAGCTGGGCGTGTTCATCGCCAGCGGCTACGTGTTCAAGCTGGTGGCGGCCCTGGCCGACACCCTGCCCTTCTACCTGCTGGTGGGCTGGCTCAGGCGCTATCTGGAAGTGCCGGGGGACGGCACCGAGCTGGCGGACGCCCCCCTGCCGGGGGCCTAGGCAGCGACGGCGATGTTGATGCGCTTGCGGTTGCGCAGGCCGCGCTTGATGGATTCGAAGCTGACGACGCCATCCACCAGGGCGAACAGGGTGTCGTCGGAGCCGCGGCCCACGTTGACGCCCGGGATCACGGAGGTGCCGCGCTGGCGGATCAGGATCGAGCCGGCGCTGACGGTTTCACCGCCGTAACGCTTGACGCCGAGACGCTTGGAGTTGGAGTCGCGGCCGTTGCGGGTGGAGCCTGTGCCTTTCTTGTGGGCCATGGGAGAGCAGAGAAGGGAGAACGGGGGGGAACTGGAGAAGAGGCCGGGGGCCCGATCAGGCGATCGACTTGCCGCCCACCTTGATCGACTGGACCATCACCCGGGTGAGCTCCTGGCGGTGGCCGTTCTTGCGGCGGGTCTTCTTCTTGGGGCGCATTTTGTAAACGATGATCTTCTGGCCGCGGCGATGGGCCAGCACCTTGAGCTCCACCGTGGCGCCCGTCACGTAGGGCTGGCCCAGGGTGGTGCCGGAGGCGTCCTTCACCAGGAGCACGTTCTCCAGGGTCACGGTGCTGTCGACCTCGGCATTGAGGCGGTCGAGATCGACGTAACGATCGGGCTGGAGCCAGAACTGCTGGCCGGAGGCCTCGACGATGGCGTAGGCGCCGGTGGCATCGCCCTGGGCACCGGTGGCGGGTGCGCTCAGGGTCTCCTTCTGGGGGGCTTGGGTCATCGCTCAGGGGGCGTGGCCAGGCTGGCGGCAGGAAGCCACCATTGGGCCTGGACGCACGGAATCGAAAGACAGAACTAAGATCCTCCCGTCCGGGCCTCCCTTCCGTCAAGAATCAGCCCGGTCAGGGGAGCTCCCCGCCGCAGCGGTCGATGCCCCAACCGGTTCTCAACATCCTCTCTCTCATCCAGACCCCGGCCCTGGCCGAGGCCTGCGGCCAGTGGCTCAGGGGCGGTCGCTACCAGCTGGTGCCGGTGGATCCCGCCGCCGGGCCCCTGGAGCAGCTGGAGCAGCGCCGCGAGGACTTCGACGGGATCCTGCTGGAGGAGGGCGCCGTCGACGGGACCTTCTTCGGCAGCCTCCACGACCAGGGCCTGGAGCTGCCGGCCGTGCTGATCGGCCCGGTGGACGGCGAGGTGAAGTTCCACGATGCGGAGGTCCGCCTCCCGCCCGACCAGCTGGAGCAGCTCAGCTACAGCCTGGATGCGGCCGTCTCCCGTTTCCTGCGCAGCAACACGCTGCCGGCCGGCAGCGAAGCCAAGGCGACCACCCCCGACGGCTGGAAACTGCCGAACCGGCTCAATGGACGGCTCGGTTACCTGGGCGTCTACTACAAGCGGGATCCCTCCCGCTTCCTGCGCAACCTGGAAGCCGAGGAACGCAACGAGCTGCTGGACTCCCTGCGACGCACCTACCGGGACCTGCTGATCAGCTACTTCAAGAACCCCGCCGCGGCCAACCAGGCGATCGAAAGCTTCGTGAACACGGCCTTCTTCGCCGATCTGCCGATCACCAAGATGGTCGAGATCCACGTGAATCTGATCGAGGAGTTTCGAAAGATGCTGATGCTCAAAGGACAGAAGAACGATTTTCTCCAGGACTACCGGCTGGCCCTCCTCGATGTCATGGCTCACCTCTGCGAAATGTATCGACGCTCCATCCCGCCCGACCTGCCCATCGTGCCCGCCGTCGTGGCCGAATCCACCAGCCCCTCCGCCTGAGTCCCAGCCATGACCTTCCGCAAGACCTACATCCTCAAGCTCTACGTGGCGGGCAATACCCCCAACTCGATGCGGGCCCTCAAGACGCTGCGCGACATCCTCGAGTCCGAGTTCCGCGGCGTCTACGCCCTGAAGGTGATCGATGTGCTCAAGAATCCCCAGCTGGCGGAGGAGGACAAGATCCTGGCCACCCCCACCCTGGCGAAGATCCTGCCCCCACCGGTGCGGCGAATCATCGGCGATCTCTCCGACCGTGACCGGGTGCTGATCGGCCTCGATCTCCTTTACGAAGAGCTCACCGAGGATTTCAAGCTCGACATCGATGATCTGGAAGCCGACGATGTTCCCTCTCCCCCGGAAACCTCCTGAGCCCTGATCAAGGCCTGCCGCCGCCTTCCGGACCAGGCCATCCCAGCGTCAACCCCGTTCCCCTTCAGACCCCTCGCGCTTCCATCTCTTCGATGCAGGATCCCAACGACCACGACGCCGCTGCCAATCGAATGCAGATGCAGAAACTTCCCACGGGGATCGAAGGTTTCGATGACATCTGCCATGGCGGGCTGCCGATCGGCCGATCGACCCTGATCAGCGGAACTTCGGGAACCGGCAAGACGGTCTTTTCCCTGAATTTTCTCTGCAACGGCATCCGGCAGTTCAACGAACACGGCATTTTCGTCACCTTCGAGGAGTCGCCCCTCGACATCCTGCGCAATGCCTCCAGCTTCGGCTGGAACCTGCAGGAAATGGTCGAACAGAACAAGTTATTTGTCCTCGATGCCTCCCCGGACCCCGATGGTCAGGAGGTGTCGGGCAGCTTCGACCTCTCCGGGCTGATTGAGCGGATCCACTACGCGATTCGCAAATACAAAGCCAAGCGGGTGGCGATTGACTCCATCACCGCCGTCTTCCAGCAGTACGACGCCATCTCCGTGGTACGCCGGGAGATCTTCCGGCTGATCGCCCGGCTCAAGGAGATCGGCGTCACCACGGTGATGACCACCGAACGGGTCGATGAATACGGCGCCATCGCCCGCTACGGCGTCGAGGAGTTCGTCTCCGACAACGTCGTGATCCTGCGCAACGTGCTGGAGGGCGAACGGCGGCGGCGCACGGTGGAAGTGCTCAAGCTCCGGGGCACCACCCACATGAAGGGGGAGTTCCCCTTCACCATGGGCGCCCACGGGATCAGCGTGTTCCCTCTGGGGGCGATGCGCCTCACCCAGCGGTCCTCCAACGTGCGCCTGAGCTCCGGCGTTCCCCGGCTCGATGAGATGTGCGGCGGGGGCTTCTTCAAGGACTCCATCATCCTGGCCACCGGCGCCACCGGCACCGGCAAGACCCTGCTGGTCAGCAAGTTCGTGGAGGACGCCTGCCGCAGCAAGGAGCGGGCGATCCTGTTCGCCTACGAGGAATCCCGCTCCCAGCTGCTGCGCAACGCCACCAGCTGGGGCATCGATTTCGAGCAGATGGAGCAGGACGGCCTGCTCAAGATCATCTGCGCCTATCCGGAATCCACCGGCCTTGAGGATCACCTGCAGATCATCAAGACGGAGATCAGCCAGTTCAAGCCGTCCCGGATGGCGATCGATTCCCTCTCCGCCCTGGCTCGGGGTGTCAGCCACAACGCCTTCCGGCAGTTCGTGATCGGGGTGACGGGCTATGCCAAACAGGAGGAAATCGCTGGCTTCTTCACCAACACCTCCGAGGAGTTCATGGGAAGCCATTCGATCACCGACTCCCACATCTCCACCATCACCGACACCATTCTGCTGCTGCAGTATGTGGAGATCCGCGGTGAAATGGCCCGGGCCCTGAACGTGTTCAAGATGCGCGGCTCCTGGCACGACAAGGGCATCCGGGAATTCGTGATCACCGGCAACGGGCCGGAGATCAAGGATTCCTTCGCCAATTTCGAGCGCATCATCAGCGGCGTTCCCCATCGGATCACCACCGACGAACGTGCCGACCTGGGCCGGATCATGCGCAGCGTCGACGGCGAGAGCTGAACCCGACCAGGGGCACCTAGGCGGGGATTCTTCGCTCCGCTTCGATCTCGGCCAGGGAGGCGGAGCGCTCCGCCTGGACTCTCAGTTCATCACCGTCGGCCTCCTCCAGGGGCAGGTCGAACCAGAAGGTGGTGCCCACCCCGGGCTCGCTGGCCATCCGGGCCTGGCTGCCGTGCTTCTCGAGGATGCCCCGCACGATCGAGAGCCCCAGCCCGGTGCCTGCTTCGGTGTGCACGGCGTTCTCGACCCGGAAGAAGCGCTCGAAGATCCGCGCCTGGTCGGCCTCGGAGATGCCGCAGCCGGTGTCGGCGATCTCGACCCGCAGCCGCGGCAGGCGCGAGGTGAGGGTGCAGGAGGGATGGTGTTCGGCTCCGCCGTCGGGATCCAGCGGGCAGTGGTCGGGCCAGGGGTAGGCGCGCAGCAGCAGCTGGCCGCCGCTGCGGGTGAACTTGAGGGCGTTGCCCACCAGGTTGTCGAACACCTGCAGCAGCAGATCCCAGTTGCCCCGCACCCGGGGCAGGTTCTGATCGCCGGCGAACAGCAGCATCACCCCCTTCTCCTCGGCGTTGAGCCGGTAGGTGCGCAGGGTCTGCTCGATCGCCGGAGCCAGGTCCATGGGCTCCAGCTGCCAGACCCGGTCGGACTCCAGCCGTGACAGGTCGAGCACGTCGGTCACCAGGCGCGAGAGGCGGTCGGTCTCGGCGTTGGCGATGCTCAGGAACTCCTTCTGCTCCTCAGCGCTGAGCAGGTCGCCCATGTCATGGAGCGTCTCCACGTAGCTCTTGATGTTGCACAGGGGCGTGCGCAGCTCGTGGGACACGTTGCTGATGAAGCGGCTCTGGGCGGCGTTCAGCTCCACCTCCCGGGTGAGGTCCTGGATCGTCATGGCGATGCCCTTGAGGCTCTCGCCGCTGGCATCCCGCACCGACTGGAGCACGATGCGCAGGGTGCGGGGGGGATCCCCGAAGCTGCAACGCACCTCGGTGGTGTCCCGCTCGCTGATGATCAGGCTCTCCAGGGGATCGTGCAGTTCCATCGCCAGCCGGTCCGGCAGTTCGGCGGCCAGCTCGCTGCCCTCCAGGTTGCGGCCCTCCCAGCGGAACAGGCGGCGGGCGGTGGGGTTGGCCAGCACGATCCGCCCCTCGGCATCGAGCAGCACGGCCCCATCGGCCATGGTGGCGATCAGCGACTGCTGCTTCACCTGGGCGGCGGTGAGTTCCTCGATGTTGGCCGCCTTGTAGACCTCCAGCTGGGAGGCCATGGTGTTGAAGCCGTTGAGCAGTTCCCCCAGCTCGCCCCCCACCGGCAGGGCGATGCGGGTCTCGAAGTTGCCCCCGGCGATCGATCGCACCCCCCGCAACAGCTCCTTCACCGGCTGGGTGATGGTGAGGGCGTTGAACACGGAGCCCAGGATCACGAGCACCCAGATCGAGATGAACACCGCCACCGTCACCTCCCGGGTGAGGGCGGCGCTGGCCAGGAGCGTCTCGTTGGGGTTGATGCCCAGGGCCACCACGCCCAGATAGCGGCCGTCGCTCACCATCGGCACGAACACGTCGGTGACCTGGCCGTCCGGGGTGAGGTGCTGGCGGATCAGGGGGTTGTCGGGGCGGCGCTGGATGTCGGCCGGCAGCTCCAGGCGCCGGCTGAGCACACGCTCGCCCATGCCGGTGCTGCCGCCCATCGGGATGCCGAGGTAGATCACCCCGTCGGAATCGGCGAAGAAGATGTAGCGAAGGCTGCGGCTCGACTGCCAGAAGCGTTCGGCCACCGAGGCCAGTTCCCGGTCGTTGCCCTCCGCCACCAGGGGGGTGACGTTGGCCGACAGCAGCAGCCCGAGATCCCGGGCGAAGCGGGTGTCGCTCATGCGGGCATCGCGCTGGATGCCGTTGAGGGCCAGGAAGGTGATGCCCGTCATCAGCAGGCTCACCACGAGGGTGGCGACCGCCAGCAGCTTGGTCTGGAGGCTGAACTCCGCCCACCAGCGCTGCAGCCGCGCCCGCCAGAGGCTGAAGGCTCCGGCGTCCTCGCTGCCGCCCAGGGTGGGACCGGAAACGGAGCGGGTCATGGCAGGGCCGGGCGTTGCGACCGCACCTGGTGGCCGATGTCGCGGCGGTAGACCATGCCCTCGAAACCCACCCGTTCCAGGCCGTCATAGGCCCGCTCGAAGGCCGTGTCGAAGTCGTCGGCCTGGGCCACCACCGCCAGCACCCGGCCACCCGCCGTGACCACGGGGCCCGCCTCGGTGCGGCGGCTGCCTGCATGGAAGAGCTGCCGATCGGGGGCGTCCCCCAGATCGCCGTGGATCGCATCGCCGCGACGCACCTCGCCGGGATAGCCCTCGGCGGCCGCGATCACGCAGGCGCTGCAACGCGGCGCGATCGTCAGCGGGGGGGCCTCCTCCAGGCGGCCGGTGGCGCAGGCCAGGAGCACCCGGGCCAGTTCCGGGCCGAGCAGGGGCATCAGGGTCTCGCACTCCGGATCGCCGAAGCGGCAGTTGAACTCGATCACCCGCAGGCCGGCCTCGGTGAGCATCAGGCCGGCGAAAATCACGCCGCGGTAGTCGATGCCCCGGGCCCGCAGGGCCGCCAGGATCGGCTCCAGCACCAGCTGGCGCACCTGCTCCAGTCCCGCCGCGTCCAGCAGCCGGGCCGGGGCGTAGGCCCCCATGCCGCCGGTGTTGGGGCCCGTGTCCCCCTCGCCGATGCGCTTGTGGTCCTGGGCCGGAGGCAGCAGCACCATGGAGCGACCATCGGTGAGGGCGAACACCGACACCTCCGGGCCGTGCAGGCGCTCCTCCAGCACCAGGGAGGGGGCGGCGGCAGCTTCCCCGGGGGCAGCGCTCTGGAAGCGGCCCGCGAACACCTCCTCGATGGCGTCGCGGCACTGCTCGAGGCTGTCGGCCACCGTCACGCCCTTGCCGGCGGCCAGGCCATCGGCCTTCACCACCAGGGGGCGGCCATGGCGTTCGAGGGCCTCCAGGGCCTGCTGGCGATCCGTCGCCGCCCAGTAGCCCGCCGTGGGCACGCCCGCCTCCTGCATCAGGTCCTTGGCCCAGCGCTTGCTGGCCTCCAGCAGGGCCCCGTCGGCCCCGGGACCGAAGACCGCCAGCCCCTCCGCCCGCAGCCGGTCCGCCAGGCCGGCCGCCAGGGGCGCCTCCGGTCCCACCACCACCAGGTCGATGGCGTGCGCGTGGCAGGCCGCCGCCAGGGCGCCATGGTCAGTTTCGGCGATGGCCAGCTGGCCGCAGCCCGCCAGGGCGGCGGTGCCGCCGTTGCCGGGCGCCACCAGCACCTGCTCCACCCCCGGGCAGCGCGCCAGGGCCCAGCCCAGGGCGTTCTCGCGGCCACCGCCGCCCACCACCAGGATCCGGGCCGGCACCGGGGACGGGAGGGAAGCGTCGGAAGCGGTCAACGGGGCCATCGCGCGGGGGGAAGCGGAACGGGGGTGGATCGGGGAGGAGAGCTCCCCTAGGTTGTGCGCCGGCACGGGTGCTGCACCGGTCGCCCTCACCAGCCTTGCTGCCACTCCCCTTTGCCATTCTCCCCGACCGCCGCCTCGACTGCCGTGCCGCCCAGCGGATCCGGGCCGACCCCCGTCCCGCCGGCGCCCCGGCGGAGCCGCGGCCGGTCCGTTCTTGGCGGCCTCGGAGCCCTGGCCTTGATTGGTCTGCTCCCGGGGATCGGGCCGGCGGCAGCCCGTGCCGCGGCCCCTGGGCCGGAGGCGGCGGTGACAAAACCCGCCCCAGCGGGAGCGGCGACCACCGCCACTGAAGCCAGCCCCAGCGGGCCGGCGGAACCCACGGGGGAGGCCGTCGAGGAGCGGCCGCCCCTCCTCACCGACAAGGAGTTCGCCGACCTGCTCCGCGACGGGGATCTGGAGCAGATCGACGTGGCCTGCCGGCAGAGCGCCGAGGCCGATCAGCTCGAGCGGCTTCGGCAGCTGCAGCAGCGGCTGCTGACGCTGCATCCGGCCCCCCAGCCCCTGGAGGTGGTGCTGGCCAACGCCGACGTGTTGCTCAGCTGCCGGGCGCCCAGCGAGGCCATGGACGTGCTCAACCGCTACGGCCCGGCTGCCGGAGCCGAGCGGGTCCAGTGGCTGCAGCTGCAGTGGCGGGCCGCCGCCGCCGGACTGGACCACCGCCGGGCGGCCCTGGCCCTGGAACGGCTGCGGAAGGAGAGCGGCACGTCCCTCGATGGCATCGCCCTGCCGCTGCAGCGCCGGGAGGATGGCACCGTGATCAGCCGCTCGGCCCTGGAGCTGCTGGCCCTGCACCTGGAATCGAGGGGCTTCGCCCGGGTCGGCGGCGAACTGCTGGTCCGGGCCCGCCAGGGCGGCCTGGGCGGGGCTCTGCGGCTGCAGCAGGCGGTGGGTCTGCTGGCGGAGCTGCCGGCGTCCCAGCGGGAGGCCCTGCTGGAGGCGGCCCTGGAGCAGGCGGCGGCGGCGAAGGCCTGGGGGCTGGTGGCCGAGCTGCTGGACACCCAGGCCGCCCTGCCCTCCGAGCGGGCCGTGGCCAGGCGCCTGCGGCTCAGCGGGCGCATCGACGACGCCTACGGCGAATGGCGCTGGCGGCGCGAGGATCCGGCGGCGGCGCCGCGCACCCGCCAGCTGGAGATCCGGCTGCGCTCCCCCCGGGATCCGGGCGGCCACGCCGCCGACCTTGCGGTGCCGGACCCGACTCCGACCCCGGCCCCGACCCCTACTCCGGCCCCGACCCCTTCCCCTGCCCCATGACCCTCTCCCCTGCCACCGGCCCCCTCCTCTACGAAGGCAAGGCGAAGCGGGTGTACGCCACGGACCAGGACGACCTGGTGGCGGTGGAGTACAAGGACGACGCCACGGCCTTCAATGCCCTCAAGAAGGCCCAGCTCCTGGGCAAGGGGGCCCTGAACTGCCGCATCTCCGCCCTGCTGTTCGAGCACCTCGAGCGGCTTGGGGTGCCCACCCACTACCTGGGTCTGCAGGGGGACCACTGGATGATGGTGCGGCCGGTGCGGGTGGTGCCGGTGGAGGTGGTGGTGCGCAACGTGGCTGCCGGTTCCCTCTGCCGCCAGATGCCGATTCCGGCGGGCACCCCCCTGGATCCGCCCCTGCTCGACCTGTACTACAAGGACGACGCCCTGGGGGATCCGCTGCTCAGCGAAGCGCGGCTGGAGCGCCTGCAGCTGCTCACGCCCGACCAGCTGGGGGCGATCCGGGAACTGGCCTTCCGGGTCAACGACGCCCTGCGCGATCTGTTCGCCCGGGTGGAGCTCGAACTGGTGGATTTCAAGATCGAACTGGGGTTCACCGCCGACGGCGCACTGGTGGTGGCGGACGAGATCAGCCCCGACACCTGCCGGCTCTGGAACCGGGCCGTGAGCGATGCCCAGGAGCGGATCCTGGACAAGGACCGATTCCGCCAGGACCTGGGCGGCGTTGTCGAGGCCTACGGGGAGGTCCTCAAACGGGTCCAAGGGGTCTGTCCCGAAGCGCGGGTCTACGGGTAAGGTCAGCGGAATTTGCGGCCTGGCCGCTCTGCAGACGACATCCATGATTGGCGTTCGCCTCGGCAGGCCCCACATCCTTCGAAGCGTCACGCCCCGGGCGGCGACCGCCTCCCTGCCCCTGCTCGTGGCCCTGCTGCTGGCCGGCGGCCAGGCCCGGGCTGCCGAAAGTCCCCCCGGCAAGGGCCAGGCCCCCGCAGGCCCCGTGGCCCAGGCCGGTGCCGATCCCTTCGCCGGCCCGGCGGACGCCACCCCGCCGGCCGGGGCGACCCCGGTGACGCCCGCCCCCGCAGCCACACCGGCCCCCGCGGCCGCCCCGGCACCGGCCGCCACCCCCGGCGCCACGCCCAGCCCCCCCGCCGCCCGCGACGACCGGCCCGGCAAGCCCTCCCTGGGCCCGGCCCCCACCCCTTCGGCCTCCACCGAACCCCGGGTGCTGATCAGCGAGGTGGTGATCGAAGGCCTGGCCGACCATCCCGAGCGTGAGCGTCTCGAGCTGGCGGCCTATGCCGCCATGGCGGTGACCCCTGGCAACGCCATCACCCGCAGCGAGCTGGAAACGGACCTGCAGGCCATCTATGCCACGGGCTGGTTCTCCGACGTGCGGATCCAGCCCCAGGACGGCCCCCTGGGGGTGCGGCTGGTGGTCTCGGTGGTGCCCAACCCCGTGCTCACCAAGGTGAGCCTGGATCCGGCCGACGCCAAGGTGCCGGAAACGGTGGTGCAGGACACCTTCGCCAGCGATTACGGCAAGACCCTCAACCTGGTGACCCTGCAGGGCCGCATGCAGGAGCTGCAGAAGTGGTACGCCGACCAGGGCTTCTCCCTGGCCCGCGTCACCGGCCCCTCCCGGATCGGACCCGACGGCGACGTGCAGCTGCTGGTGCGCCAGGGCACGGTGAAGGGTGTGGAAGTCCAGTTCCTCAACAAGGAGGGATCGGCCACCAACGACAAGGGCCAGCCGATCAAGGGCAAGACGAAGGAGTGGGTGATCACCCGGGAGATCTCCATCAAGACCGGCGAGATCTTCAACCGCCGCAACCTGGAGGACGACCTCAAGCGCCTGTACGGCACCGGCCTGTTCAGCGACGTCAAGGTGACCCTGCGCCCTGAACCGGAGGATCCCGGCTCGGTGGTGATCGTGCTGGGGGTCGTCGAGCAGTCGACCGGCTCCCTCTCCGGCGGTCTGGGCTACAGCCAGAGCCAGGGCGTCTTCGGCCAGATCCAGGTGCAGGACAGCAACCTGTTCGGCCGGGCCTGGGACCTCTCCACCAGCTTCACCTACGGCCAGTTCGGCGGCCTGGCCGACATCTCCTTCAGCGACCCCTGGATCAAGGGGGACAAGTACCGGACCGCCTTCCGCTTCAAGGCCTTCGTCAGCCGGGACGCCCCCCAGGTGTTCCAGAGCCAGAACAACGGCAACTTCTTCACCGTCTCCGACTTCTACCAGGCCCCGGGCACCCAGGTCGCCTACAACATCTTCTCGCCGTTCAACCCCCTCCTCGACGTCTTCCCGTCGGTGACGGCGGCCCGCATCGCCGCCGAGACCAGCGGCCAGAACCTCAGCTGGTTCCAGTTCGACGGCAACAGCGTGCTGATCCAGCGCGTCGGGGCCAACGTCCAGTTCGTGCGTCCCCTCAACGGTGGCAACCCCTTCAAGCGGGCGCCCTGGACGGTGCTGCTGGGGCTGACCGGCCAGGTGGCCACGCCGATGGACTTCTCCGGCACCTCCCGCCGCTTCGCTCTGGCCACCCCGAACGAAGCCACCTCGCTGCTGGCCGCCCCCACCAGTTCGTTCATCTGTCTCGCCTACAACTGCGCCGCCCGCAACCAGCTGGTGGGCCTGCGGCTGGCGGCGACGATGAGCACCCTCAACGATCCCCGCAACCCCACCCAGGGCAACTTCCTCAGCATCGGCACCGAGCAGTTCTTCTCGGTGGGCCCCGATTCCCCCACCTTCAACCGGATCCGGGGCAGCTTCACCCACTACATCCCGGTGCGCTGGCTGAAGTTCTACAAGGGCTGCCGGCCGAAGGCCGGCGAGACGGAGGACTGCAAGCAGGCCCTGGCCTTCCAGGTGTCCGCCGGCACGGTGATCGGCGACCTGCCGCCCTACGAGGCCTTCTGCCTGGGCGGCGGCAACTCGGTGCGGGGCTACTTCGACTGCGATCTCGGCGTCGGCCGCAGCTTCGGCGAGGCCACGATCGAATACCGCTTCCCCCTGTTCAGCATCGTCAGCGGCGAGCTGTTCATCGACGGCGGCACCACCTTCGGCAGCCAGACGAAGGTGCCGGGCAACCTCGGCGGCCTGCTCAACAAGCCCGGTTCCGGCTTCTCGATCGGCACCGGCCTGATCGTCACCACCCCCGTCGGCCCGCTGCGCCTGGAGGTGGCCAGCCAGGACTTCACCGGCGAGTGGCGCTTCAACCTCGGCGTGGGCTGGAAGTTCTAGTGACCAGCTGGCCCAGCGACTATCGCCAGGCCTGGACCCTGCGCTCCAGCGTGGAGCGCTCCGGGGTCGGGCTGCACAGCGGCGCCATCTCCCGGGTCCGCCTCGGCCCCTCGGAGCGGCCCGGCTACTGGCTGGGCTGGCTGGATGAGCCTGAACGCCCCCTGCAGCGTCTCGGCCCCACCCAGGTCAGCGACACCCGCCTCTGCACCTGCCTGCAGCTCGGCGATCGCCGCCTGGCGACGGTGGAGCATCTGCTGGCGGCCCTGGCCGGCACCGGGGTGAGCCAGGCGGAACTGTGGGTGGACGGGGAGGAGATCCCCCTGCTCGACGGCTCCGGCCTGCCCTGGGTGGAAGCGATCGCCGAGGCGGGCCTCAGCGAACGGGGCGAGCGCATCGAGCCCCCGCTGCCCCCGCTGCCCCTCACCCTCGGCCAGGGGCTGGGGTTCGTGGCCGCCCTGCCCAACGAGCGGCTGCGGCTGGCGGCGGCGATCGAGTTTCCCCAGGCGGCCATCGGCCGCCAGCTCTATGCCCTTGATCTCACCCCCGAGAGCTTCGTGTCCGAGATCGCGCCGGCCCGCACCTTCGGCTTCCGGGAGCAGGTGGAGCAGCTGCTGGCGGCGGGCCTGATCCGCGGCGGCGCCCTCGACAATGCCCTGGTCTGTGACGGGGACCACTGGGTGAATCCACCCCTGCGCTTCGCCGACGAACCGGTGCGCCATAAGCTGCTGGACCTGCTGGGAGATCTGGCGCTGGTGGGCCTGCCGACGGCCCACGTCTTTGCCTACCGCGGTTCCCATGGCCTGCACACCGCCATGGCCGCGGCCCTTGCGGCCCAGGCGCCCCGCCTGCCCGTACCCGTACCGACCCACTGAATCCTTGACCGTTCTTCCCTCCGCCGCTCCCGAGGCCGCCACGGCCGCTGCCCCCGCCACGCCCGCGGGCCCCGCTGCGGACACGGCCCGGTCCGTGGTGCTCAGCAGCGAACAGATCCTCAACCTGCTGCCCCATCGCTATCCCTTCGCCCTGGTGGATCGGGTCATCGAGTACGTCCCCGGCCAGCGGGCGGTGGCCCTGAAGAACGTCACCTTCAACGAACCGCAGTTCCAGGGCCATTTCCCCGGCCGGCCCCTGATGCCGGGCGTGCTGATCGTCGAGGCCATGGCCCAGGTGGGCGGCCTGATCGTCACCCAGATGCCGGATCTGCCCAAGGGGCTGTTCGTCTTCGCCGGCATCGACGGGGTCCGCTTCCGGCGGCCCGTCGTTCCCGGCGACCAGCTGCTGATCACCTGCGAACTGCTCAGCCTCAAGCGCAAGCGCTTCGGCAAGGTGCAGGCCACCGCCACCGTCGATGGCGAGCGGGTCTGCTCCGGCGAGCTGATGTTCTCGCTCGTGGACTGACGCGATGTCGAGTGCAGCCATGACGACATCGGTGCATCCCACCGCCCTGGTCGATCCGAGGGCCCGGCTGGCCTCCGGTGTGGAGATCGGCCCCTATGCGGTGATCGGTCCGGAGGTGGAGATCGGCGAGGGCAGCCGCATCGGTCCCCACGTGGTGATCGACGGGCGGGTGCGGATGGGGAAGGGCAACCGGATCTTCCCGGGGGCCTGCATCGGCCTCGAGCCCCAGGACCTCAAGTACGGCGGCGCCCCCACCGAAGTGGTGATGGGCGATGAGAACACGATCCGGGAGTGCGTCACCATCAACCGCGCCACCGCCGAGGGCGAGCGGACCGTGCTGGGCAACGGCAACCTGCTGATGGCCTACAGCCACATCGGCCACAACTGCCAGCTCTCCGACCGCATCGTCATCGCCAACGGGGTGGCCGTGGCGGGCCACGTGGTGATCGGTGAGCGGGCCGTGATCGGCGGCGTGCTCGGCATCCACCAGTTCGTCCACATCGGCAGCCTGGCGATGGTGGGCGGCATGAGCCGCATCGACCGGGACGTGCCCCCGTTCATGACGGTGGAGGGCCACCCCGGCCGCATCCGGGGACTGAACCGCGTCGGGCTGCGCCGCAGCGGCATGGCCCAGCTCGACGACGGCGCCCAGTTCCGCCAGCTGCAGGATCTCTGGACCCTCATCTACCGCAGCGACCTGGTGCTGGCCGCCGCCCTGCGCCAGGCCCGGGAGCGGCCCCTGCTGGCCGCGGCCGATGAGCTGTGCGCCTTTCTGGAGGCCTCGGTGGGGCCGGGCCGGCGCGGACCGCTGCCGGCCCAGCGCTGATGGTGCGACTGCTGGTCAGCACCGGGGAGGTTTCCGGTGATCTGCAGGGCTCCCTGCTGGTCAAGGCCCTGCACGAGGAGGCGGCCCGCCGTTCCCTGCCCCTCGATGTGGTGGCCCTCGGGGGGAGTCGGATGGAGCGGGCCGGGGCCCAGCTCCTCGCGGACACCACCAAGCTCGGGGCCATCGGCCTGTGGGAACCGATCCCGCTGGTCATTCCCACCCTCAAGCTGCAGGCCAGGGTGCGGCGCTGGCTGAAGCAGCACCCCCCCGATGCGGTGGTGCTGATCGACTACATGGGGGCGAACGTGAACCTGGGCCTGCGCCTGCGGCGGCTGTACCCCGATGTGCCCATCACCTATTACATCGCTCCCCAGGAGTGGGCCTTCCGCCTCGGCGACGGCGGCACCACCAGGCTGATCGGTTTCACCGACCGCATTCTGGCGATCTTCCCGGAGGAGGCCAGCTTCTACGCCGCACGCGGCGCCCAGGTCACCTGGGTGGGCCATCCCCTGATCGACACCCTGCAGCAGCGCCCATCCCGGCAGGACGCCCGCCAGCGGCTGGGCCTGCCGGCGGAGGCGCCGGTGCTGCTGATGCTGCCGGCCTCGCGGCGACAGGAGCTGCGCTATGTGCTGCCGCCGATGGCCGCTGCGGTGGCCCTGCTGCAGCGGCAGCATCCCGACCTGCAGGTGCTGCTTCCCGCCGGCCTGCCGGGGTTCGAGGCGGTCCTGGCCGAGACCATGCGGGCGGCCGGAGCCACGGCGGTGCGGGTGATCCCGGCCGGTGAGGCCGATGCCCTGCGGCCCCTGCTCTGTGCCGCGGCCGACGCCGCCCTGACCAAATCCGGCACGGCCAACCTGGAACTGGCCCTGCGGGGGGTGCCCCAGGTGACCGGCTACCGGGTGAGCCGGCCGACGGCGTTCCTGGCGAAACATGTGATCCACTTCAACGTGGCCCACATCTCCCCGGTGAACCTGGTGCTGGAGGAACGGCTCGTGCCGGAACTGCTCCAGGACGATTTCACCCCGGACGCCATCCTGGCGGCCCTTCTGCCCCTGTTCGATCCCGCCTCCGGGGCACGGGAGCGGGTGCAGGAGGGCTACGTTCGGCTGCGGCAGAAGCTGGGGGAGCCGGGCGTCACCCGCCGGGCGGCGACGGCCATCCTCGAACCGTTCTCGGGACACACGCCATGCGACTGATCGCGCTGCTGCTGGGGCTGCTGCTCGCCCTCGGCGGGCCGGTGGCACCGGCCCTGGCGGCCACCGAGGAGGCCGTGCTGGCCGGCGGCTGCTTCTGGTGCCTGGAGCACGATCTGGAGGTGCTCCCCGGGGTCCTCGACGTGGAGAGCGGCTACAGCGGCGGCAAGGGGGCCAACCCCACCTACCGACAGGTCTCGGCCGGCGGAAGCGGCCACCAGGAGGTGGTCCGGGTGCGCTTCGACAACACCGAGATCCGCTACGACACCCTGCTGCGGGCCTACTGGCGCAACATCGACCCCCTCGACGGCGGCGGCCAGTTCTGCGACCGCGGCGATTCCTACAGGCCCGTGATCTTCACCACCAGCGCCAACCAGGCCGTGGAGGCCCGCAACAGCCTGGTGGCGGCCGCCCGGGAGCTGGGCAAGCCGGCGGCGGCGATCAAAGTGACGATCCGGCCCCTGGCGAAGTTCTGGCCGGCGGAGGGCTACCACCAGAATTACGCCAAGCGCAATGGCGTCCGGTACAACTACTACCGCTGGTCCTGCGGCCGCGACCGGCGCCTGGACACGGTCTGGGGCCGGCGGGCCCGCAGCAGCCAGCGCTGGCAGGGCTGACATCGGCGGTGATGCCGATCAGCCGCAGGGGAATCCGAACAGCCCTTCCCCCCCTGTCGCGACCGGGAAAATGCCTTAGCGTTTGTTCCATCACCGGAGGGCTTCTGTATGTATCTGCTGACCATCCGGGACGGTCTGCAGACGCGCCACATCGGGCCCTACGCGAGCCCGAGGCAGGCGTCCGACGATCTCGACAAGCTCCAGGCCCGTTTCGGTGACAAGGCCACCTGGCAGATCCACCGCCTGGAATCCCCCGCCGAACTGCACGCCCACATCCCCGGCAGGGGTGACACCGAGCCGGTGGCGGTCTGAGGGGTGGCTCAGGCCCGGGGCGGGGTGCGGGGATAGCCACGCAGCAGGCCGCTCTCGATCATCAGTCCGACCCCGGCGTTGATCAGGATCAGGCCCAGGGCCCCGTACCAGACCCAGGGGCCGGCCTCCGGCAGCGACTGCCCCTGGTCGGCCGCCGCCGCCAGGGCCGACCAGGTCTGGATGCCCTTGCGGATCACCCCCTCCCCGAAGAGGCAGAGCCCGGCGGGGAGCAGGAGCACACCGAGCTGGGCCTTCACGTACCAGCGGATCTTGTGAACGGCCATGGGGCGATGCGTTGTCTGGTCTGGAAGCAAACCTAGGCCGCAAGCTCCGGCCGCCAAAGCCGCCGGGGACGGCGGCGCTGCCGTTCAGACCGCGGCGCCCGCCACCAGCCAGGCCACCAGGGTGCGCACCCCGAAGCCGGTGGCCCCCGCCGGATCCAGCCCCCTCGCCTTGTCGCTCCAGACGGTGCCGGCGATGTCGAGGTGGGCCCAGGGCAGCCCCCGGGTCACGAAGTCCTGCAGGAAGAGGGCGGCGGTGATCGAGCCCCCGGGCCGCGGGCCGGTGTTCTTCATGTCGGCGACGTGGCTCTTGAGCCCTTTCTTGTAGGAGCCGCGCAGGGGCATTCGCCAGAGGGCCTCGCCACCGGCCGTGCCGGCGGCGATCAGGGCCTCGGCCAGGCCGTCACTGGGGGACCAGAGTCCGGCGATCTCCTCGCCCAGGGCGATCACGCAGGCGCCGGTGAGGGTGGCGAGATCGACGATGGCATCGGGCTCCAGGCCGCAGGCGTAGACGAGGGCATCGGCCAGGGTGAGGCGCCCCTCCGCGTCGGTGTTGTTGATCTCGATGGTCTTGCCGTTGGAGGCGGTGAGCACATCACCCGGGTGGATGGCGCCGCCGCTGATCATGTTTTCGCAGCTGGCCACGATCACGTGCACCTCCAGGCCGGCGGGACGGATCTCGGCGATGGCGCGGGCCGCCCCCAACACCGCGGCGCTGCCGCCCATGTCGTACTTCATCATCTCGATCTGGGAGCCGGCCGTCTTGAGGTTGTAGCCGCCGGAATCGAAGGTGAGCCCCTTGCCCACCAGCACCACCCGCCGGGTCACCTCTCCGGTGGGCCTGATGGTGAGGTGGATGAACTTGGGGGGCAGGTCGGAGCCCTGGGCCACCCCCAGGTAGGCCCCCATGCCGAGGGCCTCACAGTCGGCCCGCTCCAGCACCTTGAGCTCGAGCCCGAAGGCGTCGGCGATGGCGGCGGCCTCGTCGGCCAGCGACTGGGGGGTCGCCTTGTTGGGCGGAGCCGCCACCAGCCGCCGGGCCAGTTCCACGCCGCTGCAGGTGGCTGCCACATGGGCCAGGCCCGCCGCCGCGGCCTCCCCCAGCCCGAGCACGGTCACCCGGGCCGGCAGGGGGCGGGGCTCGGCCTCGCTCTTGAAACGCTGGTCGTCATAGAGGCCGAGCCGCACCGCCTCCGCCATCGCCGCCGCCGCCGCCGCCGGCTCGAGCCCCTCCAGCGGGAACCACAGGCCGAGCTCCTCGGCACCGGCGCTGGCGGCCGTGCGGGCCGCACCGGCACCGGCCTGGCGCAGGGCGTCGAGCCCGAACTCGGCGGGGTCCCCCAGGCCCACCAGGATCAGCGTCGCCGGGGTGCCGCCGGGCCGCTCCAGGGTGATCGTCTGGCCACTCTTGGCCTCGAAGCGGCGGCGCTGCAGCCAGCCCTCGAGGGCTTCCCCCACCAGCTCCTCGACCAGGTCCCGCCCGTCGCCGCTGCCGCCGCCGGCGAACAGACCCACCACCAGGGTGTCCCCCGTCCAGCTCTCGGTGAGGGGACGTTGGCCGTCCCGGTCGACGGCAAGACAGCGAAACTCCATGGACCCAGCGCAGGCGACCCGTGATCGTAGCCAGCCCAGCCCTGGAATTCAGGCGGGATCGGCCGTGAACGGGGTGGCCCAGCGGTCCCGCGTCTCCTTGTTGAAGGGGGGCAGCCAGCGCCGGATCAGGGCCTGCTCCAGGGCCCGGCGGGGGGCGACCGCCGCCGGCACGTCCGACCAGAAGCGGATGCTCGGCCGCGCCTCCAGGCCCGCCCGCGCCAGGGCCTCGCCGTAGGCCGCCAGATAGTCCTTGCAGTCGTGGTCGCCCTTCCAGCGCTGGTCGGCCCGGCCCGTCTCGCCGACGTAGAGCAACAAGGGCAGCGGCAGCTGGGGCGGGCGATCCATCACCAGATAGAGGGCCGCCCCCTGCTGGGGCAGCCGGGGCCAGCGCCAGAAGGAGAGGCTCTGGGGGCTGAGGCTGAGGGGATCGAGGCGTCGCGCCTGCTCGAGGGGATCGCCGGGGTCGGCGGGGACGGGGAACAGCTGCCCCTGCTGGAGGGGGGCGGCAGCGGCGTCGGCACCGGTGGCGGCGAAGAGCGGTGCCTGATGGTCGGCGAGACGGGCCTGCCAGGCGAGCAGCTGCTCCTGCCACAGGGGCAGCGAGGGAGGCAGCGGGGCGCCGGCCACCGCCGCCGCAGGAAACAGTTCCCCCTGCCGGCTCATCGGGCCCGCCCCGGGGCCGGCGGCAGCACCGGCCCCGGGGCGGCGTCGTAGCGGAACCGGCCGATCCAGCGCTCCACCTGCTCGGGGGAGATCTCCAGGCGGTGCTGGAGATCGGCCAGGTCCCGGAAGGGCTGGCGGGCCCGCTCCTGCAGCAGCCAGCGGCAGCGCTCCGGCCCCAGGCCGAGCCGCTCCTGCAGCAGCCGTTCAGAGGCCTGGTTGATCGCCAGTGGCGGCGGCAGGGGCGCAGGCCTGGGCTGGCCCCGGCGCCGGAAGCGCAGCACCGGCAGCCAGATCCCCACCTGGGCGGAGGACACCTGGAGCCCGGCGGCCAGCTCCCCGGGGCCCGACCACTGCTGACCCTCGCCCTGAAGCCGGATCAGCCGGTCCACCAGCTCAGGGGGGCAGCCGGGCAGCCGCAGCCAGTCGCCGGCCTCGGCGAGGTTGACCTCGAGGCTCCAGCCCAGGGCAGCCGCCTGGCGCACCTCGGCCCCATCCCGGAACCGCAGCGCCGGGTTCAGGGCCAGCTTGAGGGCGAGCAGTTCCCGCTCGACCGCTTCTTCAGCGCCCATCCCGGCGGCCCCAGTCCCGGCGGCCCCTGGCTGCGGCGGTGATGGCGGCAGCGGCGGCAGCTGGCCGGTGGCCTCCAGCAGGCGGCGGGCCAGGGGATCCAGCCAGTGGCGTCCTGCCATGGAGGCCCAAGCGCGCGCACGTCGGGCCTGAAACTAGCGGGTGCCTCCCGGTCGGGGCCAGTCGACCAGGCCCAGCTGCAGGCCGATGACCACCGCCTGGATCCGGCCCCGGACCCGCAGCTTGAGCAGCACATTGCGGACGTGGGTCTTGATGGTGTCGACGGAAACCATCAGCTCCCCGGCGATCTCGTGGTTCGTCAGGCCGTGCACCACCCGCTCGAGCACCTGCCGCTCCCGGGCACTGAGCGGCTCGGCGGCGTCGCCGCCGGGCTCCTGGTCCGCCAGGACCGCCCCGACCAGCGCACGGTCGAGGTACAGGTCGCCGCTGAGCACGGCATGCAGGGCCTGGAGACCGGAGCCGAGCAGCCGCGACTCCGACACGATGCCGTCGCAGCCCGCCTGCAGGGCCTGGCGGATCCGGGCGAAGCGGTGCTCCTGGGTCACCAGCAGCAGGGTGCGGACCTCGGGGTGGCGGGCCTTGACCTGCACCACCAGGTCGACGCCGCAGCCCTCCTCCAGCCGGTCGCTGACCAGCAGCAGGGCGGGTCGATGGCGGCGCACCTGGGCGAGCCCCTCGGCGGCGGTGGTGGCGGCCCCCAGGATCCGGGCGGGCGTGCCCATCAGCAGGGTGATCTGGGCCCGGCTGCCCAGGCACAGCACCAGCCGGACACCGTTGAGCAGCGCCAGTCCCCGGCTGAGGTCGTCACGCACCTGGGGCAGCAGGGGGGTGAGGTCCACGGGCGCAGCGGCGGGGACACCCCAGCGATGGGGGCCAGCCATCCTCACAAGGGAATCGGCTCCATTTCGGTATCGGCCATGGCGGGCCGGGCACCGCGATACGTGGATCCGCACTCCCCAGGGGTGCCCGGTCTCTGCAGAATCGATCTCTCCCGCAGTCTGGAGCAGACGTCCCCATGGCTTTCTTCGACTCCGAGATCGTCCAGGACGAAGCGAAGCGGCTGTTCAGCGATTACCAGCAGCTGATGCAGCTGGGCAGTGAATACGGCAAGTTCGACCGCGAGGGCAAGAAGCTGTACATCGAGCGGATGGAGGAGATGATGGAGCGCTATCAGGTGTTCATGAAGCGCTTCGAACTCTCCGAGGACTTCCAGGCCAAGCTCACCGTCGAGCAGCTGCGCACCCAACTGGGCCAGTTCGGCCTCACCCCCGAGAAGATGTTCGAACAGATGACCCTCACCCTCGAGCGGATGAAGGGCCAGCTCGATGCGGCGGGCTGATCCGGAGTGAAGGACGTCATCGTCGTCGGGGCAGGGCTGGCCGGGCTGGTGGCCGCCAGGGACCTGCGCAGGGCCGGCCTGACGGTGCAGGTGATCGAGGCGGCGCCGGCCGTGGGCGGCCGCATGGTGCGGGCGCCCCTGAACGTGGCGGGGGCCGGGCAAGCCGGGGGCCAGCCCGCCGCCTGGATCGACCTGGGCGGTCAGTGGGTGGGCGCCACCCACTCCCGTTTCCGCTCCCTGCTCGAGGAGCACGGCCTGCGCCGCTTCCCCTCCCCCCACGACGGCGAGACGGTCCTCTGTTTCGGCTCCCATCGCTGCACCTTCAGCGGCTTCTTCCAGGGGTTCCCGGAGGGGCAGCCACCCTCGGTGCCCAGAGCGGACTGGGAGGACGCGATGCAGGCCCTGGAGCGCTTCCAGGAGCTGGTGGTGTCCCTGCCGGAGGGCCATCCCCATCACCATCCCGACGCCGACGCCCTTGACCGGCTGAGCTTCCAGGACTGGATCGAGGCCAACACCCACACCCCCTTCGCCGCCTGGTACTTCGCCTACTTCTGCCGGGCCGTCGGTTTTCTCGGGCCGGCGGAGCCGGAGCAGGTGTCGCTGCTGCACGTGGCCTGGGGGCAGCGCACGGCCTCCCAGGGCGACCACCCCGAGGAGGAGCTGATCCACGGCGGTGCCGGCCAGCTGCCGGCCTTGCTGGCCGAAGGCCTGGGGGACGCCCTGGTGCTGGGGGAGCCCGTGCGGGCCATCCACCAGAGCAAGGGTCCCTCCGGCCCCGATCCGGAGGGCGCCATCACGGTGACCACCGACAACGCCAGCCACCGCTGCCGGGCGGTGATCGTGGCCATGCCGCCGGCGATGGCGGGCGCGATCCGCTTCACGCCCGAGCTGCCGGCCGATCGGCTCGCCCTCCAGGAAGGCATGGCCATGGGCCGCTGCACCAAGGTGCTGGTCGCCTACCGCAGCCCCTGGTGGCGGCACGCCGGACTGGCCGGCATCGGCATCGGCGATCGCCCCTGGGTGGAACTCTGCGCCGACAGCTCCGATCCCGAGACCGGTCTGGGGGTGATCGCCGCCTTCGTGGCGGGCCGCCGCCACGGGCGCTGGTCGGCCCTGGACGCCGAGCAGCGCCGGGCGGCGGTCCTGGGGGATCTGGCCGCCTACTTCGGCCCGATGGCGCTGGAGCCGCTCGACTACGTCGAGAAGGACTGGCCGCGGGAGCCCTTCGTCGGCGGCGCCTTTGCCGGCTGGATGCCCCCCGGGCTGTGGACCGGCAGCGGCGACGCCCTGCTGCGGCCCCACGGCCGGGTGTTCTGGGCCGGCACGGAGGTGGCCGAGCGCTGGCCGGGCTTCTTCGAGGGGGCGGTGGCCAGCGGCGAGCGGGCCGCGGCCGATGTGGTGACCCTGCTGGGCTGAGCGAGCGGGGCACCCCGGCTGCCTACCATCCCCCCCAGGCAGGCGGCTGGTGTCGATGGGGGAAGCGGAGCACGCGAAACAGGCAGCGCCGCTGCCGGTGCCACCGCTGGCCGACGCCCTGGCCCGGGGCATGGCCGACCTGTTCCCCGCCGGCCGGGAGCCCGACCCGGATCAGCGGCTCGAGGCCCGGCTGGCGGAGGCGGAACGCCAGGGCCGGCCCCTGCGGGTGAAGCTGGGCATCGACCCCACCGGCAGCGACATCCACCTCGGCCACAGCATTCTGTTCCGCAAGCTGCGGGCCTTCCAGAACGCCGGCCACACGGCGGTCCTGATCATCGGCGACTTCACGGCCCGCATCGGTGATCCCACCGGCAAGAGCAGCACCCGCGTGCAGCTGGACGCGGCGGCGGTGGAGGCCAATGCCGCCACCTACCTGGCCCAGCTGGGCCAGGGCCAGCCCCCCGAGCGCTCCCTGCTCGACTTCGAGACCCCCGGCCGGCTGGAGGTGCGACGCAACTCCGAGTGGCTCGCCGGCCTGGCGCTGCCCCAGGTGATCGAGCTGCTGGGCATCAGCACCGTGGGCCAGATGCTGGCCAAGGAGGACTTCGCCAACCGCTACGGCTCGGGCACCCCCATCAGCCTGCACGAGTTCCTCTATCCCCTGCTGCAGGGCTACGACTCGGTGGCCGTCGCCGCCGACCTGGAACTGGGCGGCACCGACCAGAAGTTCAACGTGGCCATGGGGCGCGACATGCAGCGGCATTTCGGCCAGCGGCCCCAGTTCGGGCTGCTGCTGCCGATCCTGCCCGGCCTCGACGGGGTGCAGAAGATGAGCAAGAGCCTGGGCAACACGGTGGGGCTGATGGAGGACCCCCTCTCCATGTATTCCAAGCTCGAGAAGGTGCCGGACGCGGTGGTGGAGGACTACCTCACCCTGCTCACCGATCTGGACACGGCGGCCCTGCCCACCAACCCCCGGGAGCGGCAGAAGGCCATGGCCCTGGAGGTCACCGCCAGCCGCCATGGGCGCGACGCGGCCCTACAGGCACAGGGGGATGCGGCCGGGCTGGTGGGCGCCGGCCTCGCCGGAACGGGCAAGATTTCGGGGGAGATAAGCGCGGACAGCGTCCCCGAAGCCTCCCTGGCCGGGCTGACCTTCCCGCTGAAGGCCTTCTACCTGCTCAGCGCCCTGCAGGTCTGCGCCAGCAGCAGCGAGGGGCGGCGCCAGATCCAGGGGGGCGGCGTCAAGCTCGACGGCGAAAAGCTCAGCGACCCCAACCAGGAGTTCGCCAGCGCCGAGGACCTGGAAGGCAAGGTGCTGCAGCTGGGCCGGAAAACCTTCCGGCGGCTGGTGGCCTGATGGCGGACGCCGCACGCCCCGCCATGGCCATGGAGCCCACCCTTGACCCGGCCGAGCGGATCATCCTGGCCCTCGACCGCGGTGACGCCGACGCGGCGCTGGCCCTGGCGGGGGCGATCCCGGAACTGCGCTGGGTGAAGGTGGGACTGGAGCTGTTCACGGCCGCCGGACCCGCAGTGGTGCGGGAGCTGCGGCGGCGGGGCCTGCGGGTGTTCCTGGATCTGAAGTTCCACGACATCCCCGCCACCATGGCCGGCGCCTGCCGCAGCGCCGCCCGGCTGGGGGCGGAGCTGATCACCGTGCACGCCTGCGCCGGCAGCGAGGCCCTCGCCGCCGGCCAGGCCGCGGCCGTGGAGGGCGCCGCCGAGGAGGGACTGGGCGCCCCCACCCTGCTGGCGGTGACCGTGCTGACCAGCTGGGATCCCGACCGCTTCCGCTGCGAGCTGGCCATCGAAGCACCGCTGGAGACCTACGCGGGCCAGCTGGCGGCGCTGGCGGCGGCCGCCGGCCTCACCGGAGCGGTCTGCTCCCCCCTGGAGGTGGCCCGGCTGCGGGCCGCCCATCCCCGGCCCTTCGCCCTGGTGACCCCCGGGATCCGCCCCGCCGGCAGTGACACGGCCGATCAACGGCGGGTGATGACACCGGCACAGGCCGTGGCGGCCGGCGCCAGTCAGCTGGTGATCGGTCGCCCGATCAGCGGCGCCGCCGACCCGGCGGCGGCCTTCGCGGCCTGCTGCGCCGAACTGGGCTGAATCAGCTCCGGCCGGCAGAGCCCTACGGCGCCAGGGGAGCCGCCTTGCCGTAGAGCCAGCCCTGGCCCCGCAGCCAGCCCTGGGAGGTGAGCAGACGGGCCTCCTCGATGGTTTCCACCCCCTCGGCCACGGTGTCGAGCTCCAGGCCTTCGGCCACCCCCACCAGCGCCTGGGACAGCCGCAGGCTCTTGGTGTCCTTCGCCCGCATTGAACAGGTGAAGGACCGGTCCAGCTTCAGCCCGGCGATGGGCAGATCCCGGAGATGGCTGACCGAGGAGTAACCGGTGCCGAAGTCATCCACGTACCAGCGGACCCCACGGCCGGCGAGCTGCTCCATCTGCTGCCGGATCCGGTCGGTGACGCTGAGCAGGGCCGTCTCGGTGACCTCCAGATGCAGCCGATCCGGGCTCACCCGGGCGGCCTCGAGGGCTTCGGCCACCAGCTCGGGGTGATCGGGCTGGGCGAGGGTGGCCGCCGAGACGTTCACCGCCATGGTGAGGCCTTCGGGCAGCCGGGAGAGGGCCGCCAGGGCCTGGCGCAGCACCAGCTGGTCGATCCGGACGATCAGGCCGCGGCGCTCGGCGCAGGGGAGGAAGTCCGCGGGAGTGACGTCGATGCCATCGGGGCGCACCCAGCGGGCCAGGGCCTCGTAGCCCGTGACCTCACCGCTCGCGAAGCAGACGATCGGCATGAACCAGGCGGCGAACTCCTCCATCACCAGTCCGCGCTGGATCTCGGCCGCGAACAGCAGGCGCGTGTGGGCCTCGGTGGCCAGGGCGTCGTCGAGCAGGGCGAAGCAGTTGCGGCCCCGGGCCTTGGCCTGACGCATGGCGAGGCTGGCATCCCGCAGCAGCTCGTCGGGGAGGAAGCCGCCGGCGGTGGTGGCGATGCCGATGCTCACCGTGGGATCGATGGGCTGCCCGCCGATGGTGATCGGCGCCCGGCAGGCCGTGAGGATCCTCTCGGCCGTATGGGCGGCCTCGCCCGCGGAGGCCAGATCACTGAGCAGGACGATGAATTCATCGCCGGTGCCGCGGCCCACCCGGTCAGGCTCGCCGATCTCCCGGACGATCCTCCCCGCCAGGAAGGCGATCAGCTGGTCGCCGCCGGCATGGGTGAGGGCATCGTTCACCGAGGTGAGCCCGTCCACGCCGATGCTGAGCACCGCCAGGATCGAGCCGGAGCCCGCCTGGCGATCGAGGGCCTGGCGGATCCGGGCCAGGGCGACGCTGCGGACGGCCAGGCCGGAGACGGCGTCGTGGCGCTGGCTGTGGTCGAGCTCCGAAAGCCGTCGGCGCAGGTCGGCCGGTTCGCTCGCCCCGCTCCATAGGCAGCAGAGCCACCCGCCGGCGGGGAACAGCCGCAGGGTCCGTGGCGCCACCGGGACATCGCCCGGCCGGCCGGGGGCTGAAACCTCCACGGTCTGGCCAGCCTCGTAGGCCCGGACACCTTGCTCAAACAGGCCGCTTGGGCACCGGGACGGATGGAGATCCAGCAGCCGGGCCCCCACGATCCGGTCGAGCTGGTGGCCATGGAGACGGCAGGCCGCCCCGTTGGCATAGGTGCAGATGAAATCGTGGATGGCGCCGCCGGCGACCCGCTCGGGCCGCAGCAGCAGGAACGGGTCCGGCAGGGCGTCGAGGATCGGCTGGAGGCCGGCCGCCGCACCCGCAGCCGCCAAGGAGGCGTCGGGAAGGGGAGAAGTCCGGGGCTCAGCCATCGCCGTCAACCTCTCAAGAAGAGGTTCACAGTTAACGGCAGTATCGCTGATCACCTTTTTGCGTTTTCTCTGCCGGGAAACCGGATGCAGGAAAGGAAACGTGTCGGAAAAGCCCATCGAAACCGTTCACCATCTCCATGGGGCGTGATGCAGATCCGGGGCAGAAGCACTGGGGTGAAGCAGCCCTTCTGCGGCAAATCTGTAGAGATCACAAAAAAAATGCTAGTCGACTTTCCTGGTTCAGCCACCGTGACGGCGCCACCGTTGGCACCGGGAGAAGCAATGGATCCCCGGCAGATGTTTGCTGCCAGCGGATGGTTGATCCCCGCAGGATCCGGGCCCATCAGGTGTCCGGCCGCCGCGCGGCCGCTTCGGCCCCGGCCGCCTCGGCCCGCTCCAGCTGCCGGGCCGCCCAGCGCCCCAGCCGCCCGGAGCCGGCCAGCTGCTGGCGGAGTCTCTCCATCTCCGCGCGCCGCTGCCGGCGCCGCTGCTCCTCGCTGGGCACCCGGTCGTCGAAGGGCACGTGGGAGCGCATCGCCAGCCAGGCCCCCAGGTGGCGCAGGGGGGTCGGATCGGTGGCGTGGTCGTCGACCCGCAGGGGCGGATCGGGGGGGCGGAGGGCCTGGAGGCGGTAGGAGCGGTCCCCTTCGGAATCGACCAGCTCGACCAGCTCCAGGGCCCGGGCTTCCCCCAGGGTGCGCAGGCGCTGGCCGAAACGGCGCTGCAGCACCAGCACCCGAGGCTCCAGCCGCCACTCCAGGCGCCCGAAGGCCAGCCACAGCTGGCCCCAGCCGCCGGCCAGGGCCAGCAGCGCCAGCGGAATCCCCAGGGCCCAGAAGACCGGCCCGGCGGGGCCGCCCCGCAGCAGCAGGGCCAGCAGCCCCCAGAGCACCAGATTGACCAGGCCCATCGCGCGGCGCTGCTGCCGCCGCAGGGCCTGCTCGGGCACCAGCAGCGGACTGCCGAAGGAGGGGGTGAGCTCCTGCCAGCCCTCCGGCAGGACCGGCACCGCCGGGATCCGTCTCTGGGCCTGGCCCGGGCCATCGGCCGGGTCTTCGGCGAGGGGGCGCAGGCCCAGCCGCCGGTTGAGCTGATCGGCCGCCTCCTGCCGCTCCCGCAGGCTGCCGAGCCGGGTGATCTCGAGAGGGCGGCCGCCCAGCTCAGCCATCAGGGGACCACCCCAGGCGCCGATCTGGCCCACATGGAAGCGCCGGATCTCCTGGCGGGGCAGGGCCCGACGGCGGCGGAAGGGCCCGCGATGGGCCTCGCGCACGAGACTGCCATCCGCCCCGAGCACCAGTCGATCCTCCGACCAGAGAGCGCCCAGCACCTGCCGCAGGGCGACAGCACCGCCGACACTCCAGAGGCTGAGCCACACCAGCAGAAACAGAACCGCCGGCAGGGCCCACTGGCCGGTGGCCAGCCCGCCTCCCAGCATTCGCCACAGGACCCAGAGGGCGAAGATCTCCCCCGCCAGCCAGCCACACAGCCAGAACGACAGGAACGCCGCCACGAAAAAGCGGCCGGGACCCTGGGGGCGGAAACGGAAGCTGGTGGTGCCGATCCCGTCACTCACCGTCTCGTCCGCCCCCGGCTGATGGGCCCATGCTGGCGACGCTTCGCCGTTGGGGCATCCTCCCGAAAACGGGAAGCCCCCGGCTCCTTTGCAGGAGTCGGGGGCGATCTGATCAGCGGTGGCGAGGCCTCAGCCGACGAATTCGCGGCTGGGGGCGGAGACGCCGGCGGGGGCGGTGCCCTTCAGGTAGGCCAGCATCGTGTCGGCGTCAGAGCACTCGAAGGGGTCGGTGGGGCAGTTGTCCTCGAGACCGGGCTCCACGAACATCTTCTCGACGGTGCCGTCGTTGACGAGCATCGAGTAGCGCCAGGAGCGGGCACCGAAGCCCAGGTTGTCCTTCTCGACGAGCATGCCCATCTTGCGGCTGAACTCACCGTTGCCGTCGGGCAGCAGGAACACCTTGTCGGCGCCCACCTGCTTGCCCCACTGGAACATCACAAAGGCGTCGTTGACGGACACGCAGACGATGCTGTCCACACCCAGGCCCTTGAACTCCTCGTACAGGGCCTCGTAGCGGGGCAGGTGGTTGGAGGAGCAGGTGGGGGTGAAGGCGCCGGGGAGGGAGAAGACCACCACCTTCTTGCCCTTGAAGATGTCGTCGGTGGTCAGGTCCTGCCAGCGGAAGGGGTTGGGGCCGGGCACGGATTCATCGCGCACACGGGTCTTGAAGACGACGCTGGGGACCTTTTCGATGACAGCCATGTGAATGTGTGAAGAACGACTTGACGACGCGCCGCCCGGAGCAGCGATCGCAGAGAGCTTAACTCGCAATCGGTCCGCCTTAGGGGGGAAACCGGCTGAGTGTTTCTGCTCATCGCCGCTGCCGGGCCACCCGCTCGACCGGCCTACAGTCCGCTTCGCCTGCCCCCGGCCCCCGCCCCAGCCATGACCCTCTCGATGTTCGAGGCGGCCGTTTCGCCCATGGCCCGCAGCCTGCGCAACCTGGCGGCGATCCTGGCCAAGGCGGCTGCCCACGCCGAAGCCAAGGGGATCGATCCCGCCGTGCTGCTGCAGGCCCGCCTCTACCCCGACATGTTCCCCCTGGTGCGCCAGGTGCAGATCGCCACCGACATCGCCCGCCGCGGCCTGGCCCGGCTGGCCGGGGTGGAAAGCGCCTCCATGGAAGACAACGAAGCCGGCTTCGGCGACCTCATCGGCCGCATCGAGACGACCCTCGCCAGCCTGGAGGCCTTCACCCCCGAGCAGATCGACGGCACCGAAACCAAGGCGATCGAACTGCCGATCCGGGGCGAGACCCTCCGCTTCAGCGGCCAGAGCTTCCTGCTGTTCTTCGTGCTGCCCAACGTCTATTTCCACGTCACCACCGCCTACGACATCCTGCGCCACAACGGCGTGGAGCTGGGCAAGCGGGACTTCCTCGGCGAGCCCTAGCCCCCCTCAGCCCGCTCCCCTTGCGTCCGGAAGGGGGCGCCGCAGGGCCGCAGGATCGAGGCCCTCCCGCAGGGCCAGCACGATTCCGGCCGCCTCGGCGTAGCTGGCAGCCGGGATCACCGGCAGCCCCAGGGCCTCGCCACCCACCTGGAGCAGGCAGGGGTTCCCCTCCACGGCGATCACGGGCACGCCCCGCTCGGCGCAGGCCAGCACCGCCTCCCCCCCCAGGGCTCCCGCCGGCGCCACCACCGCCCCCACATCGGCGCCGTGCAGCAGCCCGTTGCCGCTGGCTGGCTCGGGCCGCAGCGAGGGGGCCCGGCTGAGGCCCACCAGCACGCAGGGCAGGAAGGTGTGGCCCAGCTCCTCGGCCGCCGCCCGCGGATCCAGCCCGGGGTCGGGCGGCAGGGGCGCCAGGGCGGGGGCATGGGCACAGGGCACCCCCAGGTGGCGCACCAGCAGGTGGCTGATCACCGCCTCCGCCCCGGCCAGGGCATCCACCCCCGTGCCGTGGCGGTAGGCCGCCAGGGCGTCACTGCCGGGCTCGTCGGGGAAGCGGGCCACCACGGCGATGGCCGTGGCCCCGGCCGCCAGCAGAGCTTCTCCGGCCCGCAGCAGGGCGTCGGGGCGGCCGATGGTGCCCCAGCTGCTGCCGCTGGGCCCGATCGAGAGGCTCACCTCCAGGGGAACGTCGCTGCTGTGCACCGGGCCGATGGTCAGCCCCAGGCTGGCGCGGCAGGCGTCGATCACCTGGCGGTGGCGCAGCAGCAGCTCCGCTTCGATGCCCGCATCCAGCAGCACGCCCACCCGCTGGCTGGGCACCGGAGCGAGGGCCAGCTCGCCGGCGGCGAAACGGTCAAGGCTCCAGCCCTCCACGTAGTGCAGGCGCCGGTCGCTCCAGTAAAGGGAGGCGGCGTTCATCACGTTGGGGTGGGTGATCAGGCAGCCGCTGGCCGCCGCCAGCAGCCGGGCCGCCGGCAGGCCGTCGCCGGCGAAGCCGCCCACGGCGCAGCCCACCCCGGTGGGGATCACCAGCAGGGTGGGCAGGGGCGGGGCCGCCGCGCTCAAGGGCCGGGGGCGGGGGCCGGCGCCACCACGATCCCCTCCAGCCGCAGGCCGCGGCCGGGATCCACCGCCGTGATCGCCCAGCGCAGGGGCTCGGCGCCCTCACCGGCCAGGCGGCGGGCCTCCCGGGCCAGTGCCTGCCGCAGCTGGGGCAGCAGCGGACCGGGGGAGGCCTGCAGCCACAGCTCCAGGGGCACCAGGGCGCTCACTTCTGGAACTGACCGAACTGGGCCTCGTAGAGGGCGTCCTCCTGGCCGGCCAGCAGGTCGAGGTCGGCGAGGGGATAGGAGACGCACAGCAGGGCATAGCCCTTGGCCTGAAGCTCGGCCTTGACGCCCATGGCATCGGGCTGGTGCACGGTGCCGCTGCGCAGCAGGGCGGCGCAGGTGGTGCAGACACCCGAGCAGCAGGAGCTGGGCAGGGGCACCCCGGCGGCCTCGGCGGCGCTCAGCACCGTCTGGTCGCTGCGGCAGGGAAAGCTGTAGGCGGTGCCATCCAGGCTGGCGCTGACCTGGAAGACGGGGAGCTCCGACGCGGTGGCTGGGCTCGTCGCAGGGGTGATCTCGGACACGGGGGATGGGGGTCGGGGAGGGGCGGCGTCGGCAGGGCGGCTCAGGCTCCCGGCTCGGACCCATCTTCCCCGATCGCCAGCCAGCGACCGGGGTGGGGGGCGAGGTACTCGCCCGGATCGGGCGCGTTCGCCGGGGCCGTGAGGACGAAGTCGATGCTGAGCGAGAAGCGGGTGTCCTCGGGATCTTCGTTGGGCAGCACCGCATGGTCGACCGACGCGGGGAACAGCAGCAGCAGCCCCGCCCGGGGGGCCACGTCGTGCCAGGGGCGGTTGAGGGCGGCATCGGCCCCGATCGGGCCGTCCTGGCCCACCGCCAGCCCCGGCACCAGCTCATTGACTTGGCGGGGGGCGAACAGGCGCAGGCAGCCGCTACGGCCGCTGCCGTCACCATTGAGGTAGTAGATGGCGCTGAGGTGGGCGTTGGGGTGGTGGTGGCGCCCCACCTGCTCGCCGGCCTCGCTGATCACCGGCCAGCTGCGCTGCACATGCAGGGCCAGGCGCCGGCGATCAAACCCCAGCGCCGCCAGATACGCCCAGGCATGGCCCGCCAGCCGGCCGATCAGGGGGGCGAACAAGGGGTCGCGGTGCAGTTCCCCGGCGCCGCGCACATCGCCGGTCCAGGCCACCCCCTCCTCACTGGGGGCCCGCTCCCGCAGCTCCAGGGCCCGCTGCAAAAGCAGAGCGGTGTCGAGGGGATCGGGGGCCAGCTGCACCCGGCCCAGGGCCATCGGGAACAGGGACTCGATCGCCAGCGCGGCGGGGGTGGCGGCGGGGACGGCGGCATCGGCCATGGACGAACCGGGCGGGAACGGGACAATCATTCCCTGGCTTGAGCTCACCCCCCCAGTTCCACCATGTTCACCCTGGATCAGGTCGTCCCCTGGGGCCGCTCCTTCGAGGAGTACGGGGCCATGTTCGCCCTCACGTCGGACGACCTGGCGGGCCGGATCCTGGGCTGCGGGGATGGACCGGCCAGCTTCAATGCCCAAGCCAGCCGCAGGGGCACGGCGGTGATCTCCTGCGATCCGATCTATCGCTTCAGCCGGGAGGAGATCGCCTCCCGCATCGCCGCCACCTACGACCAGGTGATCGAACAGATCCGCCAGAACCGCAGCGACTTCGTCTGGGAGGCCATCCCCACGCCCGAGGAACTCGGCCGGCGGCGCATGCAGGCCATGGGCACCTTCCTGGACGACTATCCGACCGGTGTGGCCCAGGGGCGCTATATGGAGGCCGCGCTGCCTTCCCTGCCCTTCGCCGACGCCAGCTTCGAGCTGGCCCTCTGCTCCCATCTGCTGTTTCTGTACAGCCTGCAGCTGGATGCCGCTTTCCATCGGGCCTCGCTGCTCGAGCTGCTCCGCGTGGCGCGGGAGGTGCGGGTGTTTCCCCTGCTCACCCTGGGCGGTGAAGTGTCGCCCCACCTGGAGGAGAGTGCGGCAGCCCTGCGCGCGGAGGGTTTCACGGTGGCGATCGAAGCGGTGCCCTACGAATTTCAGCGCGGCGGCAACGCGATGCTGCGGATTCTTCGCCCGGCGGGCTGAGGCAGACCTCCTGTTGGCCCAGGCCCTTAGGTTGGGCCCAGCCTTCCGCCACACCCATGCTGCGGCGCCTCGCCGATGATCTCTGGGTGGCCGAACAACCGCAGACCTACTTCGGCCTGAGCATCGGCACCCGGATGACCGTCATCCGCCTGGAGAACAGCAACCGGCTGGTGATCCTTTCGCCGATTCAGCCAACCCCTGAGCTTGAAATCGAACTGGCCGCCATCGGAGTCGTCACCGACATCGTGGCGCCCAATGCCTTCCACCATCTCTATCTCCAGGCCTTCCAGCAGCGCTTTCCCCAGGCCATCAGCTGGGGTCCGCCCTTCCTGAGGCAGAAGTGTCCCCATCTGCAGCTGGACCGACTGCTCAACGCGCAAGAGCCTTCCCCATGGCCGGGATTGCTGCTGTGTGGCCTCAGCGGGCTCCACACCCTGGGGCCCACCGGCCCAGCGCCGCTGCATGAGGTGGCCTTCTGCCACACCGCCAGCCGGACCCTCGTCCTGACGGACAGCGCCTTCCACTTCGATGCCTCCGCCCCCTGGCTCACCCGCTGCCTCACCCGGATCGGCGGTGGTTACGCTCGCCTGGAGCCCACCATTCTCGAGCGCCTGGCCACCGCCGACAGAGCTTCGCTGCTCAAGGCCATGAAAGCTCTCCTGCGGTGGGACTTCGACCGGGTGATCGTGGCCCACGGCGCCGTGGTGGAAACGGGCGGCAAGCAAGCCCTCTCCAGGGCCTATTCCTCCTTTCTCGGATCCCCCCTGCCATGAAGGCCGTCCTCGCCGAACGCTACGGGCCGCCGGAGGTGCTGCAGATCCGCGAGATCGCCACACCCACCCCGAAGGCCAAGGAGATCCTGATCCGGATCCATGCCACCACGGTCACCTCGGCCGACTGGCGGATTCGGAGCCAGACGGTGCCGACGGGATTCGGCCTGATCATGCGGCTGGTGTTCGGCCTGCGAAAGCCCAGGCAGCCGATCCTCGGATCGGAGCTGGCCGGGGTTGTCGCTGCGATCGGCAGGGATGTCACCCGATTCCAGGTGGGGGAGCGGGTCTTCGCCTTCAGCGACATGGCCATGGGCTGCCATGCCGAGTACCTCTGCCTGCCCGAGGACGGCATGGTGGTGGCCACACCGCCCGGCCTCACGGACGCCACGGCCGCCGCGCTGTGCTTCGGCGGCACGACGGCCCTGGATTTCCTCCGCCGGGCCAGGGTGCGACCCGGCGAGAAGGTGCTGGTGAATGGGGCCTCCGGGGCGGTGGGCAGCGCCGTTATCCAGCTGGCCCGGAACGCCGGGGCCGAGGTCACCGGGGTGTGCAGCTCCGCGAACCTCGAACTGGTGCGCTCCCTGGGGGCGACCCAGGTCATCGACTACACCCGGGAGGATTTCACCCGCAACGGCGAAACCTATGACGTGATTGTCGACACGGTCGGCACCGCGCCCTTTTCTCGCTGCCGGCGCTCACTCCGGAAGGGGGGGCGGCTGCTGCTGGTGCTGGCCGGACTGCCCGACATGCTGACGGGGCTGTGGGTCTCGCTGACATCCGGCCGCAGCGTGATCGCCGGCCCCGCGACCGTGAAACGCGACGATCTGCTCACGCTTGCCGCCCTGGCGGAGGCGGGAGCGTTCCAACCCGTGATCGATCGGATCTATCCGTTCGATCAGATCGCGGAAGCCCACCGCTATGTCGACACGGGACGAAAGAAGGGTAACGTCATCATCTCCGTGCGCGACCAGAACTAGTCCACCATGGCGAAGTCCGAGGCTTTCGCCCGCATCAAGGATCAGGTGCTCCGGATCGTCGCGACGATTCCCGAATCGAAGATCACCACCTACCAATCCATCGGCGAGCATCTGGCGGTGATGCCCAGGCACGTGGCCTACATCCTCAGCCAGCTGGACGACAGCACGAAGCTGGACGTTCCCTGGTTTCGCGTCGTGTCAGCAGACGGAAGCCTGGGCGTGCCCAAGCGCGATCCCAACGGCGACACCCAGGCCCAGCTGCTGCAACGGGAAGGGATCGACGTGGTCGGTCATGCGGTCGCTACCCCGCTGGAGGCCGTTTTCCTCCCCGCAGCCGCGTTGTCCCACGGAATCCCCAGACAGGTGCGTGGTCGCTGACACAGGTGTAGCGTGAAGACAACAGAAAAGCACCGACCGCCGTTGCAGGTGCTTCGTGCTTGTCTGCTCCTCTGGGAGTGAAGGCGCAATGGACGCTGGGATAAGGAAGCGATACGGGCCCCATGGCGGGAGGAAAACGAGGGTGGCGGCCAGCTCCCTCGAGGGATTGGCGCTGCCGTTGGAGCAGGCCCTCATCGAGCGGATGAAGGAGCTCCACTGCCTCCACCAGATCGAGCGCATCATCAGCACCAGCCAGGGCACGATCGACGACATGCTGGCGGAGATCGTCACCACGATCCCGGCGGCCTGGCTGCATCCAGCCAACGCCATCGCCAGAATCCGCCACGGCGACCGCCGCTACCAGACGGGTGATCTGGAGCGTTGCCAGTCGGTGCAGTCTTCGGAGATCAGGGTCAACGACAGGGTCTACGGCTCGGTGGACGTGGGTTACACCGACCATTTCGATGACGCCAGCGAAGGCCCCTTCCTGGCGGAGGAGCGCTTGCTGCTGGACACGATCGCCACCCGACTCGGCAGCCTCGTTGCCAGGGAGCTGGCGGAGGCGGGCTGGATCGACACCCTCCGGGAACAGGAGCTGCTCTACCGGCAGCTCGTCTCGGTGCTGGGGGCGATGGCGGAGATGCGGGACCCTTACACCGCCGGACACCAAAAGCGAGTGGCCAACCTGGCGGTCGCCATCGGGGAGGAGCTGGGGCTGGCACCGAAGGAGTTGGAGGGCCTGCGGCTGGCGGCGTCCGTGCACGACATCGGCAAGATCATGGTGCCGGCGGAAATTCTCTCCAAACCCACCAAGCTGACCTGCCTTGAGTACGACCTGATCAAGGAACATGCCGAGGCCGGCTTCCAGATCCTCAAGGACGTGGCCTTCCCCTGGCCGATCGCGCGCATCGTCCATGAGCACCACGAGCGGATGGACGGCAGTGGCTACCCCAACGGCCTGACGGGCGATCAGTTGCTGCCGGAATCCCTGATCGTGGCCGTCGCCGACGTGGTGGAATCCATGTGCGCCCACCGCCCCTACCGGGCCGGCCTGGGCACCGAGGCCGCCCTCCGGGAAATCGAGAAAAACCGCGGCGTGCTCTACGACTCCCTCGTGGTGGACGCCTGTCTGCGGGTCTTCCGCGAGAAGGGTTACCGCTGCGCCTGTTCCAACGCCTGAAGAAGGGCGCCGCCACGCCATGCCGTACCGACCCCTCCGTCTACCGCCGGGCATGGATCTGCGCGGCGAACTCGAACGGCTCGCTCAGGCGGACCCGGAGTTCTGCGGCTTCATCGTCTCTGGGATCGGCAGCCTGGAGAGTCCGGTGCTGCGCTTCGCCGATCAGGCCCTGGGGGTCATGCTGGCCGGGCCGCAGGAGGTGATCACGCTGGCGGGCAGCGTCAGCAGGGATGGGGCCCACCTGCACCTGGTGGTGGCCGACGCCGAGGGGCACACCCTGGGGGGCCACCTCTGCCACGGTAGCCGGGTCCGGACGACCATGGAAATCTTGCTGCTCTGCCCGGAAGGCTGGCAGTTGGGCCGGGAGCGGGATGCCGCCACCGGCCACCTGGAGCTGACGATCAGCCCATCGCGGCCGCGCCACCCACCACTTCCAGGATCTCCTGGGTGATGGCCGCCTGGCGGGCCTTGTTGTAGTCGAGGGTGAGGGTCTTGGCGAGCGCCTTGGCGTTGTCGCTGGCGTTGTTCATGGCCGTCATCCGGCTGGCCAGTTCGCTGGCCGCCGCTTCCTGGAGGGAGCGCAGCAGCTGGTTGGCCAGGTAGAGGGGCAGCAGGGCATTAAGCAGCTGCTCCGGGCTCTGCTCGAACACGAAGTCGGGCTGCAGGGCCGGCTCGGCGTTCTCCACCTTGCCGATCTCCACCCCGAGTCGGCCGTCCCGGGTGATGAGACGGAAGATCTCATCGTCGGAGCTGGCGATGCCCTGGGGATCGAGGGGCAGCAGGGTCTGGACGACCGGCTGGGAGCTCACCAGGTTGATGAAGCGGGTGAAGACGATCTCCACGCGGTCGGTGCTGGCGGAGAGGAACTCTGCGAGCACTTCGTTGGCGATGTCGTTCGCCTCCTGGGAGGTGGGCACCTGCTCCAGACCGGTGAAGGTGGCCCGGATCGGGTAGGAGCGGTTGGTGAAGTAGGTGATGGCCTTGCGGCCCATCAGCACCATGTCCACGGTGAAGCCCTGGCCCTTGAGCTCGGCGAAGCGCTGCTCGGCCCGGCGGATCACGTTGGCGTTGTAGCCGCCACAGAGGCCCCGGTCGCCGGTGACCACCAGCAGGGTGATGGTGCCCACCGGCCGGCGCTCGGCCAGCAGCGGTGAATCGGCGCCCTCGAAGCCCATGCGGGATTCGAGGTTCTGGAGCACCCGGGCCAGGCGGTCGGCGAAGGGGCGGGTGCGCAGCACCTGCTCCTGGGCGCGACGCACCTTGGCGGCGGCCACCAGCCTCATGGCTTCGGTGATCTTGCGTGTGTTTTTGACCGAACTGATCCGGTCACGGATTGCCTTGAGATTGGCCATGGGTGGAGATTCCTCAGGCGGCGGCCAGCATCGTGGAGGTGACCTCGCGGATGGCCTCCTTGAGCATGGCTTCGGATTCGTCGCTCAGCACCTTGTCGGTCTGAACCTTGCTGATGTACTCGGGCTTGCTGCTCTTGAGGTACTCACGCAGTTCGCGGGCGAACTGGGGAACCAGCTCCACGGGCACGTCGTCGATCAGACCCTTGACGCCCGCGTACACCACGGCCACCTGCTCGGCCAGGATCAGGGGGCTGAACTGGGGCTGCTTGAGCAGTTCACGCAGACGCTTGCCCCGGGCCAGCTGGGCCTGGGTGGCGGCATCGAGGTCGGAGGCGAACTGGGAGAAGGCGGCCAGTTCGTCGAACTGGGCCAGCTCCAGCTTCAGGGTGCCGGCGATCTTCTTGATGGCCTTGGTCTGGGCGGCGCCACCCACCCGGCTGACTGAGATGCCCACGTTGATGGCGGGCCGCAGGCCGGAGTTGAACAGGTCGGAGCTGAGGAACACCTGGCCGTCGGTGATCGAGATCACGTTGGTGGGGATGTAGGCCGAGACGTCACCGGCCTGGGTCTCGATGATCGGCAGGGCGGTCATGCTGCCCTTGCCCATGGCGTCGGACAGCTTGGCGGCCCGCTCGAGCAGGCGGCTGTGGCAGTAGAAGACGTCGCCGGGGTAGGCCTCACGGCCGGGGGGACGGCGCAGCAGCAGGGACATCTGGCGATAAGCCTGGGCCTGCTTGGTGAGGTCGTCGTACACCACCAGGGTGGCCTTGCCCTTGTACATGAAGGACTCGGCGATGGCCGCGCCGGTGTAGGGGGCCAGGTACTGGAGGGCGGCCGCTTCCGAGGCGCTGGCCGCCACCACCACGGTGTAATCAAGGGCGCCGCGCTCGCGCAGCACTTCCACCACGTTGGCCACCGAGGCGTTCTTCTGGCCGATGGCCACGTAGACACAGACGACGTCCTCACCCTTCTGGTTGAGGATGGTGTCGATGCAGATGGCGGTCTTGCCGGTCTGGCGGTCGCCGATGATCAGCTCGCGCTGGCCGCGGCCGATGGGAATCATGGCGTCGATGGCCGTGATGCCGGTCTGCATGGGCTCATGCACCGACTTGCGCTGGATGATGCCAGGCGCCATCGACTCGATCAGGCGGGTCTCGGTGGTGGCGATCTCACCCTTGCCGTCGATCGGCTGACCCAGGGCGTTCACCACCCGGCCCAGCATGGCGTCGCCCACGGGCACCGCCGCGATGCGGCCGGTGGCTTTGACGGTGCTGCCCTCCTGGATGCCCAGGCCCTCGCCCATCAGCACGACGCCGACGTTGTCGTCCTCCAGGTTCAGCGCCAGGCCCTCGGTGCCGTCTTCGAACAGCACCAGCTCGCCGGCCATCACCTGCTCGAGGCCGTAGACCCGGGCGATGCCATCACCGATCTGCAGGACGGTGCCGACGTTGCTGACAGAGACCGACTTGTCGTAGTCGGCGATCTGCTTCTTGAGGATGGCGCTGATCTCGTCGGGGCGGATGGAAACCATGGGTGGGAGTCCCCGGAGGGGAGGCGATGAAGTGGGGAGGAGTGGGGGGAGGGAAGGAAGCGTCAGCTCACGTTGGCGAGCGTCAGGCCCAGGCGCCGCACCTGGCCGGCGAGGCTGGCGTCGATCACCCGGGATCCGACGCTGAGGACGAAGCCGCCGATCAGGGCAGGATCCACCGCGAGGCTGATCTCCACCTTGTCGGTGCCGGCCACGGCCTTGGCCTTCTCGGCGAGCAGCGCCTGCTGGTCCTCGCTCAGGGGACTCGCCGAGGTCACGGTGGCCAGGGCGATCTGGTTCTGCTCGCGGTAGAGATCCAGGAGCCGCTCCAGGACGGCATCGAGGAAACCGATGCGCTGGCGGTCGGCCAGCAGCTTGAGCAGATTCAGGAAGGAGGGGGAGATGTCCTTGCCGAAGAGTTTCTCGAGCGCCGCCTTCTTGCCTTCGACCTCGAGGACCGGGGAGGCCATCGCCTCACGCAGGTCGCTGGAGTCGTGCCAGAGGGCGAGGATCGCCCGGGCCTGATCGATCACCGCCTCGGTGTCGCCGTTGGCGTCGCACACCTGAAGGAAGGCGTCGGCGTAGGGGGTGGTGATGGTGTTGAGCAGAGGCATCAGGCGTTCCCCATCGATTGAATGGACTGATCGATCAGCTGGGCCTGGGTGCTGGCATCGAGGCGACCGGGCAGGCTGACCAGGGCCTTGGCGATGGCCATCTCGGCGGCCTCGCGCTGCAGCAGCCGGCTGACGCGGGAGACCTCCGAATCCAGGTCGGACTGGGAGTCCTGCTTCAGGCGCGCCATCTCCTCGACGGTGCGCTTCTCGCTCTCGAAGCGGATGGCCTCGGCGCGGACCTTGCCGTCGGCGCGGATCTTCTCGGCGCGGGTGCGGGCCTCACCCAGGCTCTTCTGGGCCTCGGCGAGGGAGGCGGTGGCCGCGTTCAGGCGCTCCTCGGCGTCCTTGAGTTCCCCCAGGATCCGCTCGCGGCGGCGCTCCAGGATGCCCCCGAGGAAACCCCTCAGGAACCACGTCAGGCCGGCGATGACGATCGCCAGGTTGATGATGTTGGTCTCGAAGATGTCGAGGTTGAGGCCGAAGCTGCCGTGGCTCGCGAGGAGCGACGGGATGGTGGAGGTGATCATGAGGCGGTCAGGAGACGGTCGACGATGAGGTCGGCGAGCCTGTCGGCATCGGCCTCGAGAGCGCTCAGAGCTTCGGCGCGCTGAGCATCGATCTTGCTGCGGGCGCTTTCGCGGCTGGCGATGGCATCCGCCTGGGCCACCGCCAGGGCCTCACGGTAGAGACGGTCGGAATCCTGCTCGGCCTCCAGAATCACCTTCTGGGCCTCGAGACGGGCCCCCTTCAGCTGTTCCTTGAGATCAGCCTCGAGGCGCTCGGCCTGGGCGAGCTTCTCCTTCGCCTGGGTCCGGCTGGTGGCGATGTAGCCCTCACGGTCCTCGACGGCCTTGCCGACCGGTCGGAAGAACAGGCTGTTGAGAATGAAGGTGAGGATCACCACCTGCAGCGCCATGAGCGGCAGGGTGGCGTCGAGGTCGAACAGACCTCCCTCGGGCGACCCTGCGGTCGCACCTGCCTCGGCAAGCAGAAGCCAGCTGGTCATGGGGCAATAAGGCGGGCGGTGGTGGAGGCGTGGATGGAGCCGGGGGTGGAGAAGGGCCGCAACGAACGGGCGGCCCTGTCATCCCCGCGATGGCCTCCGATCAGGAGAAGGGGTTGGCGAACAGCAGCACCAGGGCGACCACCAGGCCGTAGATGGTCAGCGATTCCATGAAGGCCAGGGAGAGCAGCAGGGTGCCGCGGATCTTGCCTTCAGCTTCGGGCTGACGGGCGATGCCTTCGACGGCGCCGCCGGAAGCGGTGCCCTGGCCGATGCCAGGACCGATGGAGCCGAGACCGACGGCAAGACCAGCAGCCACGACGGACGCAGCGGAAGTAAGGGAATCCATGGTGGGGTTAGAAATGTGGGGCGCCGGGGAAGCGCGGAAGGAACCTTGTCGAGAACCCTGCGCCGGGGACACCTGGGAAGGCGGGCCCGGATCGAGCCGGACCTGCGCGCAGAGAGTTTGCCAGACCGGGGGGACGGGCCGGCGAGGGGCAGACCTAGTGGTGCTCCTCGTGGACGGCCTCACCGATGTAGTAGGCCGCCAGGGTGGCGAAGATCAGGGCCTGGATGGCGCTGGTGAACAGGCCGAGGAACATCACCGGCAGGGGCACCACCAGGGGCACCAGGAACGCCAGGACCGCCACCACCAGTTCGTCGGCAAGGATGTTGCCGAACAGACGGAAGGAGAGCGAGAGCGGCTTGGTGAAGTCCTCAACGATCTTGAAGGGGAGCATGATCGGCGTGGGTTCCACGTAGTACTCGAAGTACCGGAAACCCTTGCGGCTCAGGCCCGCATAGAAGTAGGCCAGCGACACCAGCAGCGCCAGGGCGATGGTGGTGTTGATGTCGGCGGTGGGGGCGCCCAGTTCACCGCTGGGCAGGTGGACCAGCTTCCAGGGGATCAGGGCCCCGCCCCAGTTGCTCACGAAGATGAACAGGAACAGGGTGCCGATGAAGGGAAGCCAGTCGCGGTAGGCCTTCTCACCGATGTATTCGCGGGCGATGTCGCGCAGGTAATCCCAGAGGAACTCCAGCAGGTTCTGCACACCCCTGGGATCGCGCTCCAGGCGGCGCGTGCCGACCACGACCACGGCGAGCAGGGCGCCGATCACGACCCAGGAACTCAGGAAGACCTGGCCGTGGATCTTGTAATTGCCGAGCTGCCAGTAGAGGTGCTGGCCGACCTCGAGGGCGGCGAAGGGAAGGGCTAGGGGCAACGGAGCCATCGGGGGTAGGGCCTGGCGGAACGTCTGGGCCGCCGGAGCGGCTGAAACAGGGATTCAGGTGTCGAGGACGGCCTGAACGATCAGAGCGGGCTTGTAGAGGAGAAATCCCAGCACGGCGGGCAGGATCTCGAGGACGGGGAGCCTGGCGGCCGCGACCACCAGCACCACCGGCACCAGCAGCTGGGCCTTGCCCACCCCCTTGGTTTCGACGCCGAAGCGGGTCACGCTGCGGGCCAGGAGGCGGAGGTACAGGAGCCCCGCCAGGGATCCCACCAGCAGACTGAAAGCGGTGGGAAGGTCGAACCACAGGGCCGTGAGGGGCACCGCCAGGGCGGTGACACAGACCGTGGAAAGAAGCATCCGGCGCTGCAGCCGCAGGTAACCGTCCATGCCGTTGTTCACCGTCGCCGGAGCGGCGGCGAGTTCAGGCTGGGGGGGAGGCTCGATGGTCGGATGGACTGCGACCTCTTCGGTCGACGTCTCCGCGGGGGGGACGGCATCCGGGGAGGGGGTCAGGGCAGCCTGCAACCGACGAGGCTCCGTCTTGGCGTGCGGACTTTATCACTCGGCCCGTTCAGGCTCTAAGCAACAGAAGTACCCGCTCCTCCAGGAGCCGCCGCGTCGCCGCCAGCCGCTCGGCGGGGCCCTGGGCCAGGGGAAGCGCCCCGATCGGTGTGCCGGCTGGGGCCGCCTCCAGGGCCTCCATCAGGGCCAGCTCCTCCTCCGAGATGGTCAGGGGACGCAGGTCGGGACCCAGCAGTGCCGTGGAGGGCCAGCCCCACAGGCAGCGGTTGCACTCGCCCCCGGCTGCCAGCAGGGCCGCGTCGCTCCACTCCTGCGGGGCCGTGCTGCTTGAGGTGTCCGGAGCCCCGTCGCCGTCCTGGCGCCGCAGGAAGAACTCGAAGTGGCTGATGTCGGGATCGAGGCTCTCCACCAGGGCCCACTGCTGCCGTGGCGACAGCGCCCGGGCCCGCTCCAGCAGTTCCCCCTGCAGCAGCCGGGCCGGATCCCAGACCTCGGGATTGGAGAAGCCGGCGAAGCGGATGCCGGGCTGGTCGACGAAGCGGAACAGGCGCTCCAGGTCGTAGCTGGTCTCCTGGGGATGGAGGTACATATCCGCGAAATTGGCATCGGCGGCGGTGTCGAGCGCCCAGCGCTGCTCGTGGTGCCGCCGCAGGCGGTTGGTCTCGGGCAGGGTGGCGAACAGCTCCCGGCCCAGCCGCAGACCCGCCGGTCCGGTGCCCACCCCCATCAGGGCCAGGGCCCGCTGGGTGCGGTGGATCTCCCAGCGGCCGCCGTCGGCATAGAGAAAGAGGTGCAGCAGCCCCCCCGGCCGCAGCAGGGGCACCAGGGCCCGCAGGCCCTCCTCGGGCCGGTCGAGGTGATGCAGCACTCCCACCGAGTTGATGTAGTCGAAGGGGCCTTCCCCCGCCAGGTCGAGCAGGCTGCGCTGCTCGATGCGCAGCTCCGCCACCCGGGCTGCGGCCCCGGAGCGGGCGGTGCGCTCGCGGGCCACCGCCAGGGCACCGGCGCTGATGTCCACCGCCAGCACGCTGGCGCCGGGATTGAGATGGCAGAGGTAGTCGGTGCTCACCCCGGTGCCGCAGCCGGCGTCGAGGATCCGCCAGGGCCGCGGCGCCGGCGGCAGGGCCCCGTCCACGGCCGCCACCACGCTGTCCACGCACCAGCGCCAGTTGTATCCAGGGGGCGGGCCGTCCTGGAGGGGGTCCCCCGGGTAGGGGAAGCGGTCGTAGAAGGCGCTGACCACCGGCGTGGCGGCATCCAGCGGGGCCTCCGGGGGGTGATCCATCAATGCCTTGGTGCGGGTTCCGGCAGCATTCCACGGCGCCGGCCGCCGTTCAGCGTGAGCGCATCGGAAGGCTGCAAACATTTGTTCATCCCGCCCCGGAGGGCCAGGGGGCCAGCCGTAACGTGACCCAGCCCGGCTCGCTCTCGTTCATGACCGTGACCGCCAGCAGCGGCAGCACCAGGGTCGCCCCCCAGCGCTACGACACCCTGCCGCTCTCCAGCGTCCGGAAGGCGGAGCAGCAGGACCGTTTCCCCGACGGCGGCGAACTGGACGCCCTGACCACCTTCTTCCGCAGCGGCCAGATCCGCGTCGAAGCCGCCCGACGGATCTCCGCCAACGCCGACGCGATCGTGGCCAAGGCCGCCAACCGGATCTTCACCGGCGGCACGCCCCTCTCCTATCTCGACGCCCCCCTCAGCACGCCGAGCGTGGGCGCCGCTGACGGGGTCGCCCTCGCCGCCGACCAGGCCGCATTCCAGCGCTCGGTGCGCACCTTCGCCCAGGGATCGGGGGGCAGTGGTCTGCTCGGCCGCATCCTTGAGGGTGTCCAGGCCGACGCCGACGTGCGGGTCGTGCTGCCCAGCGGCTTCAACCCCATCTCGGTGGCGATCTACGGCAACGCCCGCATGCGCAAGTCGCTGCGGGACCTGGCCTGGTTCCTCCGCTATGTGGGCTATGCCGTGATCGCCGGTGATCCCAGCATCCTGGCGGTGAACACCCGCGGACTCCGCGACGTGCTCGAGAAGGCCTGCTCCCTGGCGGCCACCAACGTGGCCCTGCAGGAGATGCGTGCCGCCGCCGCCGGACTGTTCAAAGGGGAGCCGGACTCCCGCCAGCTGGTGATCGACTGCTTCAACGTGCTCCTCAAGGAGCTCGAGATCCCCACCCCCTCCACCCGAGCGCGCCTGGGCAGCCCCGTCAACCAGGGCCTGCAGCTGCCGGCGATCTATGCCCTTGCCGCCGAAGGTTCCCAGCGCTTCGTGATGAAGCCGGGCCTCTCCGGAGCCGAGAAGGCCGAGATCATCCGGGCCGCCTACCGCCAGGTGTTCGAGCGGGACATCGTCAAGGGCTACTCCCAGGTGGTCTGCCCGGTGGAGGCCACCCAGGTGCGCCAGGGCCAGCTCTCGATGCGGGAGTTCATCCGCGCCCTCGGCCGCAGCAAGGTCTACCGGCGCCAGTTCTACGGCCGCTTCTCCAACAGCCGGGTGGTGGAGCTCGCCTTCCGCCACTTCCTGGGCCGCGGCGTGAGCTCGATCGAGGAGTTCCGCCAGTACTTCGCCATCGTCAGCGCCAAGGGCCTGGGCGGCCTCGTCGATGCGCTGGTCAACAGCATGGAGTACGCCCGGGTCTTCGGTGAGGAAACGGTGCCCTACCTCCGCGACATCGGCGAGGAGGCCCAGGAGAGCGCCGGCTGGGGATCCAACCGCAACCTCTTCCGCTTCAGTGCGCCGTTCGAGGGGGCGCCCCAGTACATCACCCTCTACGCCTCCTACCGCCAGCCCCTCGCCGACCAGCACCCCTACGGCGGCGGCAACGATCCCCTGGCCCTCACCTACGGGGCGATCTTCCCGTCCAGCACGGCGTCGGTGGCCACCCGCCCGGCCCCCTTCAGCTACGACACCCGCCGGATCCTGATCGGCAACGGCATGGCCCAGCCCGGGCCCATGGACAGCGCCCAGTTCCGCAAGGCCACCCCGCGCCGGGTGGGGCCGAAGGTGGTGCGCCTGAGCCAGATCGCCACCGGCGGCAGCTCCACCCCCCGCCGGGGCGGCCAGCCCAGCATCCGCGGCACCGAATCCAGCACCCAGGCCGTCATCAATGCGGTCTACGTGCAGGTTCTCGGCACCGCCGGCTACGCCGGCGAGCGCAACAAGGTCGAGGAGATCAAGCTCGAGAACGGCGACATCAGCCTGCGGGAGTTCGTCCGCCAGGTGGCCCGCTCCAACGCCTTCCGCCGTCGTTACTGGAGCGGCCTCTACATCACCAAAGCCATCGAGGTGATGCACCGCCGCATCCTCGGCCGTCCCACCTTCGGTCGCTGGGAGATCAACGCATACTTCGACACCGCCGCCCGCAAGGGCTTCTACGGCGTCGTCGACGCCATGATCGAAGGCCGCGAATACAACGACTGCTTCGGCGAGGACACCGTCCCCTACGAGCGCTTCATCACCCCTGCCGATCGCAACGCCCGCCGCGTCCCGGGCCTGGTGCGCACCCTCGAGACGGTTGCCGACATCACCCCCCTGCAACGGCCGACCGTGCCGGTGTCCCAGGAGATCCGCACCGTCGGCGATCTGGTCCCCCGCAACCTGACGGCCAGGCCCAAGGTGCGCGGCCAGTGGAAGGCGGAGGTGGCCGGCGGCCAGAGTGCGTCGACCTCCATGGGCGTACCCAGCGGTCCCGGAACCCTCCGGGAGCCCCCTGCCCCCACCCGCAGCTGGAGCCAGTCCCCCTGGCAGCCCGGGGGCGGCGCCGCCCCCGTCTGGCGCAGCGGCGTCTCCACCGCCGGCAGCGTCAATGGCTACGCGGCCCCCGCCAGCATCGGCCTTGCCAGTGGCTGGAAGGCTCTGGTGGGCACCAACCTGCTGAGCGGTGTCGCCACCGCCCCCGACAGCGCCATGGCCAAGGCCCTGCGACCGGGCGCTCCCCAGGGATTCGGTCGCCGTCAGAGCCTCTCCAGGCCCGTGCAGCTGCTCCGCGATCCCAGCGAGACCCAGGTGCAGGAAGTGGTGCAGGCGGTCTACCGCCAGCTCCTCAACCGCGTGCCCTTCGCGGCCGAGCGCCAGATGGATCCCGAGTCCCAGCTGCGTGACGGCCAGCTCTCGGTGGCCGAGTTCGTGGCCCAGATCGCCGGCAGCGAGCTGTTCCAGCAGCGGCTCCAGCGGATGGCCCCCCTGCGGGCCGCCTCCGCCGCCTACCTGGCCCTGCTCGGACGCGCCGCCATGCCGGGTGAGGTCAGCCGGTTCCTCGCCACCCGCGCCACCGCCGGCCAGCAGGCCGCTGTCGCCGAACTGCTCAGCGCCCGGGAGTACGCCACCGCCTTCGGCCAGGACACAGTCCCGTACCTGCGCGGCCTCGGCACCGAGGACGGTGTGCCCCTGACGACCGTGAACCGCACCGCCGCCCTCTACGGCGGCAACGCCGGGCTCACCCCCTCGCTGCGGGGCGCGATCTGATCCGCCCCCGAGCCATCCCAGGTCGCCCCTGAAGGAGTCCCTGCGGCTCATCCGATGATCCCCCGGGTCAGTCCCGGGGGGTTTCTTTTGCTCCGTCTCTACAACGAGACGGAGAGATTGGGCTGTCGATGCACTTGCGACGTCGTGGACGGCAAGCTCAAAAGATGAACAATTGCTGCGCTTGAACGGTGATAACAACTCCGGCCAAAGCCGTTGCAAGCCAAGGGATCTCGCGGGGCGATCCGCCGTGAAGAACTGTTACCGGCTGCCATGGGAGCGACGGCCCTTGCCACAGAATGATGCGACGGTCGGCCAAGCCGATCACCCTTACCCACCGGATACCGGTCTCCTTCACGGTGACCGCTTGTTTCGAGGCAGAACTGCATGAGCATCGTCTCCAACTCGATCATCAACGCGGACGCCGAAGCCCGCTACCTCAGCCCTGGCGAACTTGACCAGATCAAGTCGTTCGTGGCAGGAGGTCAGCGTCGTCTGCGCGTCGCCCAGGTCCTGGCTGAAAGCCGGGAGCGCATCGTGAAGCAGGCCGGAGGCCAGCTTTTCCAGAAGCGCCCCGATCTCGTTTCCCCCGGCGGCAACGCCTACGGGGAAGAGATGACGGCTTCCTGCCTGCGCGACATGGACTACTACCTCCGCCTGGTCACCTACGGCGTGGTCGCCGGGGATGTGACCCCGATCGAAGAGATCGGCGTCATCGGGGCCCGCGAGATGTATCGCGCCCTCGGCACCCCCCTCGAAGCCATGGCGGAAGCCGTGCGCGAGATGAAGACCGCAGCCACGGGCCTCCTCACCGGCTCCGATGCCGAAGAGGCCGGCTTCTACTTCGACTACGTGGTCGGCGCCCTCTCCTGAGGTTTCACCTCCCTCCCGTCCATCGCCATCAAACCCAGGATCCATGCAAGACGCCATCACCAACGTCATCAACCAGGCCGACGTCCAGGGGCTCTATCTCGACGGAGGCTCCATGGGCCGCCTCGAGCAGTACTTCGCCAGCGGTGAGCTGCGGGTGCGTGCCGCCGCCACCATCAGCGCCAACGCTTCGGCCATCATCAAAGAAGCCGTCGCCAAGGCCCTGCTGTACTCGGACATCACCCGTCCGGGCGGCAACATGTACACCACCCGTCGTTACGCGGCCTGCATCCGCGACCTCGACTACTACCTGCGCTATGCCACCTACGCCATGCTGGCCGGTGACACGTCGATCCTCGACGAGCGTGTGCTGAACGGCCTCAAGGAGACCTACAACTCCCTGGGTGTGCCCATCGGCGCCACGGTGCAGTCGATCCAGGCCATGAAGGAAGCCACCGCCTCCCTCGTCGGCCCCGATGCCGGTCGTGAGATGGGCGTCTACTTCGACTACATCAGCTCCGGCCTGGGCAACTGATCCCCAGCAACGACCTACCCACGGCACGTTTTCCGAGGATCACCCCATGCGCCTGTTCAAGATCACGGCCTGCATCCCCTGCCCCGAGAAGGTGCGCAGTCAGAGGGAGCTGCAGAACACCTACTTCACCAAGTGGGTGCCCTATCACAGCTGGTTCGCCGAACAGCAGCGGATCATGAAGCAGGGCGGCAGGATCCTGAAGGTGGAACTGGCCACCGGCCGTCGTCAGCAGAACTGCGGCAACTGAGAACGCCCACGGCGCTCCCACCCAATCGCCCGGCCCATGGCCGGGCTTTTTTGTTGGCCTCGAGCGAAGCCAGCAGCGCAGGCGGCGAATTGTTCACCGCGGCTCGACAAACCCACCTCGGTCACGGCTGAATGGGCCATTCCCGGAACCCTCCCGCGGCCTTGTCCACCCCTGCACCCCGCCTGCTCCACGGCCGTCCCGGCGCCGGCTTCCTGCCGCTGCCCTGGCAGCAGTGGCCCGCGGAAGCCCGCCTGCTGCTCGGCCTGGTGGCCCTCTGGAGCCTGGTGGGCCTGCTGGTGCTCACCTCCGCCAGCTGGTGGGTGGCCGAGCGGGAGATGGGGGACGGGGCCTATTACGTCAAGCGCCAGGCCATCTGGCTGGTGGCCAGCTGGGGTCTGCTGTGGCTGGCCATGCGCACCTCCATGCGCCGCTGGCTGCACCTGGCGGCGCCCGCCCTGCTGGTGGGGGCCCTGATGGTGGCCGCCACCCTGGTGGTGGGCACCACCGTCAACGGGGCCAGCCGCTGGCTGGTGCTCGGCCCGGTGCAGTTGCAGCCCTCGGAGCTGATCAAGCCCTTCATCGTGCTGCAGGGGGCCGTGATCTTCTCCCACTGGCGCCGCATCGCCCTCGACCAGAAGCTCCTCTGGCTCGGCATCTTCGGGGTGGTGATCCTGCTGATCCTCAAGCAGCCCAACCTCAGCACCGCCGCCCTGCTGGGCCTGCTGCTGTGGCTGATGGCCCTGTCCGGCGGCCTGCCCCTGACGCTGCTGCTGGGGGCCGCCGGCGGCGGCCTCGTGGCGGGGACCATCAGCATCATGATCAACCCCTACCAGTTCGCCCGGGTCAGCTCCTTCCTGAACCCCTGGCGCGTCGCCCAGGGGGACGGCTACCAGCTGGTGCAGAGCCTGCTGGCCATCGGTTCGGGGGGCGTGCTTGGCTCGGGCTTCGGGCTCTCCACCCAGAAGCTCCAGTACCTGCCGATCCAGACCACCGATTTCATCTTCGCGGTCTTCGCCGAGGAGTTCGGCTACGTCGGCTCGGTGATGCTGCTGCTGTTCCTGATGATCTTCGGCTTCGTGGGCCTGCGGGTGGCCATGGCCTGCCGCAGCAACCAGCACCGCCTGGTGGCCATCGGCTGCACCACCCTGCTGGTGGGCCAGTCGATCCTCAACATCGCCGTGGCCAGCGGCTCGATGCCCACCACCGGCCTGCCCCTGCCGATGATCAGCTACGGGGGCAACTCCCTGCTCAGCAGCCTGTTCCTGGCGGGCCTGCTGCTGCGCTGCTCCCTGGAGTCCTCCGGACTCGAGCCGGTCCGGCCCCGGCGTCGGGCCCCACGGCCTGCCCCGATAGGCTGAGCCCTGCTGCCAACCTCGATCGGCCATGCTCAGCCCCGGGCTGCCCTTCGCCGACTGGGCCCGCAGCAGCGAACTGCTGCTCCAGGGTTCCCTGGCCCACCCCGGCCCCCTGACCCTGGCGGTGGTGTTCAGCGGCGGCCTGCTCACCAGCCTCGGTCCCTGCTCCCTGTCGCTGCTGCCCGTCACCCTGGCCTACCTGGCCGGCTTCGGCGCTGAAGACCAGGGGCGTGCCCCCTGGCAGCGCAGCGCCAGCTTCGCGGCCGGCATCGTGGCGGCCCTGGTGCTGCTTGGCCTGGCCAGCGGCCTGATGGGCCGCCTCTATGGCCGCATCCCCGGCCAGCTGCCGCTGCTGGTGGCCGTCGTGGCCGTGGTCATGGGCCTCAACCTGCTGGGTGTGCTCCGGGTGCCGTTGCCGGCCGGCCCCGACCCCGAACGCTGGCGAAGGCGCGTGCCGGCGCCGCTGGCCCCGCTGGCGGCCGGCCTGGCCTTCGGCCTGGCCGCCACCCCCTGCACCACCCCGGTGCTGGCCGTGCTGCTGGCCTGGATGGCCCAGACAGGCCAGCCCCTGGTGGGCATGCTGTTGCTCACCAGCTTCGGTGCCGGCCAGGTGATGCCCCTGCTGCTGGCCGGCACGGTGGCCGCCTCCCTGCCCGGGCTGCTGCAGCTGCGCCGCCTGGGCCAGTGGGTGCCGCCGATCAGCGGCGTGGTGCTGCTCGCCAGCGGCGGCCTCACCCTGCTGTCGGTGCTGCCATGAGCGGCACGGCAGCCTCACCCTGGCGCCCCCTGCAGCGCCTGGCCGCCTGGATCTCAGACCTGCGCCTGGCGATCGGCCTGCTGTTGGTCATCGCCATCGCCAGCGGCATCGGGACGGCCATTCCCCAGAAGGAGGAGGCCGCCTTCTACCAACAGCTCTACGACCCCCACCCCTGGCTGGGCCTGCTCGACGGCGACGGGGTGCTGCGCCTGCAGCTGGATCACGTCTATTCCAGTGGCTGGTTCCTGGCCCTGCTCGCCTGGCTGGGCCTGTCGCTGATCCTGTGCAGCTGGCGCCGCCAGTGGCCCGCCCTGCAGTCCTCCCTGCGCTGGATCGACTACCGCAGCCCCCGCCAGCTCAGCAAGCTGAGCGTGGCCGAAACCCTCGTCACCGCCGAGCCCGTCGCCGGCCTCGGGCGGCTGGAGGCCGAACTGCGCGGTTCGGGCTGGCAGATCCATCGCCAGGACGACCGCCTGGCGGCCCGCCGGGGGGTGCTCGGCCGGGTGGGTCCCCTGCTGGTCCATGCCGGCATGGTGGTGCTGATGGTGGGGGCGGCCTGGGGCGCCCTGGGGGGCCAGCGGCTGGAGCGCTTCCTGGCCCCGGGTCGGGAGCTGGAGCTGCTCGACAGCCGCGGCAGCACCCAGGTGACCCTGGCCCTCGACGACTTCCGCATCCAGCGGGATCCCGCCGGCCGCCCGGAGCAGTTCTCCTCCAACCTGCGGCTGATCACCCCCGGCGATACGGCCACCACCACCGAAGCCGCCATCAGCGTCAACCACCCCCTGCGCTACCGGGGCATGACGCTTTATCAGGCCGACTGGTCCCTGGCGACGATCAGCCTGCAGCTGGGCCGCAGTCCGGTGCTGGAGCTGCCGCTGCAGACCTTCCCCCAGCTGGGCGACCAGCTCTGGGGGCTGGTGCTGCCCACCCGCCCCGATGGCACCGAGCCGGTGCTGCTGAGCCTCACCAGCGAACAGGGGCCGGTGCAGGTGTTCGGCCCCGATGGCGTGGCCCTGGCCCAGCTGGTGCCCGGCGGCGAAGCCCAGGAGGTGAAGGGGCTGCCGATCCGGGTGGCGAGCGTGCTGCCCGCCAGCGGCATCCTGTTCAAACGGGACCCCGGCGTTCCCCTGGTGTACACCGGCTTCGCCATCGCCCTGGCGGGCGGTGCCCTGAGCCTGGTGGCCACCCGTCAGCTCTGGGCCATTGCCGATGGACCCGGTGGCCGGCTGCACGTGGCGGGCCTCTGCAACCGCAACCTCACCGCCTTCGCCGCCGAGCTGCCGGCGCTGCTGCAGCGGCTGGAACCCCAGCCCTGACTCAGCAGGGCCGGCGCTCGCCGTGGCTGACCCGCACCACGGTGTGGACGTTGCCCCGGGGGTTGAAATCGGCCTCCAGCTGCATCCAGACGGGATCACAGGCGCTCACCAGGTCGTCGAGGATCCGGTTGGCCGCCTCCTCGTGGGAGATGGAGCGGTTGCGGTAGCTGTTGACGTAGAGCTTGAGGGCCTTGAGTTCCAGCACCCGGGGGCCGGGCTGATACAGCAGCCGCAGGACGGCGAAATCGGGATAGCCGGAGAAGGGGCAGGTGCAGGTGAACTCCGGCAGTTCGATGGACACCTCGTAGGCGCGACCCTCGCGGGGATTGGCGAAGCAGACCAGCTGGGCCTCGGCGATGGCCCGCTCCCCGTACAGGGGGGTCACGGTCTGGGGCTGGTCGGCGACACCGGAAGCCATGGTCAGCAGGACTGGGAGACGGTTTTTGACCGTACAGGAGCTGGCCCATGGCGCGGAGCCCACGTCAAGGGCCCCGGCCGCCCGTCAGCGCCCCGGAGCTCGCGTAGCAACCGTTACGACGACCCCGGCAAGGCTCGGCGGTAATGGAGCCGTCCCCCCCTCAGGCGGGGACTCTGAGAGACTCCAACCGTCGCCTTCCTGACCGCAGCACAGCCATGAAGAAAATCGAGGCCATCATCCGCCCCTTCAAGCTCGAGGACGTGAAGATCGCCCTTGTCAATGCGGGCATCGTCGGCATGACCGTGAGCGAGGTGCGCGGATTCGGCCGGCAGAAGGGGCAGGTGGAGCGCTATCGCGGATCCGAATTCACGGTGGAATTCCTGCAGAAACTCAAGCTCGAGATCGTCGTCGACGACGACCGGGTGGCCACTGTGGTCCAGGCGGTGCAGGACGCGGCCCGCACCGGCGAGATCGGTGACGGCAAGATCTTCATCAGCACCGTGGATTCGGTGATCCGGATCCGCACCGGCGACCTCGACAGCGGCGCCATCTGAGCCCCCGCCCCTGACCCCCTGACCCTGGCCGTGGGCCCCCTTCAGGCCCCGGCCAGGGTGTCCTTCACCAGGGCTGCGATCCTGCCGGACCAGTCCGTGCCCTCCGAGGGAGGCTCGGCACCCGCTCCGGGCGGCACCAGCCACAGCAGGTATTCGTGGTTGCCGGCGGGCCCGGTCAGGGGTGAAGCCACCAGCCCTGCCGGGTGCCAGTCCACTTCCCTTGCCGCCGTGATCACGGTGGCGATGGCATCGGCGTGGGCCGCCGGATCCCGCACCACGCCCCCCTTGCCCACCCGCTGGCGGCCCACCTCGAACTGGGGCTTGACCAGCAGCAGCGCCTCACCCGCCCCCGTCAGCAGGGCCCGCAGGGCCGGCAGCACCCGGGTGAGGGAAATGAACGACACATCGGCCACGGCCAGGTCGGGCCAGGGATCGCCTTCCCCGTAGAGAAGCTCCGGGGTGAGGTGGCGCAGGTTGGTGCGCTCCCGCAGCACCACCCGTTCATCCGTGCGCAGGCTCCAGGCCGTCTGGCCGTAGCCCACATCGATCCCGTACACCCGCACGGCCCCGTGCTGCAGCAGGCAATCAGTGAAGCCGCCGGTGGAGATGCCGCCGTCGAGGCATACCCGGCCTTCCACCTGGATCGGCAGGGCCGCCAGGGCCCCCTCCAGCTTCTCGCCCCCCCGGGAGACGAACCGGGGCGGCTGCTCCACCTCCAGGGGCAGGCTCTCGGCCACCTCGGTGCCGGGCTTGTCGAGCACCTCGCCGCCCCCGCGCACCCGGCCGGCCCGGATCAGCTGCTGGGCCTGCTGGCGGCTGGTCACCAGGCCCAGATCCACCAGGCGGCGATCGAGCCGCTGCTTACGGGCCATGCTGCTTTTCGGCCATGGGTCCTGCCGCTCCACCGGCATGTTGTCACCGAACAGCGATCCAAACCGAACAAAAACCGATGGGCAGACGGTTCGGCGCGGAACAGTCGCAGGATGGCTCCAGTCTTTTCCCGGTTCCCTCCCATGGCTGGCCCTCGATCCACGGCGGCCCCCGGGTCCAACGTGGTGGAGCTGCTCCACCCGGGAAGCTTCGTGCGGCTGCGGGACCATCCCGAGGATCTGCCCCCGTTCCAGCTGATCCGCCGCCGCGGCACCCGTTGCTGGGTGCGCCAGCAGGCCTGGGGGTCGATGGTGCACCTGGAGCTGCCCTACCGCCGCCTCACCGCCGCCGCCTGAGCCGGTGGGGGCGGCTCGATAGGTTGGGGGATCGTTCACCACCGCCCGGCCCTTGATCGAGCGTTACACCCTGCCCGAAATGGGCCGCCTCTGGAGCGAGGAAGCGAAGTTCCAGAGCTGGCTCGAGGTGGAGATCGCCGCCACCGCCGCCAACGTGGAGCTGGGCCGGGTGCCCGCCGAGGCGCTGGCCACGATCCGCGAGAAGGCGGCCTTCGAGGTGCCCCGGATCCTGGAGATCGAGGCGGAGGTGCGCCACGACGTCATCGCCTTCCTGACCAACGTCAACGAGCACGTCGGTGATGCGGGCCGCTACATCCACGTGGGCATGACCAGCTCCGACGTGCTGGACACCGGCCTGGCCCTGCAGCTGAAGGCCTCGGTGGCCCTGCTGCGCACCGAGCTCGATGGCCTCTCAGGCGCCCTGCGCCGGCTGGCCCGGGCCCACAAGGACACGGTGATGATCGGCCGTTCCCACGCCATCCACGGCGAGCCGATCACCTTCGGCTTCAAGGTGGCCGGCTGGCTGGCCGAAACCGAGCGCAACCGGGAGCGGCTGGAGCGGCTCGCCACGGTGGTGGCCGTGGGCCAGATCAGCGGTGCCATGGGCACCTACGCCAACACCGATCCGCAGGTGGAGGCGATCACCTGCCGGCTGCTGGGCCTGGAGCCCGACACCGCCAGCACCCAGGTGATCGGCCGCGACCGCCACGCGGAATACGTCCAGACCCTGGCCCTGGTGGGCACCTCCCTGGAGCGCTTCTCCACCGAGATCCGCAACCTGCAGCGCTCCGACGTGCTGGAGGTGGAGGAGAACTTCGCCAAGGGGCAGAAGGGCAGCTCGGCCATGCCCCACAAGCGCAACCCGATCCGCAGCGAACGCATCAGCGGCCTGGCCCGGGTGCTGCGCAGCTACACCGTGGCCGCCCTGGAGAACGTGGCCCTCTGGCACGAGCGGGACATCAGCCACAGCTCGGTGGAGCGGATGATGCTGCCCGACTGCTCGGTCACCCTGCACTTCATGCTGCGGGAGATGACCGCCGTGGTGGAAGGGCTGGGGGTGTACCCCGAGAACATGGCCCGCAACATGAACGTCTACGGCGGCGTCGTGTTCAGCCAGCGGGTGCTGCTGGCGCTGGTGGAGGCGGGGCTGAGCCGGGAGGAGGCCTATCGGATCGTGCAGCGCCACGCCCACGCCGCCTGGAACACCGAGGGCGGCGACTTCCGCGCCAATCTGGCGGGCGATCCCACCGTCACCAGCCACCTGGGCCCCGAGCAGCTGGAGGCCTGCTTCGCCACCGACCTGCACCGGGCGAACCTGGACGTGATCTGGGAGCGGCTGGGGATCTGAAACGCGCGGGCGGCCGCCCTTTACCCCGCAGGCGGGGTATTGGCTGGTGTTTGCCAACGGCCAATACGTAGCTGGTATTGGCCGATCAGCCAATACGTAGCCCTTCAGCTGAGGGCCAGCCGGGTCGCGCCTGTCAGCAGGTACTGAAGCGGTTCCCCTCCCCGGCGTGGCAGCACGTCCGCGGCACCCGAATGCACCAGTTGCTGCAACGTCTGGGACACCGAGGGCTGCTTGATTCCCCAGAGCCTCACCAGGTCGGCCTGGGTCAGCACCGCCTGCACGTCCCGCTCGCCCCAGGCTTCCAACCGTTGCCAGAGGGTGGTGCCGAGCTGGTCCAGCAACTCCAATTTGTAGCGACGGCTCAGCACGAGGGTGAGGTCGGCCAGGTCAATCGGCTGGGGACCCTCCCCGTCGCCTGTCAGACCCAGCAGGGCAGAGATGCCGTCCTCCAAGGCCTTGAGCAGTCCGCGGAGATCGCCTCGGAACAGCTCATGCAACGCATCGATCACCGCACCCTGCACGGGCGCCTGCACCGGCAGGCCCGGTTCCAGTCGCAGGGATCGGTAGCGCGCCTCCAGCAACTGGTGAACCTCCTGCGGCTCAAGAGGTTCGAGCACCACCGGATCGCTGAACACCGAGCGCACCTGAGTGTGGCTCTGCACCACGATGCGGACGGCATCGGTGGTGCCCACCACGATCAAGTGAAGGCCATCGAGCAACAGGGCCTGGTCGCGGATGCTGCGCAGCAGATCGGCAGCACGGGTGGCATCGGCCTCACTGAGGTTCTCGAGATTGTTGAGGTGCAGCACCACGCCGGAGGCGCCCTGCTCCAGCGCAAAGGCCAGAAGATCGCGCAGAACCCTGGGTCCATCCAGCAGCAGGGCCCCGGGGGGCGAGGAGACCGCCTGGGTGCTGGTGCCGCCCGCCCCAAAGCCGGCGGCCGAAACCGTGAAGCCACCACCGCGCAGACGGATGGTGCGCACCAACTGCTGCGCAGCCTCCACGGCGGGGCCGCTCGCCTGCGTGCAGGAGGCGAGCACGGCATCAAAGGCGCCGGCGAGCAGTTGGCCGATCAGATCCTCACCGGTCAGATCGGCCGTGATCGGGATGATCTCGGCTGAGGTCCAGTAGCCGGCAGCCAGGGCGTCGGCCTTTACGGCCTGCACCAAGGTGGTCTTGCCGATGCCAGGCCTCCCCGCCACCGCCTGACGGGAACTGCGGGAGCCACCGATTGCATTGAGCAGCCTTTGCCGCTCGTTCTGGCGCCCCACGAACAGGCTGAGCGGTGTGGCCTCCGAGTCCTGGCGCAGGGTGGCCTGGAAAAAGGGCGAGGAGCGGAGGTTGTAGAGCCTCCAGAGGTTCGGAAGTGCCATGGAGAGGGTATTGGCAGCGTCCGGACGCAAGCCAATAGTGGCACCGTATTGGCCATTCTGCCAATAAAGACCCCGATGGTCACCCCCTAACCGGCCGGCGGCCTCTCCGTCGCCGGATCCAGCTTGCCGTTGCCGCCCGCCAGCAGATCCTCGATCTCACAGACCGGGAAGCGGTTGATGCTCTTGAGGGCCAGCCGTGAGTTGCGGCGCAGCTGCTCGCTGATCGCCTCGCAGTAGGGGATCTGGGCCAGGAGATCGACGGTGCGGCGCAGGATCCGCACCACGTCGCCTTCATCGAGGGAGGTGTTGGCGATCACGTCGTTCCAGCTGGCGCCCCGGGCCCAGGCGTGGACCAGCCCGGTGAGTTCCGGCTCCCACCACACCGGCACCACCACCGAGGCCCGCTCCTGCTGGCGCTGCAGCTCGCGCCGCAGGCTGCGCAGGTCGTGGAGGGCCTCCTCGGAGGCCGGTGGCGGCGGGTAGCCGCACCAGAGGTCGGGCCGGTTCACCTCGGTGGAGATGGCCTCCAGCACCGCCGCCAGCTCGGCCGGATCGAGGGCATCGAGGTGGCCGCTCATCAGGGCCAGCCCCAGCCAGAGCTCGTTGTCGCCCCGCAGGGCCGCCACGGTGCGGCCCACCTCGGTGGGCTCCAGCCCCTCCTCGCCATCGAGGGCGCCGAAGAAGCGCAGGATGTCGATCAGGGACAGGAAGGTGTCCCAGTGGCGGTTGGCGCGGTGGTGCAGCAGCCGCTGCCGCTCGCCGATCTCCTCCTGGAGTTCCTCCATGCGGCGGCGGTGCTTCTTGAGGTGCTTGCGGTCGCCCCAGCGGTGGGCGGGGTGGGCCTCCAGCTCCTGCTCCAGCCGCTGCACCAGCTCACCCTGCTGCTGCACCTCGCCCGCCAGGTCGTACCGGGGGGTGTGCATGTCGTGGCGGCGGGCCATCGAGGACACCGCCAGGGCCAGGCCGCCGCTGGCGTTGTCGCCATGGCGCAGCTCGTTGGCGTGGTGCAGCTCCGGCGGCTCCAGCTGGTCGACCTGCAGGCAGCTGAGCTCGGCGTGCAGGGTCACCACCGCGTGGCAGGGCAGCAGGATCCAGACGTTCTCGTCGGTGAGGCAGAGCAGCAGCGGGAACTGGCCGGATCCCGGCACCTTGGCCACGATCACCGCCGGCGTGACCCGGCTGCGCAGGGCCGGCGCCTTGACGCTCACCAGGGTGCCCTCGCTGGCGAACTGCAGCGCCAGGGTGAGCTCATGGGCCAGGGTCTCCTCGGCCTGCTGCTGCAGGATCCGGTGCAGGCGCCGCTCCTCCCGCAGGCGGCCGCGGACCTTCTCGTAGTCCTCGAAATCGTCCCAGGGCACCTCGCCGCCGCTGGATTCCAGGCTGGCCAGCTGGGCCATCAGCTCGGCGATGCGGGATTCGTCCTCGGCCAGATCCAGCCCCGCCAGGTAGCGGCCGAAGCTGCGCTCCACCAGCTCCCGGGCCTTGGCCAGGTCGTAGCGCTGCAGCAGGTTGAGCACCATGCCGTAGCTGGGGGTGAACTGGCTCACCAGCGGATCGGCCGGGCTGGTAGCAAGCGCCCCGGCCTCCCGCACCCCTTCGAAACGGCTCTGGACCGTCACGACGTAGCCCTGGGTGTCGAGGCCGCGGCGGCCGGCGCGCCCGGCCATCTGCAGGAATTCGCTGCCCATCAGGGGCCGGTGGCCCCGCTCGGTCCGCTTGGAGAGGGCCGAGATCACGGTGGTGCGGGCCGGCATGTTGATGCCCGCGGCCAGGGTCTCGGTGGCGAACACCACCTTGATCAGCCCCTGCTGGAACAGCTCCTCGATCAGTTCCTTCCAGGCCGGCAGCACGCCGGCGTGGTGGGCGGCGATGCCCCGCAGCAGGGCGTCGGCATGGCCGCCCTCCCGCACCGCCTCCGGGGTCACCGCCATGAAGGCGTCCAGCCGCTGGCGAATGCGCGCCTGCTCCTGAGGATCGACCAGGCACACCTTGGCCAGGTCGCGGACGGAGCGGTCGCAGTTGCGGCGACTGAAGATGAAGTAGATGGCCGGCAGCATCTCCCGCTCCGCCATCTGGGCCACCACGAAGCCGATCGGCGGCGCCTCCGGCTGGGGCGGCCGCGGTTCCTTCGGTCCCTTGCGGCGGGTGGATTTGGGAGGGCGCCAGACCTTGCAGTTGGGGTGCAGGCCGGTGCCCTCGTCGTTGAGCAGGGGGTGCAGACCCTTGGCGCTGCAGAAGCTGAAGGCCAACGGGACCGGGCGGAAGTCGCTGTGGATCAGCCGGGTGGGGCCATGCACCCGCTCGATCCAGTCCGTCAGTTGCCCGGCATTGGCCACCGTGGCCGAGAGCGCCACCAGCTGCACCCGCGACGGGCAGTGGATGATCGATTCCTCCCAGACCGTGCCCCGCTGGGTGTCGTTCATGTAGTGGCACTCGTCGAGCACCACGGCCTCCACATCGGCCAGGGGGTCGTCGTCGAGGTGGTCGATCTCCGCGTAGAGCATGTTGCGGAAGATCTCGGTGGTCATCACCACCACCTGGGCCTCCCGGTTCAGGCTCAGGTCGCCAGTGAGCAGGCCCACCCGCTCGTGACCGAACTGCTCGCGGAAATCCCGCAGCTTCTGGTTGGAGAGAGCCTTGAGGGGCGTGGTGTAGAAGACCTTCTGGCCATGGGCCAGGGCCCGGTGGATGGCGTACTCGCCCACCAGGGTCTTGCCGGAGCCGGTGGGGGCGCTCACCACCACCGAATGGCCCTGGTTCAGGGCGTCGATCGCCTCGAGCTGGAAGCCATCGAGAGGAAAGGGGAACAGCTGCTCCAGCGGCGGCACGCCACCGGTGGTGGTGTCAGCGGAGCCGACGGTGGGGCTGGAGGGCATCGGGGGATCCTATGGCGCGGCCGCCCCGGACGGCGCGGCTCAGGCGCCGTGGGAGCCGGTGCGCGAGAAGGGGTTGAGCACCAGCACGCCGGCCCGTGAGCTTGGCCAGCGGCCCTGATGGTGGCGATCACGCTGGAAGGCCCCGAGGCGGTGGCCTGGGTGCGGAGCCGCGACGCCGAAAGCGCCGCGGGCGGCGTCGATCGCCGGACGAGGACCCCATGGGGCAGCGTCCCGATCTGGCCGTCGGCCTTCGTGCCGGGGGTCGCGCCCGGTCCTGGTCGTCCCCCATGACCTGACCGATGACCCCGAGCGCGGACTCTGGTTATGTGACATCGAGATCAACACTGGTGCGGCCTCCTGGACTTTCGGGCGGGTAGCACTGGCGCGCCTGCAGCCCTATTCCACCGAAGGGACGCACCTTTCCGAGGTGGTACTGGCGCAGCGTGACGCTGTTCGGCAGCGGGGATGGGGCTTCGGGCGGCTCGCGCGTGGTGCGGCCGCGTTCCGAAATCGACCCGCTGAGCCGGCAGGTGAATCAGGTGACGCCGGTGTCGCCGAAACCGGTGGTGGAGGTGTGACCGCTTCGCCGAAGCGCTGGCGCTTGGGGGCGGGGCGGAAAACCTCTGGCTGCGCCCGCCACTTTGGGACGGGCGGATCGGCCTGCCCGAGCAAGACAGCGCAGAGCTACGGCTGGTGATCGTGGAGTGCGAGGAGTTCGCCATCGAAGGTCCAGCTCCGCGCCAGAGCATGACCAGCACCAAGACCAGCCGCCGGCTTGTATTTGTGGAGCATATGTCAATTGTGTACAGGCGCAGCTGCGCTATATTGATCAAGAGAAAGCCAAAAAGATACTGGGCTCCAAAAAGTCGAACCGCTCAAGATCACCAACGGGAAGATGCCATGCGATTCCGCCGTCTATTCATAGACTCGCCTATTGAATCTTGATGTCGGATGGCTATTCACTCAGTACTGAATTATTATGTATTTACCAGGTCCTCCAATGAAACTCCTTTCTCCCGTAAGCCAAAGGGAAAGAGGCAGCTAATATGCCTACTCCCGGTCGGGGAGATGGTATCTCATGTCAAGAGACAAGGTATCTAGAAGATCCATTTCTGCTCGGACTAGCAGATCCTGCCTGGATCTTCTGTGCTCATCACCAACCACTGGCTCTCCCTCCACCTTCTCAGCATCAAGGTCCAGTTCATCCCGAAATAACAGCACTTCTTCTTGATAACGGCAAAGAAGTTCTTGGACTTTCTTGGCACGTGCCCGGGCACTCTCCGACAACTTTGGATCATGTATGCCATAGACAACCAAACCAAGAAGCTTCGTGTTATTATACTCACGAAAAGCCAGCCGATATTCAAGTTTTGCGGCCGCAACAGACGCATTTCGCTTAGACAGGGCACTGTCATCGTGGACAAGATTATGTCGAACAAAGGCCTGCAGGTCTTTAAGACTGTCTTTCAGCTCTTGAAGTTTGCTGAATAGGCTCGAAGCTGACTCGTAGACTTGCAACAGAATTTTTGTTGCCTCTCTGTTTTGATTCTCCCTGGCGATTCTTCTTTGCTCGATTGAATTCCAGGCCAGAGCCCCAGAAAAGATAAGTGGAACCATGGGAGCAACAAAACTTCGCCATATATCCGTCCATGGATCATGCGGGCAGCATACTGCTTCAATCATGGTTCAGTCGAATTGCAAAGAGTTCATGAAAGATATTAGGCTTGACCATCATACTCAAGCCTACGACTTGCTACACATTGCGCCGTGGGTTCCTGGCTTTCCGAGGGTCAATATCAGCGGAGGGCAAGTGAGGCCTGCGATAAACAAATGGAAACTGCCACCGTCCGCTGAATCTTGACGTTAGGCAGGGAAAAGCATTCATTTTGCATTCCTGCCTCTGATCCGGTCATGGTCAGGTAATAACACTTGAGCAGCCGACAAGAGATCACAATGGAGCATGTGCTCGTGGTTCATGACCATTTGGACGAAATAAATGATCATCGCACGAGTGAGGCGAAGGGTTCCCAGAAGATGATCTACAAATGAGTCTAACTCGCAGTGCTCTACGAACGTGCTATCGCGTGATGATGTACAGCTTCTATCATGAAGTACAGTGAAGCGATGGGTTGATGAGTTCCGCAGCTCTTTCTTGATTCTCAGGAATCCGCCAGACTCAATGTCACCAGCGACTTCAGTAATCGCTATCAGGGCACTGTTGCCTGCCGAAATCTCCTCCTGTATCTTGGGTTGTAGGCGAACCGAACCTGTACCCCCTTGCTGCTCAAACCAGCGGTTCGCAAATGAAATCCGTTGTGGATTACCTGGGAGGCCAAGGTACTCGCTTGCTGCTACTGCAACTTTATCAAGGAGATCTAAGCACGCTCTTTGCGACAACAGCAGAGTGGCATTCGTTATCCCATATCGAGCGAAGTCTAGTGTATCGATATAACCACCACTCTCTGGAAATACTTCCTTGAGTCCGCAGTAAGCCAAATACCGTGCTGCCAAGAAGTCAGCCTTTAGAGTATTGAATATCGCAAAGATGGAGGGTGGCCTGGGCGTTGAGCCGATGGTCTCGATGATACTGTGAATCTGCAATGAGTCCCATCGCCAAAGTGACAGATCAAGACCTTCGATAGCTGGTGACAATGAAAGCCTATTCTCTGCAACGAAGCGTTGATATTCAGTAGCGGTCGACAAGTCCCGTGACTTTCCGACAGGGAGATCCAATTCAAGCATTGCAGAAATCTGCTCAAATGCCTTGTCTCCAGCTAGCTGTCGAATGCGTTCTGGATTCTTCTTAGCACGCTGAAGGTATGACGAAACAATTGGGAGGAGGGCTTGCTGATCGCCAACCCCGCTGTCAACGAGATGTAGAAGTGCCTTTGCAGCGCCAGTGAGCGCAACACCATTGGTGGGATCAAGTTCAAGGGCTGCGAAATATGAATCATAGGCCTCTACGAAACGAAAAGCGGTAAGCAATGAGTTTCCAAGGTTAGTGAGCGCTTGCGCGGAAATGCTGGGAGTGGATCGTTCTAAGCCAATAAAACTGTAAAGATTCCGAGCACGACGTCGGTTGTCACGAGTGACCAGAAACCACAATGGTTGAGGGGCGTCAACTAGATCTGCTTGAGAAGAGAGACCGTTCGCTAAGCAATACTTCAAGTCTCCGCGGTCAGGCATGAGTACAACCAGCTCTTCAAGAAGCCTGACGCCCTCAGTAACCGCATCCCGGTCGCGGGCGATTGCCCCAGCATCAATCAGCGTTCCGGCTGCGATCATGTCGATAGCAGATTGATTGAGAACATCGTCAGCCCGCAGGCCACGAGCCGCATTGATGGCCGCCCATGGATCCTGATCAGTTAGAGTCTTCAGCCGCAGGTCAGTTTCAGCAAACCTAGCTGCAAACCTGTCTGAATCAAGCAATTCGGCACCTCATTCAGTTCAACTTAGAAACTCACGCCTGGGCTAAGTAATCAGATCAATCTCTTCGCAGCTGGCTTGGCCACTTGAGTGAATAACTAGGATCATAAGGCACGAAAACCTGCTTTGAGAACACAGTAGCCAAGAATCTCAGGCTGATTACTCTCATCATAAAGATAGACATCCGAGGGGTTGTCCTGAACTCCACTCATTGTGTGAAATGCAACAGCAAAAACGACGTAGTCCTCGTCTACGCGACAGCCTAAATGCGCCAAGCAAGCCGAGCTTTTCTTGGCAAACGAAACTGACCTTAGCTGACCCGTACCAAGCGTATGGGCCGAACGAAAGCCCTCCTTTAGAATTGGTTCCTTCAAGCGAAGTGGTGTCGCATGAAAAAACACTCTGGAGTCGCCCTCAACCGAGTGTGGGAAAAGGCAATACTCGTTCTGCTCTGTAGGATCTTCCGCTTCCCAGATCTGCAAGGATGGCACGTTGAAACTGCGACGCTCAATGACCGAGCCTAACGCTGCCGCTGAGTGGCAGGCAAGGAGCCTGGGGTGGCGAAGCTAAGATCTGATAGCGGCCTGTCCACTCGAAGGGCTTGTTCGGCAAGCCATACATTTGACTCTGATTTGTACTTTGCTCTCCTCTCAGGGGGTCTCTTGATGTTTTGCTTCACGCCTTTCTGGAGCTTCAGTGGTGACTGATTGTATCAAGGGATGAGCCTTTTGTTTTCCAATCACTCTTAGATGAAGTCGGAGCGAAAGCACGACCCCCCCCCCAAAAAAAAACAACACTCTTCGTAAAGCCAGTCGGCTGATTCGAGCGGGGGCGGAAAAGAATGACTTGGTTAACCATGCCGGGCCGGTCTGCTGCGGCTTGATTGTGCAAGCCCTTCAGGCTGATTGTGGCAAGAGGCTCTGAAGCCTGGCCTCAATCTCGGATTCGGGAAAGTCCATGTCCTGGAGCAGTGAGCAGTAGTTGCCGAAGGCAGCCTCAAGGTATGGATGTTGATAGCCCTGCTGGGAAAAGGCGATGAGGATCGCCACTACCTGTCGCATCAGCGGCTCTGCCTCCGCCAGGCGGCTGGTGGCCTGCAGCAGTACCGCCAGGTTGTTGAGAGCCCTGGCCACTTTGGGATGATCGGTGCCATAGCTGGCCTCATTGATCGCCAGCGCTCGCCGCATCAGTGGCTCGGCCTCCGCCAAGCGGCTGGTGGCCACCAGCAGTAGCGCCAGGTTGTTGAGATCACTCGCCACGTCGGGATGATCGGTGCCGTAGCTGGCCTCATCGATCGTCAACGCTCGCCGCATCAGCGGCTCCGCCTCCGCCAGGCGGCTGGTGGCCTGCAGCAGTACCGCCAGGTTGTTGAGATCCCTGGCCACATCGGGATGATCGGTGCCGTAGCTGGCCTCATCGATCGCCAGTGCTCGCCGCAACAGCGGCTCCGCCTCCGTCAGGCGGTTGGTGGTCTGCAGCAGCCCCGCCAGGTTGTTGAGACGAATGGCGACATTGGGATGATCGGTGCCGTAGCTAGCCTCATCGATCGCCAACGCCCGCCGCATCAGCGGCTCCGCCTCCGCCAGGCGGTTGGTGGCCCGCAGTAGCCCCGCCAGGTTGCTGAGATCCCTGGCGAAATTGGGATGATCGGTGCCGTAGCTGGCCTCATCGATCGCCAACGCCCGCCGCATCAGCGGCTCTGCCTCTGCCAGGCGGCTGGTGGCCCGCAGTAGCCCCGCCAGGTTGTTGAGATCCCTGGCCACATCGGGATGATCGGTGCCGTAGCTGGCCTCATCGATCGCCAGCGCTAGCCGCATCAGCGGCTCCGCCTCCGCCAGGCGGTTGGTGGTCTGCAGCAGCCCCGCCAGGTTGTTGAGAGCTACGGCCACATTGGGATGATCGCTGCCGTAGCTGGTCTGAAAGATCTCCACCACCCGCCGCATCAGCGGCTCCGCCTCCGCCAGGCGGTTGGTAGCATGCAGCAGCTGCGCCAGGTTGCTGAGAGCTGAGGCGGTGGCGGGATGGTTTGGCCCCAGCCGGTCTTCGCACTCCTTTAAGGCTTGCTCATACCAGTCCAGGGCCTCCCCAAAGGCGCCACGATGCTCAGCCACCCAAGCCAGGCCCGTGAAAGGCCAGAACAAGTCCTCCTCGCTCAACGTTGCGGAGTTGTGCTCCGCCACCTGGCAAATGTGCGGCAGTACAGGCTCCAGGGCCACCACCTGCGCCAGGGTGAGCGTCTGCGGAATCCGCTCCCGGCACACCTGCGAGACTGCCGCCGCCAGTTGCCTGCGCCAGCGGCCCGCCTCCTCCAGCTCCCGGCACTGCAGCCGAATGAACTGCCATACCAACGGATGAAGCTTGTAGAGCCCATCGCCGAGTCGCTCCAGCAATTGCGCTCGCCGCAACGCCACCTGTTGGGCACCAAAGGCGCTGCCCTCCTCCACAGCCTGCCCCGGCAGCCGGCAGGCTTCCACCAGCTCCCAGGGGATCGTCGCCGGGGCCATCACCCCCAGCAACACCCCCAGGCTCTTGGCGGCCTCTGAGAGGGGCTCCCAGCTGATCAGCAGCGCTTCCATCACCCCCCGCTGGGCACCAAGTTCAGGATGGGCCTGCAGCAGCGCCTTTGCTTCCGCACCCTTGGAACGAAGATCCTCCAGCAGTTGGCTCAGCCGCAGCTCGGGCCGTTCCGCCAGGCGGGCACCAAGGAGCACCAAGGCCAGCGGCAGGTCGCCCACCTCCGCGCAGAGCGCATCAGCAGCCTGCGGTTCCTGCTGGAATCGGGCCTGGCCGCTTTCTCCTGCCTGCAGGGCCAACAGCTCCAGGGAGGCCTCCCGCTGCAACAGCAGCACTTCGATCTCCTTCGCTCCGGTGGGGGCGGGTTCCCGCTGGCTGATAAGCCGCCGAAAGCGTGGCGGCAGGCCCGCAGTCAACTGCCGCTCGGCGGCATAGCCCTCCTGATCTCCATGAGCCTCCGGCAGGTTTTCGCCGCGCTGGTCGTCCAGGATCAGGAGCACCGGCTCTGGTGGCGATGTGCCTGCGGGCCATTGGCTCCAACACATCGGGAGCAGCTCTGTGGGGCTTTTGTCCTCTGGCAAGACCACCTTGGGGAAGGCCCCCCGGAAGCAGGTGACCAGCTGGGAGGCCATCGCCGCCAGGCTCTGGCGGGCATCGAGGCGCACGATGCCGCCTCGGTAGTGATCCAGGTGGTCGTAGGCGTGTTGGGTAGCTAGCTCGCTTTTTCCCACTCCGCCCATGCCGGTGAGGTAGACGCGGCTTCCTTCTGGCGTCAGCAATTGCGCCAGGCGCTGGAGTTCAGCCTCCCGCCCCACGAAGCGCTCGGCGCTGGTGGTGCGCTCCGGCAGGTTATGGGGGGTGTGGGTGTCTGGGAGTTTGGGAGCAGGGGGTGGCGGTAGGTGGGTTTGGTGTACGTGCTCTCCCCCGATGAACTGATCTCCACCAGGTTGGAAAGTGCCGCCTGTGATCAACGGGCTGTTCGGTCCATGAGTGGAGTTGGAGGACGGAGGGGGCTCCCCTTTCTTCCGTTCCAGGCCGAGCAGCCGCCTGGCCGATTCAATGTTCTGGGCCTGACTGAGCACATAACCGACCAGGGCAAACCCCCCAACCACAGTGAAACCCAGCCACCCGTATTGCTGGAGCCATGGGCTGACCAAGGCCCAGAGGTCAAATGGTGGAGGTGGTTGCTGCTGTGAAGCCGGAATGATGGCTCTAGCGTGGAGCTGGGTAAGCAACAACGCCAGGGTCAACGGAAGCATCAACGTCCTTGAGCATCGGCCCATGCGGCGGGGGCGATGGCTGGAGAGGAACAGCAGAACCCTTGCCATCACACCCCAGATCAGTTTTTAGATTCTAACAGCTGTACAAACGCGTGGCATTGATCGTACTGGGGGCACTTTTTCGCAGCTTGCTTGGGCGAACGTGTTTATCTGATGGGGCCAAAAAACGGATCACGAACTTCTTGGTAGCCATAAAGACTATTGAAGCATTCTGCATTTGCGAATGGCACTTTAGACTCAAATAGATTCAGTGCCAAGCATCTCCTGCCGGTCTGCCGAACGCTCCAAATCAGAAGCGGGAAGTGATGATTGCAATAAAGAACAACTCCTGCTCCCGCCTTCTGCATCTGGATGTTCGGCGGCTGGGTTAGTCATGATTCGCGATAGAAATAGGAACCGTTGCCAATATGAAGAAGGTCCGGCAGTGAGTAGCTAGCATACTTAAGATCCGCGGAGATATGGAGCTGTCCTCTGATGGGCCTTGGAAGGTCGTCGGAGTAAATGATATAAGTCACCGAATTCCTTTCTTCCGTCCTCTTCCCTAAGTAGAATTTGTCGCTGTAGATACGACGGCCAGGCTGTACGTCACCACACAGAACCTCTACCTTGATCACGCCGGATAGTCGGTTGATAGCAAGGTCTCCGGGACTTTCAGTTCTCCTGAACTTAAATCCAGTTAAATCTGGCCCAAATGCCTGCTTCTTAGGCCTGGAGGGTATCTCGAATTCCTCAAGAGCGTCAATATTGGTGCTTTCTTCAATTACTATCTCGACCCTGACATTGCGAGCTACGTAACGGCCTGAATTAATCAGCACAAGTGCTACTGGTCGATATAATTCACTTATGTATATATGCTTGGCCAATTGGCGATAGTATTCACGATTAGTCCTATCGGTAAATGGTTTGATCTCAATTTGGCCTCTAGGTGGATCCGTTAGCTGCGGAATCTGATACTCTTGCGGCATTTCGCACAGCCTCGATTTAATAACTAGGATTTGTCCTAGAGAATCTTGGGTCGCAATATCAGCAAACTCAGTGACAAGCGTTGGAGCCCTGTCTTCAGACCTCAAACCCATTCTGAATATTTCGTCAGGATCAGCTGGCGTTGTTGGATCTGTCGAGCTACCTCTTCGTACGTAGACTTTGCCTTTCTCTAGCTTTCCGTAATCACGTTTTAGAAATATCGGACGATCCTGTTCTTCAATGTGAATGACTCCTATCTGCTTATGCTCTAAGACGGCTGTTCTGTAGTGAAACTGAATGGGACGATTCGTCAGGGAGTTAACAAATTGTTGAAGGGCATGGTCGTCAAGCTGGCTATCAACCCCATGGACAATGCTCTTTCCTCCTCGGACTTCTTCTACTCCTACAAGAACATATGCATCCGCCCTTCTCCAAGCATTGGCAAATCCAAGAATATCTTTTAGCAGTTCAGACTTATCTTCCTTCGTCGCATTTACAAACTTATACTGCTCCTTCTTGAAGTCAAGAGTGGCTCCCTCTTCCTCGTAAAGGAGGCCAGCTAGAAATTCGTCATCCATTGGCATTTAACCGAATCAGTTGACGAGGGCACGAAATGGGTGAGCTGAGCTAAGGATCATGATAGTGACCGCCGAACTAGTCATTAGACGGTTCCGAGAACCAACCCCCAGTCGCCTGTCCTTTCCGTGAACCACAGGTGCACCCCGAACATCAGCACGGCCAGAACACAGTCAGCCAACAGAGTATCCACCCCACTCACAAAGAGCTTGCCCCTGGTTCTCGGACCCGAGAACCACCGGTATCCCGGGCTACACCTATGAGGTGCACGTTTGCAGTGACGCGGCCCACGCGTTAACCCCATCAACGTCCAAACCGAGCCTTCACCCCCCCATTCCAGACTGCCCCCTGTCCTTGGTCTCGGGCCGCCATGATCCCCCCTCCCCCCACCACGGAGAGCGGCGACCCCACCGCTCCCCAGCCCCCCTGGCGCCGGCAGCTGTGCGACGCCCTCGCGGCCTTGCCCGCCGCCCGCAGCCGCGCCCTGCGCACGCTTGAGCCCGCCGGCACCGCCAGCCTCCAGCCCGCACCCCCCGCCGACGCGCTCCCTCTGCTGGATCTGGCCAGCAACGACTACCTCGGCCTCAGCCGCCACCCCGCCGTGCTCGCGGCAGCCGCCGCCGAACTGGCCGCCAGCGGCCTGGGGGCCGGCGCCTCCCGCCTGGTCACCGGCAGCCGGCCCATCCACCAGCAGCTGGAGACCGCCCTGGCCGGCTGGCTCGGCCGCGAGCGGGTGCTGCTCTTTCCCAGCGGCTTCCAGGCCAACCTCGCCGCCGTGGCGGCCCTGGCGGATCGCCACACCCTGGTGCTGGCCGATCGGCTCATCCACCATTCCCTGCTGGTGGGGGTGCGCGCCAGCGGCGCCCGCCTGCAGCGCTTCGTCCACAACGACCCGGCGGATCTGGAACGCCGCCTGCTCGCCGCCCGGCGCGAACGGCCCGGTGGCCGGTTGCTGGTGCTCTGCGAAAGCCTCTACAGCATGGAAGGCACCAGCGCGCCCGTCGCCGCCCTGGCGGCCCTCTGCCTCCGTCACGACGCGCCCCTGCTGGTGGATGAGGCCCATGCCCTCGGCGTGCTCGGCCCCGGCGGCCGCGGACTTGCCCATGGCGTCAGCTCCGTGGCAATCGTGAGCGGCACCTTCGGCAAGACGTTCGGCAGCGGCGGCGCCTTTCTCGCCGCCGACGCCCTGGTGGGCGACTGGCTGCTGCAGAGCAGCGGCGCCTTCCGCTACACCACCGCCCTCGCCCCGCCGCTGGCGGCCGGCGCCCTGGCGGCCCTCGTTCACCTGGAGGCCGCACCGTCCACGGGGCTGGGCCTGGCGGAGCGGGCGGCTCGCTGGCGCGACGCCATTGAAGCCGCGGGCTGGCCCCGGCCCCCCGGCGTCGGGCCGATCCTGGCGCTGCTGCTCGGCGCCGACGCCGAGGCCCTCGCGGCCCAGCGTCGGCTGGAGGCGGCCGGCCTGCTCAGCGTGGCGATACGGCCCCCCACCGTGCCGGAAGGCACCGCCAGGCTGCGGCTGGTGCTGCGCCAGGATCTCCCCACCGGCTCCCTCGATCGGCTGCTGGCCGCGCTCGGGCCCGGCCCCCTCGCCCCCCGCCATGCCCTCGCCCCCTGAGGCCGCCCCGGCTTCGTCCCTGCAGGTGATCGCCATGCACGGCTGGGCCGGCGACGCCCTGGGCTGGGACCTGCTGCGCCAGGCCCTGGCCGCGCCGGACTGGCACTGGCAGTGCGGCGAAAGGGGTTACGGCGGCCGCACCCCCGAGCGTCCCCAGTGGGCCCCCGGCGGCCGGCGGCTGCTGATCGGCCATTCGATGGGGCCCCACCTGCTGCCCCCCTCGCTGCTGGCCCAGGCCGAAGCCGTGGTGCTGCTGGCCAGCTTCGCCCGCTTCCTGCCCCCGGGCCGCGAGGGCCGCCGGCTGCAGACCGCCCTCGCCGGCATGGCGGCCCAGCTCGCCGAAGGGCCAGACGAGTCCGACACGGCCCGCCGCGCCCAGCGCATGCTGCAGGCCTTCCTGGAGAAGGCGGCCTCCCCTGATCCGCCCGAGCTCCTGCCCCACGGCCCCGCCAGCCAGCCGGTGGGGCCCGAGGGCCGGCAGCGGCTGCGCGACGATTTGGAGCGTCTGGCGGCCTGTGCGGATCTGCCGCCCGGCTTTCCCGAGGACGTGCCGGTGCTGATCGTGGAGGGCAGCGCCGATCGGATCGTGGGGCCCGAGGCGCGGGCCCTGCTGCGCGAACGCCTGCCCCACGCCGAGGTGCTCCGCTTCGAGGGGGCGGGCCACTGCCTGCTGCAGGCGCCCCTGCCGACGGAGCTGCGTCGCTGGATCACGGACACCCTCGGCCCATGACCGCCTTCCCCCTGCAGGTGTGCGGGGCCTTCGGCCGCCATGCCGCCGATTACGAGGGCCAGGCCGGCCTGCAGAGGGGCATCGCCTGGCGGCTCGCCCGCCTCTGCCGCGACCTGCCTCCCCCACCGCCCGAGGCCCCCCGGGCCGATCTGGGCGCCGGCAGCGGCCTGCTCAGCCGCGCCCTCCTGCACCACTGCCCCGGCCTCGCCAGCCGTCCCCTGGTGCAGCTCGATCTCTGCCCCGAGCTGCTCGCCCGCAATCCCCTGGCCACCGCGGGCCCGCCGCCGCTGGTGTGGGACCTCAACGGCGGCCTGCCCGCCGCCCTGGAGCCGGCGGGGCTGCTGGTGTCGAGCTTCGCGCTGCAGTGGCTGGAGGCGCCGGCCCGGGAACTGGAGCGCTGGGGGCGCGCCCTGGCCCCGGGCGGCTGGCTGGCGCTGGCGGTTCCCGTGCGTGGCAGCTTTCCCCAGTGGCGCCAGGCCGCCGCCGCCGCCGGGGTGCCCTGCACCGCCCTGGAGATGCCCGAGGCCGACGATCTGATCGGCGCCCTGGGCCGCGCCGGCCTGGCCACCGCCCTCCAGCAACGCCTGCGCTTCAGCCGCCCGGCCGGCAACGGCCTGGCCACCCTGCGGCGCCTGCGCGATCTGGGCGCGGGCAGCAGCCGCGCCGCGCCACTGAGCCCCGCCCAGCTGCGCCGCCTGCTGCGCCACTGGCCCTCCGGTGCGGCAATGTCGTGGGACGTGCTGCTGCTGGTGGGCCGGAGGATCGCATGAGGCTGGTGGTCTGCGGCACAGACACCGACGTCGGCAAGACGGTGGTGAGCGCCCTGCTGGTGCAGGGGCTGGGGGCGACCTATTGGAAGCCGGTGCAGAGCGGCACCGACGGCGGCGGCGACACGGGCCGGGTCCAGCAGTTGCTGAGGCTGCCCCCGGAACGGGTGTGGCCGGAGGCCTACCGGCTCACGGCTCCGGTCTCCCCCCACTGGTCGGCCGAGCGGGACGGGATCACGATCGATCCGGCCCGGCTGGCCCTGCCGGCCGGGGACGGCCCCCTGGTGGTGGAGACGGCCGGCGGCCTGCTGGTGCCCCTGCGGCGCAACTGGCTGCAGATCGAGCAGATCGCCGTCTGGGGGCTGCCGGTGCTGCTGGTGGCCCGCAGCGGCCTGGGCACCCTCAACCACACCCTGCTCTCCCTCGAAGCGCTGGAGCGGCGCTCGATCCCTGTCTTGGGGCTGGTGCTCAACGGCGACCCCCACCCCGACAATCCCCGCACCCTGGAGGCCCTCGGCGGCGTGCCGGTGCTGGCGGAGCTGCCGCCGCTGGATCCCCTCGACCGGGAGGGTCTGGCACGGCAATGGCAGCGCAGTGGCCTGGCCCGTAGCCTGCAGCCATGAGCCGCAAGCACCTGCTCGTGACAGCTGCCGTGGCCGCGCTCTGTGCGGGCATCCTGGTGCTGTTCACCGACATCGAGACCAGCGTCACCCGCTGGGTGAACTGCGGGCCGATCGCCACCGAGGGCGAACGCCGTTCGGAGGTCTGCCGCTGAGCCCCACCGTGACCGGACCCGGCTGGCATCCCCACCTCTGGCACCCCTTCACCCAGGTGGCCACCGCCGATCCGCCCCTGCGGGTGGTGCGCGGCGAGGGCGCCCTGCTCGAACTGGAGGACGGCCGCCGGCTGATCGATGCCATCAGCAGCTGGTGGGTGACCCTGCACGGCCACGCCGAGCCCGCCATCGCCGACGCCGTCGCCCGCCAGGCCCGCAGCCTCGAGCAGGTGGGCTTCTCCGATTTCCGCCACCCGGCCGCCGAGCAGCTGGCCGAGCGCCTGGCCGCCTGCAGCGGGCTGGAGCGGCTGTTCTTCTCCGACAACGGCTCCACGGCGGTGGAGGTGGCCCTGAAGATCGCCTGGCAGTGGTGGCGCAACCGGGGCGAACCGCGCCGGCAGCTGATCGCCTTCGATGGGGCCTATCACGGCGACACCTTCGGCGCCATGGCGGTGGGGGAGCGCTCCCTGTTCTCGGAGGCGTTCGAGCCGCTGCTGTTCGCCGTGGCCCGGGCCCCCTGGCCCGCCACCTGGTGGGACGACGAGGGGGTGGAGGCGCGGGAGGCGGCGGCCCTGGAGCGGCTGGAGCAACTCCTGGAGACGCCCACCGCGGCGGTGATCCTCGAACCCTTGCTTCAGGGGGCCGGCGGCATGGCCCTGGTGCGGGAGGAGTTCCTGCGCAAGGTGAAGGCGCTGGTGCGTGCCAGCGGTGCCCTGCTGATCGCCGATGAGGTGATGACCGGCTTCGGCCGCAGCGGCCAGCTGTTCGCCTGCCAGCGGGCCGGCATCCGCCCCGACCTGATGGCCCTCTCCAAGGGGCTCACGGGCGGCTTCCTGCCCATGGGCGTGACCCTGGCCCGGGAGGCCATCTTTGAGGGCTTCATCGGCACCACCCCCGGCCTGACCCTCTTCCACGGCCACAGCTTCACCGCCAACCCCCTCGGCTGCGCCGCGGCCCTGGCCAGCCTGACGCTGCTCCAGGAGCGGCCGGAGCGCCACCAGGGGTTCGAGGCGCGCCACCGTCCCCACCTGGAGGCCCTGGCGCGCCACCCCCTGGTGCGGCGGCCGCGGCTGATGGGCAGCGTGGCCGCCTTCGAGGTGGCCACCGACGCCCCCGGCTACCTCAATCCCGTCGGCCAGCGGCTGCAGCGGCTGGCCCTGGAGCGGGGGGTGTTCCTGCGGCCCCTGGGGCAGGTGGTCTACCTGCTGCCGCCGCTGTGCATCGACGACGACCAGCTGGCCCACTGCTACGCGGTGATCGGGGAAGCCCTCTCGAGCCTCTGAGCCGGCGCCCAGCGCTCAGGGTCCCGCCAGGATCGCCGCCTCCACATCGGCCCGTAACAGCCCATAGGGGAACTGGCGTGCTGTGGTGCGGCCCTCCTGGTGCCAGCTCACCCGCAGTTCCTCCACGTCCATCTCGATCCGGGCGCTCCACTCGGGGCGGTGCAGGTCCCAGTGGGCCACATTGCTGCGCGACTGGCTGGCGCCCAGCTGCCGCAGCCAGTCCTCCAGGGCGGGCAGGGGGTGGTTGTAGAGGGGGGTGGTGGGCTCGGGGGGCAGGGTCGCCATCGGATCGACAGGGGGAGGGATGGTCAGGCGGCGGGCGGCTCGGGGAGCGGGGGCGTCTCGGGCGCTGGAGCCAGGGGGGCCGGGGGCGCCGATGCCCCCTCCAGCTCCGACCACCAGCTGGGCCAGGCCATCAGTTCGGCGCCCCGCGCCCAGGCCACCCCGAGTCCCAGCACCAGGCTGAGCACCAGGGCCACCGCCAGCAGCAGCAGGGCGAACCACTCGCCGCCGGACAGGGCCCGGCGCACCGGCACGGGCCGGACGACGGCCACCGGGGGAGTCCGCAGCGGCGCCGGGGGGGCCGGCTGGGCCAGGGCGGCGTCGTAGAGCCGTCGGGCGGCCGGGTCGCTCAGCACGGCATAGGCCTGACGCAACTGCCGGAAGGCCACCTCGGCCTCGCTCGCCGGCAGGGCGGTGGTGTCGGGGTGGTAGCGCTTGCTGAGGCCCCGGAACGCCTGGCGCAGCTCCTGATCGGTGGCGGTGGGCTGCAGCTGCAGCACCTGGTAGTGGGTGGGGGTGGAGGGCTTGGCTGTGGAGGACATGGTCCCTGAGGCGGCGGTGGCAGCCTGCCCGGCGTGAGGGATCCTAGGGAGAAGCACCACTGCCGTAGCGGATGGCCGCCAGCCCCGACCCCAGCGCCCCTCCCGATGCCGGCCTCTGGCAGGCCCTCGGCTGGACCCCCACCGATGAGCAGCTGGCGGCGCTGGTGGCCCTGCAGGAGCAGCTGCGCCTGTGGAACGGCCGGGTCAACCTCACCCGGCTGGTGGAGGGGGATGATTTCTGGATCGCCCAGGTGTTCGACAGCCTCTGGCCCTGGGTACCGCTGCTCACGGCCCCGGGGGGCGTTCCGGACGGCCTGGAGCTGATCGACGTGGGCACCGGCGGCGGTTTCCCCGGGCTGGCCCTGGCGATCGCCCTGCCCACGGCCCGCATCACCCTGGTGGATTCGGTGGGCCGCAAGCTGGAGGCGGTGCGGGCCATGGCCCGCAGCCTGGGGCTGGAGGGGCGGCTGCGGTTGCGCTGCGAGCGGGTGGAGCGCACCGGCCGCGCCCGCGACTGCCGGGGACGCTTCGATCGCGCCATGGCCCGCGCCGTGGCCAGCGCACCGGTGGTGGCCGAATACCTGGTGCCCCTGCTGAAGCCCGACGGCCTGGCCCTGCTCTACCGGGGCCAGTGGGGGGCCGACGACCAGCGGGATCTGGAGGCGGCCGTGGGGGTGCTGCGGGCATCGGTGGATCCCGTGCAGCGCTGCGACCTGCCGGCGGGCAGGGGCGTGCGCCACGGCCTCTGGCTGCGGCCGGCCGGGCCCTGTCCGGCCGCCTACCCCCGGGCCGTGGGGGTGCCCCAGAAAACACCGATCGCGCCGGGGGCCATCACGCCAGGGGCCTAGGCCACCTGCAGCCGCTTGACGGCCTCACCGCCCAGCCGCTGCCGCAGGCGCCGCAGCAGGCCTGGGATCTCGGCGGCCCAGGGGCTGGCCTGCAGCACCGCCAGCAGCTCGGCCTCGCTGACGCTGCCATCGAGGGCCTCGGCGTTCTCCCCCGGAAACCAGTGACTGCCCTGGCCCAGCAGGCCGTAGCGGGCGCGGCCGTAGGCCTCCAGATCCCAGGCCTCCAGAAGGTTGTGCAGCCACAGCAGCACCGGCAGGTTGATCCGGCCGGGGGTGTCCTCCCAGGCGGGCAGGCCCCGGTCCCAGCTGGCCAGCCAGTCGTCCCCGAGGGCCTCCCGGCGAGCCTCCTGGAGGCGGGCCAGGATCGGCGGCAGCAGCTCCCCGGCCCTGGGCAGCAGCGCCACCGCCTCCAGGTGCAGGTCCAGGTCCTGGGGGGAGGCGGCGCCGACGCTGATGGTGTGGATGCCGGGGGCCGACAGGCAGAACAGGTCGTTGAAGACGATCGGATGCAGCGGCGCACACAGCTCGCAGAGGCGCCGGGAGGGGCTGTGCAGGTGGCCGCCCTTGTCGGTGGGGCTGATCACGAACACCCCCATGTCGTGGGCGGTGGCGGCCTCGATCGCCGCCAGGTTGTCCTGGCGAATGAAGTACCAGTGCAGGTTGATGTAGTCGAACTGGTCGCTGGCGATCGCCTCCAGGATCAGGGGCAGCGGCGCATGGGTGGAGAAGCCCACGTGGCCGATCCGGCCCGCCTCCTGCCAGCGGCGGGCCACCGCCAGGCAGCCGCCGGGCCGCAGGGTCTGGTCGAGCAGCTCCGGGGTGTTGAGGCCGTGGATGGCCAGCAGGTCGACCCTGCCCGCTTTGCCATCCAGCCCCCCCTCGCCATCCAGGCCCAGCCGCTCGAAGCTGGTCCGCAGGTCGGCCTCGAAGGCGGCCGGGTCCGCGGCCGGGGGCACCTTGGTCTGGAGGATGCGCCGGGGATCCGGCAGCCGGGGCAGCAACCATCCCAGCTGCCGTTCCGAGGTGCCGTAGTGGCGGGCGGTCTCGATGTGGTGCAACCCCGCCCCCATGGCGGCTCGCAGCGTGGCCTCAAGATTGGCCTGGCTGCCGGCCTCCACCGCCTCGGCCGGCAGGTCGCTCCAGCTCTGCTGGAAGCGCATCCCCCCCAGGGAGAGCACCGGCATGGCCAGTCCCGTGCGGCCGAAACGCCGGCTGGGGATCGTCACGGCGATGGCGCGACGGAGCGGGGCAGGGTGCGGCGGCGGCGACCATGGGAGGGGAGCCCCAGGGGCTGGATCTCCTGGTCGTCGAGCTGGGCCCTCAGGACCGGCAGCTGCTCGTAGGGAACCCAGTGGATGCAGTCCACGGGGCAGGTGTCGATCGCCTCCTGGATCCGCTCGGTGCTGTCGCCGTCCTGGCGCAGGGCCCGGGAGCGGCCCCAGTCGGGTTCCACCACGAAGGTGTTGCCGGCCACATGGGCGCAGTAGCGGCAGCCGATGCAGACAGCCTCATCGACCCAGACGGCCTGTTGGCGCAGGGCCCCACCCAGCACGGGCTCCCGGCCGGTAGCTGCCGACTCGGGGGCTACCGCGGTGCGGAAGGCGAGGGCGGGGTCGAGACCGGCGGAGGGGCCCGTCGCGCTCACGGGATCAGGCGTCCCAGCGGGTCACCACCAGTTCGATGCTGCCGTCCTGGTGGTTGGTCTGCTCGCTCACCTGAAAGCCCTCCTCGACGGTGCTGGCCAGGATGGTGCGCAGGGCATAGCGCTGGGTGAGCTTGGCCAGGAAGCGCTCCACCGGGATGGGCTGCTTCCAGAGCTCCAGGTCGGTGACCAGCTCGTAGCTGCCGCTGTCGGGGTTGAAGCGGAAGCCGATGTCGACACCGTCGGCCTGGGGGATGGCGAGATCGGCGGTCACCGTCTGGCCGCGGTAGCCGCGCACCTGGCAGGAGCCCTCGGCCGGAGGGTGGCCCAGGTCGCGGAGGGCTTCCACCAGGGCCTGGCGATCGCGCAGCTCGGTCTTGACGGTGCTGAAGTGCGACATGGGACGAAAGGGAAGGGGGAGCGGGGGCTCAGGGGCCGTGGTGCTGAACGACCACCTGGGGGTCCTGGAGAACGAGGGGGGGCGTCTGGAACGCTTCCGAGGTGCTGCGTCGTTGCTGCACGCTGCCCAGCCGGGCCTCGATCCGCTCCGTCAGCTGGGAGCACCCCTCGCCCTGCACGCCCTCCACGAGTTCCTCCACGCGCCCGTCGGGGCGAATTCGGAAGCGGATGGTGCGTTGGGCCATCCCGGATGGGCTGCACAGGTGAGACCGGGATCTTAACCGCGATTTCCGGAGCTCGCGGCCGCCGGACAGCCCTGGCCGGCGGCCATCAGCTGATCAGTCCCTCGTCCACCAGGGTCTGCAGCCGTTCGAGCACCTCGGGCTGTTCCAGCTGCTCGAGGGCCATGCGGGCTTCGTCCCGCACGGTGGGGTCGCCGTCGTGCAGCATCGTGTGCAGCAGGGCTTCCACCACGTCCAGCTGGCGCGGCTCCACCAGATCGGTGTAGAGGCGGCCCAGGGACCAGGCGCAGTTGCTGCGCACCGCCGGCTCGCTGTCGATGCGCAGGCTCAGCAGCAGCTGGGCGGCGGCGGGGTCGGCCTTGGCCACGCCGGTGGCGCCGGCATCGGCCAGGGAGCTGGCCGCCCAGAGCCGCACGGCGGCGATGTCCAGCTCCAGGGCCCGGATCAGCGGGTTGAGCACCGGAGCCTCGGGGTAGTTGCCGAGGCTCCAGGCCACCGCCTTGCGGACGTAGCCGTTGTCGTCGGCCGCCAGCAGGCCCAGCAGGGGCTCCACCGCCAAGGGGTGGGGGTTGCGGCCGAGGGCGTAGACGGCACTCATCCGCACGATCGGGCAGCCGGCCTTCAGCAGCGGCAGCAGCAGGGGAATGGCCCGGGGATCGCGGTGCTCGCAGAAGATGCGCAGGCCCTGCAGTCGCTCCTCCCGTCCCCCCTTCAGCAGCTCGATGCCGAGGTCGCACTCGGCGGCCACGTCGGAGCTGGAGGGGGCGACGCTGTCGATCTCATCAAGGGGATCACCCAGGAGCTCCTGCGCCAGTTCCCGGGCCAGCACCTCCGGATCGAGGGCCAGCGCGTGGGTGGTTTCGGGAAAGGGCAGGCCGTCGTCCGGCATGGAGCCATCCAGGTGAAGGCATCGTAAAAGCCGGGCGGCGCCGGATCAGCCCAGGGGGGCGGGATCAGCCCAGCGGGGCTGGGGCGGCCATGTCGCCGGGCAGCCAGATGCGGGCGCTGACGGCGAACAGGGCCAGGGCGAACAGCAGCACGATCGCGACCGGCAGCAACGTGGAGCGCAGGAAGGACATGGGGGATAGGGACGGGGGTGCTGGCTGCATTGTGGTCCGACCGGTCGCCCCTAGGGTTCGGCGATCCGCGAGCGGCCATGGCCAGCCCTGCCTCCAGCAGTGTCCGCCCCTGGCGTCGCCTCCTGGCGGTGGCCGCCGAGGGGGTGGCCAGCGGCACCCCCTACATGGTGGGCACCAAGCTGCTGCAGGGCTGGCTCACCGCCAGCCAGATCCCTTTGGGCCTGATCGGTCTGCTGGGGCTGGCGGAGCTGCCCTACACCCTGAAGATGTTCTGGGCGCCGGCCCTCGACCGCTGGCCCCTGCCCTGGCCGGACCGCCGACGCGGCTGGCTGCTGGTGCTGCAGCTCACCCTGGTGGCGGTGATCGGCGCCATGGCCCTGCTGCGGCCGTCGAGCGATCCGGCCAGCCTCACGGCGATCGGGGTGATGGCGGTGCTGCTGGCGGTGGTCAGCGCCACCCAGGACATCGCCGTGGATGCCTACCGCACCGACCTGTTGCCCGACCTGGAGCGGGGTGCCGGGGCCGCCGCCTCCAACCTGGGCTACCGCACGGCAATGCTGGCGGTGGGGGCCGGCGGCTTCATCCTGGCCGGCCGCTTCGACTGGCCCCTGGCCTTCCTGTTCTCGGCCCTGCTGATGCTGGTGGTGGTGCCGTTCACCCTCACGGCGCCGCGGCTGGAACCCCTGGCGGTGCCGGTGACCAGCCTGCGCCAGGCGGTGCTGGGTCCGGCGCGGGAGTTCCTGCACCGCAGCGGCGGCCCCCGGGCCGTGGCCCTGCTCACCCTGGTGCTGCTCTACCGCTGGCCCGACGGCTTGCTCGGCCTGATGGCGGTGCCGTTCCTGATCCAGAAGGGCTTCAGCCCTGAGGTGGTGGGGTCGGTGCTGGCCGGCTGGGGCATCGGCGCCACCATCGTGGGCACGGTGCTGGGGGGCGTGCTGTTCGGCCGGCTGGGCATGAACCGCTCCCTTTGGCTGTTCGCCCTGGTGGGGGCGGCGGGCAACCTGGCCTATTGGGGCCTGGCCCGCTTCGACGGCGGCATGCCGGCCCTGCTGACGGCCGTGGCCCTGGAGAACATCGGCGGCGGCATGGTGGGCGCCGCCTTCGTGGCGCTGCTGATGAGCCTCTGCAACCCCCGCTTCTCCGCCACCCAGTACGCCCTGCTCTCGGGCGTCTATGCCCTGAGCCGCTCCCTGCTGGCCGCCCCGGCCGGCCTGGTGGCCGAGCGGCTGGGCTGGCCTGGATTCTTTCTGGCCACCGCCGCCGCGGCCCTGCCGGCCTTCCTGCTGATGCTGCGGCTCACCCCCTGGAACGGCCAGGGCGCCCGCGGGGCCTACAGCGCCGAGCGGGACGGGCCGGGTTCGAGGAACGCCTGAAGCAGCGGCAGGTAGCGCGGGGAGTCCTCCAAGGCGTTGTGGCCCTCGACCGGCAGCACCACCAGGGACGCCACCCCGGGCCTGAAGCTGGACAGAAGGGCGTCGGTGTTGGCGCGGGGGATCACCTCGTCCCGTTCGGCGGCGATCAGCAGGGTGGGCGCCACGACCCGGGGAGCCGCCTGGTCGGAGCGGTACCGGTCCTGGAGCAGCAGCCCCACCGGCACCAGGGGGAAGCGCTGGGCCGCAACCGCCTCGATGCTGTCGAACGGCGTGACCAGCACCAGCCGGGCGACGGGGCGCCGGGACGCTAGGTGCACCGCCACGCCGCTGCCGAGGCTGCGGCCGATCACGGCGATCTGGTCGTGGTCAGGCCGGACCCGGTCGAAGAGGGCGAGGGCATCGGCGAACAGGGCCCGCTCCGAGGGCTGGCCGCTGCTGCCGCCGTAGCCCCGGTAGTGCAGCAGATAGAGGGCGTGCTCCGGAAAGGCGGCCGCCAGCAGGGGCAGCTGGCCCGCCACAGCCTCGGCATTGCCGCCGAAGTAGAGGAGCGCCTTCGGGCCGGGGCGGTGGCGGACCGTCACCAACACCCGGGCCCCCGGCGGGCCGCCTGTGATCGGCAGGGCCAGCAGCTCGCCGGGCGCATCGGCGGAGCGGGGCTGGGGGAAATAGAGCAGGGAGCGCTGGCGCAGGAACAGAAGGCCGCACAGGGCCCCGTAGGCCAGTCCGCCGGCCAGGAGGACCGCCAGGGCCGTGGCAGCGCGTGGCGGCATCGAAATGGCGCTCACCCCGCCGGGGCGTCCATCAGCCGGCGGCGCAGCTGGCCGCAGGCGGCGTCCTGGTCGAGGCCGCGGCTGGCCCGCACGCTGACGGCGATGTGGCGCCGCTCCAGCTGGGCGCGGAAGGCCTCCACCGCCTCCGGAGCGGGGCGCCGGAAGTCCTCCTCAGCGATCGGGTTGTAGGCGATCAGGTTGACGTGGCTCTGGAAGCCCCGCAGCAGACGGGCCAGAGCATCGGCCTGGCGGGGATGGTCGTTGACGCCCCCCAGGAGGATGTATTCGAAGCTGACCCGCCGGCCGGTGATGGCCACGTAGTGGCGGCAGTCGTCCAGCAGCGCCTCGAGGGGATAGGCGTGGGCGGTGGGGATCAGCTCCTCCCGCAGGCGCTGGTCGGGGGCATGGAGGCTCACGGCCAGGGTGAACTGGGCCCGCCCCAGGCGCTCCAGGGCCCGCTCCGCCAGGGTGGGCAGGCTGCGTGGCACCCCCACCGTGCTGACGGTGATCTGGCGCTGGGCCATGCCCAGGTCGGTGCAGAGGCAGGCGATGGCCTCCAGCACCGCTTCGGTGTTCAGCAGGGGTTCGCCCATGCCCATGAACACCACGTGGGAGGGGCGCCGGTCCATGGCCTCGCGGATGCTGAGCACCTGGTCGACGATCTCGTGCACCGCCAGGGAGCGCTGCAGGCCCCCCTTGCCGGTGGCGCAGAAGCGGCAGGCCATGGGGCAGCCCACCTGACTGCTGACGCAGACCGTGAGCCTGTCGCCGCTGGGGATGCCGACGGTCTCGAGGCTGAGGCCATCGGCGGTGGCCAGCAGCAGCTTGGTGGTGCCGTCGCTGGCGTCGCTGCGGTGCAGCAGGGCCGAGCGGCCGATGCCGGTGCCGGCCGCCGCCAGGCCCTCGCGCCAGGCCTTGGGCAGCACCGTGATCGCGTCGAGGCTGCGGGCCCCCCTGGCGTAGATCCAGTCGTGCAGCTGCCGGCCCCGGAAGGCCGGCTGGCCCTGGTCACCGGCCCAGGCCTCCAGGGCCGCCTGGCCCATCCCCAGCAGGGGGGCAGGCCCGGCCATCAGGGCCAGATCAGCAGGCCGTGGCCCAGCTTCCACTCCACCGCCAGCAGGGCGATGAAGCCCAGCATGGCCACCCGGCCGTTGAGGCGCTCGGTGTGGGTGTGGAAGCCGAAGCGCGGCAGCCGGCGCACCGGCACGGGGGTGGTCCGGGCGGGGGCCGCAGGGGTGGCGACGGCGGGATCAGTCATCGCTGAGCAGACCCTCCTCCTGCAGACCCTCGAGGGCCGCCGGATCGGCGATCAGCTCCTCCTCCAGTCCCTCCTCGGCGGTGGGGCGGGCGAAGGCGGCGAAGCCGCTGGCGGCCGCTTCGATGCCGTGGCGGCTGCGGGTGGCCTCCAGATCCTCCTCGGAGGGGTCATCCAGCACGGCGGCGGTGACCGCCGGGGCCGGCATTTCGACCGTGTAGTCGGGACGCAGGTTCTGGTTGCGGCGATAGCCGGCGGCCTCCTCCTCGAGGATGTCGGGGTGGGGCCCGGCCTCGGCGCGCAGCTCCTCCTCGAAGCCACCGAAACCGGTGCCGGCGGGGATCAGGCGGCCGATGATCACGTTCTCCTTGAGGCCCCGCAGCCAGTCGCTCTTGCCCTCGATGGCCGCTTCGGTCAGCACCCGGGTGGTCTCCTGGAAGGAGGCCGCCGAGATGAACGAATCGGTGTTCAGGGAGGCCTTGGTGATGCCCAGCAGCACGGGGGTGAACTCGGCGGGGGCGCCGCCGGTGATGCCCATGGCGGAGTTCACCTGCTCCACCTGACGCAGCTCGATCAGCTCGCCGGGAAGCAGGGTGGTGTCACCGGCATCCTCGATCCGGACCTTGCTGGTCATCTGGCGCACGATCACCTCGATGTGCTTGTCGCTGATCGAGACCCCCTGCGATTTGTAGACGTTCTGCACCTCCGTCACCATGCGGAACTGCAGCTTGGAGATCGCCTCCTGGGCCGCCTCCATGGTGGGCTTGCGGCTGCGCAGGTCCTCGAAGAAGCAGTCGAGCAGTTCGTGGGGGTTGATCGGACCGTCGGTGAGCATCTCGCCGGCGCTCACCTGCTGGCCATCGGAGACCATCACGTTGCGGCCGAGCAGGATCGGGTACTCGGTGATGACGTCGTCGGTCTCGATCACCGACACGGTGATCGAATCGTCGTCCTCACCCTGCTTGATCTGCACGGTGCCGCTCTTGCGGCAGAGCACCGCCGATTCCCGCGGGCGGCGGGCTTCGAGCAGTTCCTCGATCCGGGGAAGACCCTGAACGATGTCGCCGGTCTTCTGACGCTCGAACACGAGCAGAGCCAGGGGATCGCCACGCTGCACGAGTTCGCCGTCCCGGACGTGCAGCACCGAATCGGGCGACACCATGTAGGGCCGGCCCAGACGGATGGTGAGGGTCTTGCCGTTGATGGCCTCCACCTGGCCACAGCAGGGGGAGAGCACCCCGTCGGCGAGCACTTTGCCGTCGACGATGCGGTCGCCCACCGCCACCGCCGGGGCGGCCGTGCCGAGATCCAGGCTGAGGGTGTCGTTGGCCCGCTCCACGATCAGGCGGCGGATCGGTTCACCGACGACGGGCTCGGGCAGTTGCACCACCCCGTCCCCGTTCTCCTTGCAGAGGATCTGGGTGGTGGCCACCACATCGCCCCGTTTGACGGTCATGCCGTCCTCCACCTGAAGTTCGGTGTGGGTGGAGCCGTGGCTGGCGTCGGAGAGGGTGTCGCGCCGCACCAGCAGGGTTTCCAGGATCACCAACTGCAGGCGCTCGATGGTCTTGGCCCGCTTGTCGGCCACCGCCTCCACATCCACCGTCATCTGGGGGGTGGTGTCGAAGGTTTCCAGGATCAGCTGGGTGCGCAGCAGTTCCACCCCTTCCACCGACTTGATCAGCTCGCCGTCCTTGAAGGTGAGGCGCTGGGTGGCCTTCAGCCCCAGGGAGGGACCTCCGGTCTGCTTGACGGTGGACAGCTCGGGCAGGTGGGCGGCGTCGGGAATGGCGTATTCCTCGACGGGGCGCAGCAGCAGGGCGCCGCCCTCGGGGGTGTCGACCTTCTCGACGAATTTCATCGCCTCGGCCTTGAGGCCGGGGGCGATCTCCTCGCCGGGGTTGACCATCTTGCCGTCCTCGCCGTAGCGGCCGAGCACCTTGGCATCGGAGACCAGGTGCAGCTCACCGGAGCGCACGATGATCTCCCGCAGGATGTCGTTCTTCTGGGTGACGGTGACGATGCCCGCGGTCTGGCTGAAGATGTCCTTCACCACCTCGGTGCCGGCCTCGATCCACTGGCCGTCCTCGATCATCAGCAGGGAGATGTCCTTGTTGATCTCGTGGGTCTCCTGGGGAATCCACAGCAGGGTGCCGCCCTTGCTCACCTCGAAACCGTGCTTGGCGGAGCGGGCCTTCTTGATCGAGAGGCCGGGGGCGAACTTCACCATGCCACCGGTCTGGGTGCGGAAGCGGTCGTCGGTGAGTTCGGCGATCACCTCACCGGCGCCGATCTTGGTGCCGGGCTGGGTCTTGACCAGGTAGCGGGTGTTGTCCTTGCCCTCAAGGTGCCAGCTCTCGCCGGTGTGGCTGGATTCACCCACCAGCTTGCAGTCCTTGAGGGTGAGGCTGGCGGTGACGATCTGCACCTCGCGGGAATCGCCGGTGGACTCCCGCAGCCGCACGGCGCCGCCGTATTCGCTCTGCAGCCGGCTCTCGGCCAGCACATCGCCGGCGGTCACCGGCTTGTCGGTCTCGACGACGGGGAGGGCGTTGGGCGGCAGGTTGTAGACGTCGCCGCTGAACACCCAGAGGCGCCCGAGACGCTGGGCCTTGTGGGTGATGTTGCCCTGGCGGTCGGTGACCTCCCGGGGCTGGATCACATCCTCGAAGCGCACCTGGCCGGGCAGGTCGCAGATGACATCCTTGGTGGCCTTCTCCACGCTCTTCTTCACCGCCGAGCCCGAGGAGATCTGGGCCAGGATGATGTCGTTGGCGACGGGATCGCCATCGGCCACGAACAGGATCGAGCCGTTGGTGATGTCGATCTTCTGCACCTTGCCCTTGCCCGAGGGCTTGAGGGTGAGGGTGAAATCGGTTTCGGCCAGCTTGGCCTCGACGCCGTGGGGGGTGCGGTGGTCGCGGACCCGGGCCTTGGGCCCGAATTCCACTACGCCATCCACCAGGGAGCGCACCACGCCGGTCTCGGCCGTGGACACACCACCGGTGTGGAAGGTGCGCATGGTGAGCTGGGTGCCCGGTTCACCGATCGACTGGGCGGCGATGATGCCGACGGCTTCACCCAGGTCGACCAGTTCGTTGTGGGCCAGGGCCCAGCCGTAGCACTTGCGGCAGACCGAACGGGAGGCCTCGCAGGTGAGGGGCGAGCGCACCATCACGGTGGCGATCGCCGCCTTCTCGATGGCGGCCGAAATCGCCGGGTCGATCTCACCGTTGCGGTCGACGATGACGACGCCGTCGCTGTCGACGACGGGCTGGGCGGCCAGACGGCCCACCAGCTTGGTGCCGAAGCGGCCCCGTTCGTCGGCGTTGATGGGGATGAAGCGGTGGGTGCCGCAGTCCTCCTCCCGCACGATCACGTCCTGGGCCACGTCCACCAGACGGCGGGTGAGGTAGCCGGAGTCGGCGGTGCGCAGGGCGGTGTCCACCAGGCCCTTGCGGGCGCCGTAGGAGGAGATCACGTACTCGGTGACCGTGAGGCCCTCACGGAAGTTGGTGCGGATCGGCAGGTCGATGATCTCCCCCTGGGGGTTGGCCATCAGGCCGCGCATGCCCACCAGCTGACGCACCTGGGACATGTTCCCCCGGGCGCCGGAGTTGGCCATCATCCACACCGAGTTGAGTGGATCGTTGTCGTTGAAGTTGCGGCGCACGGCCGCCACCAGGCGCTCGTTGGTCTCGGTCCAGGTGTCGATCACCTTGGTGTGGCGCTCCACCTCGGTGATCTCACCGAGCCGGTAGCGCTCCTCGGTGGCCGTGATCTGCTCCTCGGCCTCCTCCAGCAGGACGGCCTTGTCGCCGGGGATGCGCAGGTCGTCGACCGAGATCGACACCGCCGCCTGGGTGGCGTAGTGGAAGCCCAGATCCTTCAGCTCGTCGGCCATCGCCGCGGTGGCCGCGGTGCCGTGGTGCTTGTAGGCCCAGGAGACCAGGTTGCGCAGCGCCTTCTTGTCGATGATCCGGTTGCGGAACGGCGGCGCCTGCTTGCTGAGGGCCGAGGCGGCGAGTTCGGCGGCGGCGGTGGCGGCCGCCAGTTCGGCGGCGGCCTTGGCGCTCTTCTTGCTGATCTTCTTGGCGGGGGTGGCGGTCATGGCGGCGCGCGATGGAGAAGGCTGGAGGGAATCGGAAGACACGGGGCGCGGGTCTCGGCCCGGCCGGTGGAACTCAGGACGCGGCCACGGCGTCGATGATCGTGTGGTTGATGACGACCCGACCCACGGTGGTCAGCAGGTAGCGGCTGATCAGGGCGCCGTCCTCATCGAAGCGGTCGCGGCGGAACTTCCACTGCTCGACGCGGGTGCCATCGGTGAGGGTGTCGGTGGAGACGGGCTCGTTGTCCTCGTCGTCACTTTCCACCTCGCCGTTGAAGCGCACCCAGACCCAGTCGTGCAGGGTGAGGTGCTTCTCCTCGAAGGCGGCGATCACGTCCTCGAGGTCGGCGAAGGTGCGGGAACGGTCGCCGAAGGCGGGCTGCGCCTTCTCCCGGTCGACGGCGGTGAGGTAATAGGCACCGAGCACCATGTCCTGGGACGGGGTGATGATCGGCTCGCCGGTGGCGGGGGAGAGCACGTTGTTGCTCGCCAGCATCAGCATCCGGGCCTCGGTCTGGGCCTCGATCGCCAGGGGCACGTGCACGGCCATCTGGTCACCGTCGAAGTCGGCGTTGAAGGCGGGGCAGACCAGGGGATGGAGCTGGATGGCACGGCCGTCGACCAGCTTGGGCTCGAAGGCCTGGATGCCGAGCCGGTGCAGGGTCGGGGCCCGGTTGAGCAGGATCGGGTGTCCTTCGATCACTTCCTGCAGCACCTGCATCACCTCGTCGTCGGCCCGCTGGATCAGCTTTTTGGCCGCCTTGATGTTGTTGACGATGTTCTGGCGGATCAGGCGATGGATCACGAACGGCTGGAACAGCTCGATCGCCATCTCCTTGGGCAGGCCGCACTGGTGCATCTTCAGCTTGGGGCCCACCACGATCACGGAACGGCCGGAGTAGTCGACCCGTTTGCCGAGCAGGTTCTGGCGGAAGCGACCCTGCTTGCCCTCGATGATGTCGCTGAGCGACTTGAGAGCCCGGTTGTTGGCCCCCACCACGGTGCGGCCGCGGCGGCCGTTGTCGATCAGGGCATCGACGGCCTCCTGCAGCATCCGCTTCTCGTTGCGGACGATGATCTCGGGGGCAAGGATCTCCTGCAGGCGCGCCAGGCGGTTGTTGCGGTTGATCACCCGCCGGTAGAGGTCGTTGAGATCGCTGGTGGCGAAACGGCCGCCGTCGAGCTGCACCATGGGGCGCAGATCGGGGGGGATCACCGGGATCACATCCAGCACCATCCACTCGGGACGGGCGTTGGTGGCGATGAAGTTATCGATCACCCGCAGGCGCTTGATCAGCTTGGCCCGCTTCTGGCCCTTGGAGTTGTTGATGTCCTCCCGGAGCTGCTCGGCCTCCTTCTCGAGGTCGAGGTCCTCAAGCAGCTGCTTGAGGGCCTCGGCGCCGATGCCCACCATGGGCTCGTTCTCGATCTCGGAATCCTCGGCGAAGATCTGGTCCTCGATCTCCAGCCACTCGTCTTCGGTGAGCAGCTGCTTGTAGGTGAGGTCCTTGTGGTCACCCTTGTCGAGCACCACGTAGCAGTTGAAGTAGACGATCTGCTCCACGTCCCGCAGGGGCATGTCGAGCAGGATCGCCACATAGCTGGGGATGCCCTTGAGGTACCAGACGTGGGAGACCGGAGCCGCCAGCTTGATGAAGCCCATGCGGTGGCGCCGCACCCGGCTCTCGGTGACTTCGACGCCGCAGCGCTCACAGACGATGCCGCGGTGCCGCACCCGCTTGTACTTGCCGCAGTGGCATTCCCAGTCCTTGGAGGGGCCGAAGATCTTCTCGCAGAAGAGCCCGTCCATCTCGGGCTTGAGGGTGCGGTAGTTGATCGTTTCCGGCTTGGTGACCTCACCCACCACCTGTCCGTTGGGCAGCGTGCGCTGCCCCCACTGCATGATCCGCTCGGGGGAAGCGAGCGTGATCTTCACGTAGTCGAAGTGGTTTTCGGTGCGGAGGTTGCTGTTGGACATGGCGGGGACGCAGGGTGATCGAGAGAGACGGTGAAATCAGAGCCGGTGAATCAAGCGATCAGTCATCGTCGTAATCCGCGACACCGAGGGATTCGTAGGTGGGACGGCTGGGGGTGCTGCGGCGCGGGTTGACGTCCTGCATCAGGTCGACTTCCTCGCCGGCATCGGTGTAGACGGCGATGTCGAGGCCGAGGGACTGCAGCTCCCGCATCAGCACCTTGAACGACTCCGGCGTGCCCGGCCGGGGGATGGGCTTGCCCTTGACGATGGCGTTGAGGGCCTCGTTGCGGCCCTGCATGTCGTCGGACTTGACGGTGAGCAGTTCCTGCAGGGTGTAGGCGGCGCCGTAGGCCTCCAGGGCCCACACCTCCATCTCCCCGAGTCGCTGGCCGCCCTGCTGGGCCTTGCCGCCCAGGGGCTGCTGGGTCACCAGGGAGTAGGGGCCGGTGGAGCGGGCGTGGATCTTGTCGTCCACGAGGTGCACCAGCTTGAGGATGTGGGCGTAGCCCACGGTCACCGGCTGGTCGAAGGGTTCGCCGCTGCGGCCGTCGATCAGCTGGATCTTGCCGGGGTTGGCGGGGTTGTAGACCCAGTCCTTGCCGGGCAGCTTGGCGGCTTCCTCGAGGTAGGCCTGCACCGTCTGCTTCGACTTCTCGGGGCCGTACATCTCATCGAACGGCACCACCTTGACGCGGCAGTCGAGGTGGGAGGAGGCCCAGCCCATCAGGCACTCGAACACCTGGCCCACGTTCATGCGGCTCGGCACCCCCAGGGGGTTGAGCACGATGTCGATGGGGGTGCCGTCGGGCAGGTAGGGCATGTCCTCCCGGGGAAGGATGCGGCTGATGATGCCCTTGTTGCCGTGGCGACCAGCCATCTTGTCGCCCACCTGGATCTTGCGGCGCTGGGCCACGTAGACCCGCACGACCATGTTCGCGCCCGGCGGCAGTTCGTCGCCCTGCTCGCGGGTGTAGATGCGCACGTCGACCACCCGGCCCCGTTCGGTGCTGGGCACCCGCAGGGAGTTGTCGCGCACGTCGCGGGCCTTCTCACCGAAGATGGCGCGCAGCAGCTTCTCCTCGGGCGGCTGGTCCGACTCGCCCTTGGGGGTCACCTTGCCCACCAGAATGTCGCCGGATTCGACATAGGCGCCGATACGGATGATGCCCATCTCGTCGAGGTGGCCCAGGCTTTCCTCGGCCACGTTCGGGATCTCCCGGGTGATCTCCTCGGGTCCGAGCTTGGTCTGGCGGGCTTCGATCTCGTACTTCTCGATGTGCACCGAGGTGTAGAGGTCGTCCTGGACCAGACGGTCGCTCACCAGGATGGCGTCCTCGTAGTTGTAGCCCTCCCAGGGCATGTAGGCGATCAGCACGTTCTGGCCGAGGGCGATCTCACCGCCTTCGCAGGCGGAGCCGTTGGCCAGCACCTGGCCGGCGATCACCGGATCGCCCTGGCGGACGATCGGCCGCTGGTTGAGGCAGGTGTCCTGGTTGGAGCGCTGGTACTTCTGCAGGAAGTGGGTGTGGTCGCGGCCCTGCTCGTCACGGATGACGATGGCGGTGGCATCGACGAAGGAGACGGTGCCGTTCACCTTGGTGATGGGCACCATGCCGGAGTCGCGCGCCACCTGGGTTTCCAGGCCCGTGCCCACCAGGGGCCGCTCGGGGCGCAGCAGCGGCACCGCCTGGCGCTGCATGTTCGAGCCCATCAGGGCCCGGTTGGCGTCGTCGTGCTCGAGGAAGGGGATCAGGGAGGTGGCCACCGAGATCACCTGCACCGGCGACAGCTGGACGTAGTCCACCTGCTCGGGGGGCACCTTCTCGAAGTCCTGGCGGTAGCGGACCGGCACCAGATCGACGGTGATGCGTCCGGTGGCGTCGGTCGGCACGTCACCCGGGGCCACCCTGCACTCGTCTTCGAGGTCGGCAGAGAGGTAGAGGGGATCGCCCTGCTTGAGGACGATGCCGTTCTCGACGCGCCAGAAGGGGGTTTCGATGAAGCCGTACTCGTTCACCCGGGCGTGGGTGGCGAGCGAACCGATCAGGCCGGCGTTGGGGCCTTCGGGGGTCTCGATCGGGCAGATGCGGCCGTAGTGGGAGGGGTGGATGTCGCGCACGGCGAAGCCGGCCCGCTCCCGGGTGAGGCCGCCTGGGCCGAGGGCGCTGATGCGGCGCTTGTGGGTCAGCTCGGCCAGGGGGTTGGTCTGGTCCATGAACTGGCTCAGCTGGCTGGAGCCGAAGAACTCCTTGACCGCCGCCACCAGGGGTTTGGGGTTGACCAGCTGGGCGGGGGTGAGGGATTCGGTCTCGCCGACGGTCATCCGTTCCTTGATGATCCGCTCCAGGCGATTGAGGCCCACACGCACCTGGTTCTGCAGCAGCTCACCCACCGAGCGCACCCGGCGGTTGCCCAGGTGGTCGATGTCATCGAGGCAGGCGCCGCCCACATCAAGCTCCAGGTTGATCAGGTAGTCGATCGTGGAGAGAACGTCCTCGGCGGTGAGGGTGCGCACCGCATCGGGGATGGTGAGACGCAGCTTCTTGTTGATCTTGTAGCGGCCCACCCGGCCCAGGTCGTAGCGCTTGGGATCGAAGAAGCGGCTGTGGAGCAGTTGCTGGCCGCCGCTCACCGAGGGGGGTTCACCGGGACGCAGCTTCTTGTAGAGCTCCAGCAGGGCCTGGTCTTCCGAGGAGATGCCCTCCTCGTTGGAGGCCTCGATCGACTTCTGGTAGTACTCCGGGTGCCGCAGCTTGTCGAGGACGTCGTTGTCGGACAGGCCGATGGCCCGCATCAGCACGTGGGCGTTGATCTTGCGGGTCTTGTCGACGCGCACGTGCAGCAGGTCGTTCTTGTCGGTCTCGAACTTGAGCCAGGCGCCCCGGTTGGGGATCAGGCTGGCGTTGAAGGTCTTGCGGCCGTTCTTGTCCTGCTCGTCCTTGAAGTAGACACCGGGGCTGCGGACGATCTGGTTGACGATCACCCGCTCGGCGCCGTTGATGATGAAGGTGCCGCGCTCGGTCATCAGGGGAAGCTCCCCGATGAAGACCTCCTGCTCCTTGATCTCACCGGTCTCCTTGTTGACCAGGCGGCAGGTGACGTACATCTGGGAGGCGAAGGTCGCATCGCGACGCTTGGCCTCTTCCACGTCGTGGCGAGGGCGTTTCAGGCGATACTGATCGCCGATGAAATGCAGCTCCAGCTTGCCGGTGTAGTCGGTGATCGGGGAGAAGCTGTCCAGCTCCTCGATCAGGCCCTTCTCCAGGAACCATTTGAAGCTCGCCCTCTGTACCTCCACGAGATCGGGGAGGTAAGTGACGGTCTTGGCGACCTGGATCGCGCTGCTCATGCGGTGAACCTGCAGGAACGAGGTGGTGGGGCGGACCTGGACGGGGACGGATCGGCGGGACGGGCCATGCCAACAGGCGCTCAGCCGAAACGTCCGCCCCTGGAACAGGGACGAACGATCCGGCGGGGGCGCTTACAGGGCTCGCTGCTGGTTTGCCGACTCAATTGATGCCGTCGTGGACAAAAGGAGCGCTTCCGCTTCCAGGCCAATAAGACATCATACAACCTGGAGGGGCAGCCTAAAAAGACGGGCGGCATTGGCGGTGGTCGTCGTCGCCACCTCGTGGAGCGTCTCGCCCCGGAGTTCGGCCACCCGGGCCGCCACCGAGGCCACGTAGGCGGGCTCGTTGCGCTTGCCGCGGCGGGGAACCGGCGCCAGGAAGGGACAGTCGGTCTCGACGAGGTAGCGGTCGGCCGGCACCAGCCGGGCGCATTCATGGATGGGCTCGGCCCTGGGGAAGGTGACCGTGCCGCTGAAGCTGATGAACATCCCGAGTTCGAGGAAGCCGGCCATCTCCTCGGGGGTGCCCCCCCAGCAGTGCATAACCCCACGGGGGCAGCGGCCCTCAGACTCGCGCCGGCGCAGCTCGGCGAGCATCGGTTCGGCCGCATCCCGGCAGTGGATGATCACCGGCAGATCCAGGGCCACCGCCAGGTCCAGCTGGGGCCCCAGGGCCGCCAGCTGCTCGTCGAGGTTCGTGGCCTTGAACAGGTCGAGGCCCAGTTCGCCGATCGCCACCACCCGGTCGTCGGAACGGGCCGCCGCCTCGAGGGTGGCGGCGGTGTCGCCATGCCAGTGCTGGGTGTCGAGGGGGTGGACCCCGACGGCATAGCGCAGTTCGGGGAAGCGATCGGCCAGGGCCCGGATCGCCGGAATCTCCGCCGGCTCCACGCAGGCATGGACCAGCGCCTTCACCCCCGCCTCACGCCAGCGGCCGGCCACCTCGTCGAGATCCGCCTCGAAGTTGCGGAACACGATGTGGCAGTGGCTGTCGACCAAGGATGGGGCGGCCTGCTGGGAGCTCACGGCCATGGGGAGGGCTTCAGGCGCCGGTGCTGCCGGCGGCGGGCTCGAGCACCTTCTTCACCGCCACGCTCAGACGCGACTTCTGGTTGGCGCCGGTGTTGCGGTGCACCACACCCACCTTGACCGCCTTGTCGATCTTGCTGAAGGCGGCGCTCATGCTGGACTGGACAGCGGCCTTGGCCTCCTCGCCGGGCTGCTGGCCATAGGCGCTGCAGGCGGTGAGGCAGCGCTTCATCAGGGTGCGCAGGGCGGACTTGTAGGTGCGGTTGCGCAGGCGATTGCGTTCGGCGATCTCGATGCGCTTCTTCGAAGACTTGTTATTGGCCACAGGCGTAGGGGCGCTGACTCGGCAAACGCGATCCTACCGTGTGGGCCCCGGCCGTTTCCAGGCCCTAGTTTCAAGGCAGCCCTCCGCCTCCGGCACCGCCCCGTGGTCGCTTCCACCCCAACCGGCAGCAGCCCTGCCGGCACCACCCCCGCCCGTGCCGTCGCCCCTGCCGCCACCGGTGACGCCGATGGAGTCCGGCCGGCGCTGCGGATCACCTGCCTGCGGGACCGCCAGCGGGCCGGCGAACGGCTCGAAGCGATCGCCGCCCGCACCGAGGGTGGCCGGATGCGCGAGGAGGAGGCCCGGGTCGCGGCGATCCTGGCCGAGGTGCGGGAGCGCGGCGACGCGGCCCTGCTCGACTTCAGCGAGCGCTTCGACGGCCTGCGGCCCGATCCCCTGCGGGTGCCCCCCGAGCGGCTGGCCCAGGCCTGGCACGACTGTCCCGAACCCCTGCGCCGGGCCCTCGACCTGGCCCACGACCGGATCCTGGAGTTCCACCGCCGCCAGATGCCGGCGGATCTGGCCGTGACCGGCCCCCATGGCGAGCGGCTGGGGCGCCGTTGGCGCCCGGTACAGCGGGCGGGGATCTACGTCCCCGGCGGCCGGGCCTCCTACCCCAGCACGGTGCTGATGAATGCGATTCCCGCCCGGGTGGCGGGCGTGGAACGGCTGGTGATGGTCACCCCGCCCGGCGCCGGCGGCGAGCCGAACGCCACCGTTCTGGCCGCCGCCCACCGCGCCGGGGTGGAGGAGGTCTACCGGGTGGGCGGCGCCCAGGCGGTCGGGGCCCTGGCCTACGGCACCGAAACGATCCCTGCGGTCGATGTGATCAGCGGCCCCGGCAACCTCTACGTGACCCTGGCCAAGAAGGCGGTCTACGGAACGGTGGGCATCGATTCCCTGGCCGGCCCCAGCGAGGTGCTGGTGATCGCCGACCACACCGCCCGGCCCGCCCAGGTGGCCGCCGACCTGATGGCCCAGGCCGAGCACGATCCCCTGGCGGCGGCGATCCTGATCACCACCAGCGAGGCGCTGGCCGCCGCCGTGCCGGCCGCCATCGAAGCCCAGCTGGAGCGGCACCCCCGGGCCGCCATCACCCTGCAGGCCCTCAACGACTGGGGCCTGATCGTGGTCTGCGACGATCTCGCCGAGGCGGCGGCCCTCAGCGACCGGTTCGCCCCGGAGCACCTCGAGCTGCTGGTGGACGATCCCGAATCCCTGGCGGATCGGATCACCCATGCCGGCGCCATCTTCCTCGGCCCCTGGTCGCCCGAGGCGGTGGGCGACTACCTGGCCGGCCCCAACCACACCCTGCCCACCTCGGGCACCGCCCGCTTCGCCGGCGCCCTCAGCGTCGAGACCTTCCTGCGCCACACCAGCCTGATCCACTTCAACCGGGCGGCCCTGGAGGCCACCGGTCCGGCGGTGGTCACCCTGGCCGAGAGCGAGGGGCTGCACAGCCACGCCGAATCGGTGCGCCAGCGGCTCGGGGCCCCGGACAGCTGAGCGAACCGCTGCTCATCCGCCTGCGGAGGGCGGGAGGTTCCAGCCGGGCAGGTCCTCCGCCGGCATCGGCCGGGCGATGGCGAATCCCTGGGCCAGTTCACAGCCCATCGCCCGCAACGCCTGCAGGTGCTCAGGCGTCTCCACGCCTTCGGCCACGCAGGTGCGGCCGAAGGCGTGGGCCAGATCCACCACGGCCTTGACGATGGCCTGATCGGCGGGATCCACCAACATCCTGGCCACGAACGAGCGGTCGATCTTGATCGTGGAGATCGGCAGCCTGCGCAGGTAGGTGAGCGAGGAGTAGCCGGTGCCGAAGTCGTCGAGGGCAAAGCTCACACCCAGGTCGCGGCAGCGGGCGATGTTCTGGGCCACCTGCTCCAGATCCTCCAGGGCGGCTGTTTCCAGCACCTCCAGCCTCAACGCCGAGGCGGGCAGATCGGGATGGCGGGCCAGGGCCGCGCCGATCCGCTCCGCGAAGCCTGGATCACGCAGCTCCCGGGCCGACATGTTCACGCTCACCGCCACAGCCAGCCCTGCCCGCATCCAGGCGGAGCAGTGGCGCAGGGCCTGCTCCAGCACCCAGTCTCCGAGGCGGCTGATCTCCGGTTGATCCTCGATCCAGCCCAGCCAGGCCTCCGGCAACAGCAGCCCCTGCTGGGGGTGCTGCCAGCGCACAAGGGCTTCGGCAAAGCACATCTGCCCGGTGGCCAGATCGATCACCGGCTGCACGAACAGGCGCAGCTGCTGCTCTTCGATCGCCTGGCGCACCCGCTCCAGACGGAAGCGCTGCAGCGACTGGCGCCGTTCCAGCTCCACGTCGAAGTGGTGCATCCGCCCCGGACCATCTCGCTTGGCGGCATACATGGCCTGGTCAGCCTGGCGCAGCAAGGTATCCGGATCGGCATCGTCGGGAGGCACCAGCCGGAAGCCGATGCTGGTGCTCAAGGCCACGCAGAGCGTCTCGCCGATGAGCGTGGGCTCGGCCACCGCGCTGAGCAGCTGTTCCCCCAGCGACTCCAGCTCGGCCAGGCTGCTGAGGCCGGGAAGGATCACCACAAATTCGTCCCCCCCCAGCCTGCCCACCGTGTCGCCGGGTCGCAGGCAACGGCAGAGGCGCTCGGCGACGGCCACCAGCAACTGGTCTCCGACGGCATGGCCGTGGCTGTCATTGATGGGCTTGAAGTTGTCCAGATCGAGGTAGCCCACCGCCAGGTGGGTGCCGTTGCGCCTGGCCCGCTCCAGCTCCTCGCCGAGACGCTGACTCAGCAGGGAGCGATTGGGCAGGCGAGTGAGCGGATCCTCGTAGGCCAGCTGACGCAGTTGCTGGTCGATCAAGCGACGTTCGAATCCCTGGGCGAAGCCGCTCACCACGATCGAGAGCACGGCCACCTCCTGCTCGCTCCAGCGGCGGCAGCCGCGGATGTGGTCAAAACCCGCGAACCCCTCCAGCTGGCCTCGCCGCACCAGGGGAAGAACCAGCAGCGACTGAATGCCCTGGGAGCTGAGATGGGCACGCTCGGCATCGGCCCCGACGGGGAGATCGACCAGCGACTCGAGATTGATCGCCCGCCCCGCCCGCATTTCCCCCATCAACCAGGCGATGGACACCTCCGACACGTGCTGGAGATGTTGGACCTGCGGTTCCACCCCGGGCGCGCACCATTCGTGGGTGTTGCTGGCGAAACCCGGATAGCGCGTCAGGGAGAACACATAGGCCCGATCCACATCGAACAGGCCGCCGATGGACGCCAGGGTGCGATCAATCGTGGCGTCCAGTTCACTCGTGGGCTCGACGATGAACGCCTCTGCCGTCTCCGCCAGCAGCTGGAGCAGCGGCTTGCTGAGGTCGCCGTGGGGCACCGCTCGCCCAGCCCACAGAGGATCGCCCCATTCTGGGGGCCAACCGCCAGGTAGCCCAGCAGAAGAGCCGCTCAGCGCCTCGCCAAGTCGCGCACCCCGGCCTCGCCGTCCACGACCTCACCCACCAGCACCTGATCGGCGAGGTTCACGAACAGCCCGTTCTCGAGCACCCCGGGGATGTTGTTGATCGTTGCCTCCAGGGCGGCGGGATCGTCGATGCCCCCGTCGAAGGCCACATCCAGCACCAGATTGCCCTGGTCGGTGACCACCGGACCGGCCTTGCGCACGGCCATGCGCAGCTCGACGCGGCTGCCCATGGCGGTGAGTTCATCCCGCACCTGGCGCCAGGCCCCGGGCAGCACTTCCACCGGCAGCAGGAAGCCCAGGTTGAGGCGCTCCACCAGTTTGGTGGCATCCACCACCACCACGAAGCGGTCGGCCCGGCGGGCCACCAGCTTCTCCTGCACGTGGCAGGCCCCACCCCCCTTGATCAGCTGGAAGGAGGGATCCACCTCATCGGCGCCGTCGATGGCCAGATCGATGCGCTGCACGGCGTTCAGCGTCTGCAGGGGGATGCCCAGCTCGGCGGCCAGCACCTCCCCCTGGAAGGAGGTGGTGACCCCGACGATGCCGCTGAGTTCGCCTTGCTGCAGCTTGCGGCCGAGGGCCCGGATCATCAGGGCCGCCGTCGAGCCCGAGCCCAGCCCCACCACCATGCCGTCACGGATCTGATCCACCGCCGCCGTGGCCACGGCCTCCTTCATGCGGTCCTGAAGATCGGACATCGGGGTCTGCCGGAAATGGCGCAGACCGTAGCAAGGGGGACTGTCCTGCCCCCCGCAGCGCCTAGCCCGCCTGGGGGAGGGCCGCCGGCCGGATCGAGAGCTGCAGCTCCCGCTGGCCGCGCACCACCTTCAGCGGCAGGGGCTGGCCCACCTGGGCCTGCTCCACCTGCTGGAGCAGGGCCGAGGGGGTATTGACCGGCTGGTCGGCGATGGCCACCACCAGGTCGCCGCGGTGCAGCCCGGCCGCCTCCGCCGGGCTTTCCGGCAGCACCCGCTGCACCAGGGCGCCATCCCGCTCTGGGAGCTGCAGCAGGGCATCCGGATCTTTGTTGTTGTCGCGGGCCATCCGGGCCGTGAGCGGCACCAGCTGGAGGCCGAGGTAGGGGTGAACGACGCTGCCACCCTCGCCGAGCTGGTCGGCCACCTTCTTGGCCAGATTGATGGGGATGGCGAAGCCCAGCCCGGCCCCCGGTCCGGAGCGCACCAGGGTGTTGATGCCGATCACTTCGCCGGCGGCGTTGATCAGGGGGCCACCGGAGTTGCCCGGATTGATGGCTGCATCCGTCTGGATCAGGTCGAGGCGCTTGTCGGCGAAGCCCAGGCTGTTGATGTCCCGATGCAGGCTGCTGACGATGCCCAGGGTGACGGTGCGCTCGAGGCCGTAGGGACTGCCCAGGGCGATGGCCCAGTCACCCACCTCCAGGGCCTCGGAATCCCCCAGGGGGGCGGCGCTCAGGCTTCCCTGGCCGGTGATGCGCACCACTGCCAGATCGGTCACCGGGTCGGTGCCCACCACGGTCCCGTCCAGCTGGCGGCCATCGGCCAGGGTGACGGTGACGCTGTCCACGCTCTCGACCACGTGGGCGTTGGTGAGCACCAGGGAGCGGCGGCTGTCGATCACTACCCCCGAGCCCTGCCCGCGTTCGCGGGTGCTGCCGGAGGGATCGCCGAACAGATCCCGCAGCAGGGGATCCAGCAGGGCCGGATCGAACGGGGGCCGGGCCACGTTGCGCTCGGTGTCGATCCGCACCACCGCCGGCCCCACCCGCCGGGCCGCGTCGGCCACGAAGCTGTGGGGGGTCAGGACCGGGGGGGCCTCCTCGAGGGCCGCCGCCGGCAGGGGCAGGGCGGCGAACACCAGCAGCAGGGCCACCGCCATCAGGCCCCGCAGCCGCCGGAGCAGGGAAGACAGGGGGAAGGGACGTTGCATCAGGGGAGGCTAGGGCCGTCGCATGGCGCCCAGCGCAGCAACCGCTGCCCCAGGACGCCGTCCTCCCCCAGCGCCAGCCAGCGCCCGCCGGGATCGGCCGGCCGCCCGAGGGGACAGGGCTGCACGGGCCCGAAGCTGCGCAGGGTGGAGGGACAGCCCAGCAGGGGCACCGCCGGGCGCCCGGGCAACCCCGCCTGCCAGTGCTGGTGGACGTGGCCGAAGACCAGCCCCCGCAGGGCGGCCACCGGCCGCAGCAGATCCAGCAGGGCCTCACCGTCCCGCAGGCGGATCGCATCCATCTCGGCATCGCCGATCGGCACCGGGGGATGGTGCACCGCCACCACCAGGGGCCGCTCCCGATCGGCCGATCCGGCGGCCAGGCGGCGCCGCGCCCAGTCCAGCTGGAACGGGCCCAGCTCGCCGGCTGTGTCGCCACTGCGGTGGCTGTCGAGCAGCAGCAACTGCCCGCTGCCGCAGCGGATCAGGGCCGGAGCCACCACGGCGCGGCGCCCCAGGGCGGCCCGCAGCAGGGCGGGGTGGTCGTGGTTGCCCGCCAGCAGGGCCACCGGCAGCGGGATCTCCTGCAGCAGCTCCCCGAGGCGGGCGTACCCGCCCCAGCTCTCGTCATCGCAGAGATCGCCGCTGATCAGCAGCAGATCAGGGGCCTCGCCGGCGCTGCGGAGCTGGCCGAGGGCCTCGCGGAGCCCGTGGCGGAGCAGGGCCAGCGCCGGCCGGCCGTGGCAGCGACCAGCGGGATCGGCGAGCAGATGGGGATCGCTGAGTTGAAGAATTCGCATCGGAGACGGCTCCGGCCGGCCCGGGGCGGGACCACGCGACCTGAATCGGCTTAACTTTGCCCCCACTCCTCCCCGAGGCCATGGCCCCGATCCCCCCCGGTACGCGGCAGCGCTGCACCCTCTGCAAGGTGGAGATCCAGGGGATGGCCGGAGGCAACGACCTGGTCCACTTCAGCCAGGGGGCCCCGGGCAGCCGCGCCAAGCTCTGGGCCCGGGTGTGTCAGTACCTGCGCACGCCCGAGCAGTGCGGCCAGTGCCTCAACCAGGACCTCAGCCTGCGGGGCGAAGTCACCGCCAACGACTACTACGCCGAGGCTCCCATCCTGGAGATTCCGAGGCCACCGGAGGCCAATCCTCTAGGGTGAATTGGTGCCCGCCGGGCCTCACCCTTGTTCCGCACGGCCTTCCCCCTGACGGGAGGCAGCCTGGCGGTTGGGGGCAGTGAACACTGCATCGCGCGGCGGACCATCCCGCCAGCGGGAGACCTCTCCCTACGCCGCCCGTCCTTGCCCCATCCCCTCACTGACGACCTGGAGACGCTGGCTCGGCCGGTGGTCGCGGCGGCGCATCTCCAGGTGCAGTCGGTCGAGGTGCTGGCCCACCGCATCCCCCTGACGGTCGTCGTGCGGGTGCAGCGGGCCGACGGGACCGATGTCAATCTCGATGAGTGTGCCGCCGTGAGCGGTCCCCTCGCCGAGGCCATCGAGGCCTCCGGGCTGCTGACGATGGCCTACGTCCTGGAGGTGAGCAGCCCCGGCATCGGGGAGGATCTCCACTCCGACCGGGATTTCGTCAGCTTCCGGGGCTTTCCGGTGGAGGTGATCCGCCGGGACGCTGACGGTGCAGAAGCGCGGCGAATGGGCCTCCTGCTCGGCCGCGATGCCGAGGTGGTGCAGCTCAACGAACGCGGCCGCATCCTGCGCATCCCCCGCGACGACGTGCTGCGGGTGCGGCTCACCCAGGCGCCTCCCGATTCCTGAACCGCTCGGTTCACCCCCCGTTCCCTTTCCTGCCCCCACGCCCCCGAGTTCATGGCCCTGGTTCTGCTCCCCGGTCTCAACAACCTGATCGAGGACATCAGCGACGAGAAGAAGCTGGCTCCCCAGGTGGTGGAGGCGGCCCTGCGGGAGGCGCTGCTGAAGGGCTACGAGCGTTACCGCCGCACCCTTTATCTGGGCATCAGCGAAGACCCCTTCGAAGAGGACTACTTCAGCAACTTCGACGTCGCCCTCGATCTGGAGGAGGAGGGCTACCGGGTGCTGGCCAGCAAGATCATCGTCGAGGAGGTGGAGAGCGACGACCACCAGATCGCCATCGAGGAAGTGCGCCAGGTGGCGGAGGACGCCCAGATCGGCGACACGGTGGTGCTGGATGTGACCCCGGAGAAGGACGACTTCGGCCGCATGGCCGCATCCACCACCAAGCAGGTGCTGGCCCAGAAGCTGCGGGACCAGCAGCGCCGCATGATCCAGGAGGAATTCGCCGACCTGGAGGATCCGGTGCTCACCGCCCGGGTGATCCGGTTCGAGCGCCAGAGCGTGATCATGGCCGTCAGCAGCGGCCTGGGCCGGCCGGAGGTGGAGGCGGAACTGCCCCGCCGCGACCAGCTGCCCAACGACAACTACCGCGCCAACGCCACCTTCAAGGTGTTCCTCAAGGAGGTCAGCGAGGTGCCCCGCCGCGGTCCCCAGCTGTTCGTCTCCCGGGCCAATGCGGGCCTGGTGGTCTATCTGTTCGAGAACGAAGTGCCCGAGATCCAGGAGGGTTCGGTGCGGATCGTCGCCGTGGCCCGTGAGGCCAATCCCCCCTCCCGCGCCGTCGGCCCCCGCACCAAGGTGGCCGTCGACAGCGTCGAACGGGAAGTGGATCCGGTGGGGGCCTGCATCGGTGCCCGCGGCTCCCGCATCCAGCAGGTGGTGAACGAACTGCGGGGCGAGAAGATCGACGTGATCCGCTGGTCCCCGGACCCGGCCCAGTATCTGGCCAATTCCCTCAGCCCGGCGCGGGTGGAGATGGTGCGCCTGGTGGATCCCGAAGGGCACCACGCCCATGTGCTCGTGCCCCACGATCAGCTGAGCCTGGCCATCGGCCGGGAGGGCCAGAACGTGCGCCTGGCGGCCCGCCTCACCGGCTGGAAGATCGACATCAAGGATGCCCAGGAGTACGACCAGGTCAGCGAAGACGAGAGGGTGGCGACCCTGATCGCCCAGCGCCAGGAGGAGGAGGCCCTGCAGGCCGAGGCCGAGGCCCGTCTGGAGGCCGAACAGGCCACCCGCGCCGAGGAGGACGCCCGCCTGCGGGAGCTCTACCCCCTGCCGGAAGACGATGAGTCCTACGGCGAGGGTGATGGCGAGGAGGGCGGCGAGGACGTCGCCCCATCCGAAGCCGAGGCGGACGACCAGGCGGAGCCCCCCATCGACGAGGCCGTCGACGAGGCCACCGAGGCGACCCCTGGCGAGGACGTCCGGTGACGGCGCCGACCGGGCGGCCGGTGCTGCGGCGCTGCGTCTCCTGCCGCCGCCTGTGCGACCGCACCCAGCTCTGGCGTGTGGTGCGCCAGGCGGACGGGACGGTGAGCCTGGATGGGGGGATGGGCCGATCGGCCTATCTCTGCCCGCAACCGAGCTGCCTCGAGGAAGCCCGCCGCCGTCGCCGTCTCCAGCGCGGCCTGCGCTGCGCCGTCAGCGAGGCCATCCTCGCCAGCCTCGAGGCACGTCTCGAGCGATCGGCCCCGCGACCTCTGAGGCAAGATGAACCATGGTCGCCACGTGCGTGCGGCCCCGGGGTCCTTTCGGCCCCACCGTACGGAGACCTTTCTGAATGACCAGCAGCGGCAAAGTGAGAATCTACGAGCTGTCGAAGGACCTGGGCCTGGACAACAAGGACGTGCTCGATGCCGCCGAGAAGCTCTCCATTGCGGCCAAGAGCCACAGCAGCTCCATCAGTGATGACGAGGCCTCCCGGATCCGTTCCCTGATCGCTGTGACCGTCACCACCCCGTCACCGGCGCGGCCCGAACCGCCGGCGCCCACCCCCCCGGCCAAGGCGATCCTGGCGGTGAAGAAGGCCGCTCCGGCTCCGGTGAGCGCCCCCAGGGCCAGCGCTGCGTCCCCAGCTCCGGCCAACGCCGCTTCAGCCGCCGCACCCCCGGCTCCCCCCGCCAGCCGGCCCCCCGCGCCCCGCCCGGTCGCGGCGACTTCGCCACCGGCCCCGGCCCCGTCCCGCCCCGAGCCCCCGGCGGCGCGGCCCAGACCCGCTGGGGCACCGGCCCCCGTCCCGACGCGCCCGCGGCCTGTCGAGGCCGGCAAACCCGCCGGCCGGCCGCCTACGATCATGGGCAAGCCCGCCGCCGCCCCCCCGGCCACCCGCCCGGC
>NZ_JAFKRJ010000007.1:0-151487 GCF_019038515.1 Synechococcus sp. CCAP 1479/10 | reverse complement strand
CAAGAACATCCTGCTCAACGAAGGTCTGCGTGCCTGGATGGCGCCTGCCGACCAACCGCACGAAAACTTCATCTTCCCTGAAGAGGTTCTGCCCCGTGGAAACGCCCTTTAATTCCGGTCTCATCTCGGTCGGGGGCAAGGACCTCGACTCCACCGGCTATGCCTGGTGGGCGGGCAATGCCCGGCTGATCAACCTCTCCGGCCGTCTTCTCGGTGCCCACGTGGCCCATGCGGGCCTGATGGTCTTCTGGGCCGGCGCCATGATGTTGTTCGAGGTGAGCCACTTCACCTTCGACAAGCCCATGTACGAACAGGGCCTGATCCTGTTCCCCCACGTCGCCACCCTCGGCTATGGCGTCGGCCCCGGCGGTGAGGTCACCGATCTCTATCCGTTCTTCGTGGTCGGTGTCCTGCACCTGATCAGCTCCGCCGTGCTCGGCCTCGGCGGCCTGTACCACGCCCTGCGCGGCCCGGAGATCCTGGAGAACTACTCCGCGTTCTTCTCCCAGGACTGGCGCGACAAGAACCAGATGACCAACATCATCGGCTACCACCTCATCCTTCTCGGTGTGGGTGCCCTGCTGCTGGTGTTCAAGGCCATGTTCTTCGGCGGCGTCTACGACACCTGGGCCCCAGGTGGCGGTGATGTACGCCTGATCAGCAACCCCACCCTGAGCCCCGGGGTGATCTTCGGCTACCTCACCCGCGCCCCCTTCGGCGGCGAGGGCTGGATCATCGGTGTCGACTCCATGGAGGACATCATCGGTGGCCACATCTGGATCGGTCTGATCTGCATCTTCGGTGGCATCTGGCACGTCATCACCAAGCCCTTCGGCTGGGTGCGCCGCGCCTTCATCTGGAACGGTGAGGCATACCTGAGCTACAGCCTCGGCGCCCTGAGCTTCATGAGCTTCATCGCCTCGGCCTACATCTGGTTCAACAACACCGCCTATCCCTCGGAGTTCTACGGCCCCACCAACGCCGAAGCCTCCCAGGCCCAGAGCTTCACCTTCCTGGTGCGCGACCAGCGCATGGGCGCCAACATCGGTTCCGCCATGGGCCCCACCGGCCTGGGCAAATACCTGATGCGCTCCCCCACCGGCGAGATCATCTTCGGCGGTGAAACCATGCGCTTCTGGGACTTCCGCGGTCCCTGGCTGGAGCCCCTGCGTGGCCCCAACGGTCTGAGCCTCGACAAGCTCCAGAACGACATCCAGCCCTGGCAGGTGCGTCGGGCGGCTGAGTACATGACCCACGCCCCCAACGCCTCCCTCAACTCCGTGGGCGGCATCATCACCGAGCCCAACTCGGTGAACTTCGTCAACATCCGCCAGTGGCTGGCCTCCACGCAGTTCGTGCTGGCCTTCTTCTTCCTGGTCGGTCACCTGTGGCATGCGGGCCGGGCCCGTGCCGCCGCCGCCGGTTTCGAGAAGGGCATCGACCGTCAGGCCGAGCCCACCCTGGCCATGCCGGACCTCGACTGATGCACCCGGGGGAACCGGTTCACCGATCCCCTTCCATCAGCCTCTGCCTCCGCCCCCGGGCGGGGGCTTTTTGCTGCCGTATCTTTGGGGCCGCCGCAGCCGTTGGCAGATCCGATGGGTGATCCCTCCCCCACGGACGCTTCGAGCCTGTGGGGAAGGCTGACCGGCAAGATCCGGCGATCGCCTCGCACCCTCCGGGTCCTGCTTGGTCCGCGGATCCGGCGGCGCACCCAGGCCATCGAGCGGCTGGTCAACCGGCGCCGGTTCTCAGCGACCCGTCGCTCCCTGTGCCGTCGTAACCCGGACGGGACCGGCCTGGTGCTCAACACGCGGCTGGTGGAGCCCACGATCCCCTCGATCGCCCACTGGGCCGACTGGAGCCTGACCCGCCATGGCTTCTTCGGCAACCTGCGCGCCCAGCCCCAACTCCTGTTCGTCAAGGCCGTGCCGGAGTGCCTGGAGCTGTTTCTGGACCGCTATCTACCCCGGATCGAGGCCACATCACGCTTCGTTCTGATCACGGGCGATGCCGACACCACCCTGCCCCGGCAGGTGGATCGGCGGTTTCCCGATTACCTCGCCTCCGGCCTGCAGCAACGTCTGCTCAGCCTCCTGGACGACCCCCGACTGCTGCACTGGTATGCGGAGAATCTGGACACCCCGCTGGACGGTGTCACCCCGATTCCCCTGGGCTGCATCAACAGTGATGGCCACGTCATCTACCGGCAGACCCTGGCCGAGGACGCTCCGGTCGCCATCCGGGAGCGGCCCCTGAAGGCCTTCTGCGCCCACTACGTGCGCGAAGGTCCGCAATGGGAGAACCGGCGAACGGTGATGCGGTTCGCCACCGGCGAGTGGCGGGCGTTCGTCGAGGTGCACGAGCAGATTCCCTACGACGATTTCTTCCCGACCCTCAAGCGCTATCCCTTCGTGATCTGCGCCGGCGGCGGCGGCCTCGATCCCTGCCCGAAGGCGTTCACGGCCCTGCTGGCCGGCGCGATTCCGATCATCGAGCGCAATCCCACCACCGCCGCCTTCGGCGATCTGCCGGTGGCCTATGTCGACCACTGGGACAGCCACAGCCTCTCCCCCGCCCGGCTGGAGGCCTGGCGGGACGAGCTCCATCCCCGGTTCGAGGATCCGGCCCAGCGTCGCGCCGTGCTCGAGACCATGTCGATGACCCACTGGCTGCGGCGGATCCGGGCCCATCACCCGGGCGCCTGAGCCAGGGTCCCGGGGCCAAGCCAGCGCCGCAGCAGGGGCAGGCTGAGGCCGATCACGTTGCTGAAGCAGCCCTCCAGCCGCTCCACCACCAGACCGCCGCGGCCCTCGAGGGCGAAGCCGCCGGCACAGGCCAGGGGTTCACCGCTGGCCACATAGGCCTGGATGGCCGCCTCGTCGAGGGCGGCGAAGTGCACCCGCGTGGTCACGACCGCCTGCAGGGGCTCCTCAGGCTCCCCGGGGGCGGGATGCCGCAGCAGGCCATGGCCGGTGTGCAGATCCCCCCAGCCGCCGGCCATGCGCCGCCAGCGGGCCACCGCCTCGGCGGCGTCCCGGGGCTTGCCCCAGGGCTCCCCCTGCACCTCCAGCAGGGAATCACAGCCCAGCACCCCAAACGGCGGCCAGTCCGCCGGCGAAGCGAGCGTGGCGGCCACGGCCCGGGCCTTGGCCAGCGCCAGCGCCTGCACCAGCCGCCGGGGATCCGCCTGGCGGATCCCGTCCTCATCCACGCCGCTCACCTGGATGCGGTGGGGGATGCCGGCCTGCTCCAGCAGGCGGCGGCGGGCCGGGGAAGCGGAAGCCAGCAGCAGCAAGGGGGTCTCCAGCGGGGTCTCCAGCCTGCCCGTCGATTGGGGAGAATGGGTCGATGGCACAGGCCGACACCGAGTCCCGTTCGCTGGCGCGGGCCGCCCTCTCCCTCCGCTGCCTGCCCTTCCGCCGCCGCTTCTACGAGACGGTGGGGGAGCAGCCCCTGAGCAGCACGGAACTGGCCGGCCGCACCGAGGTTCCTGCCCCGTTCACCTTCCTTCCCCTCAGCAGCGACCGGACCGAGGACCATTTCCTCTGGCTGATCCGGCTGGGGGTGCTGCGGCGGGAAGTCGATGGCCAGGGGCTCACCGAGCGCGTGCGGCTGACGCCGATGGGCCGCCAGCTGCTGCGACGCTGGCCGGGCGAAATTCCGCGGGCGGGCCGGCGGGAGCGGATCCTGGAGGCGCTGCGCCGCCACCGCCCCCGCCTTTGAACCGCCCCCACTCCGCCTCTCCCCGGCCGCTCATGGTGCTGGGCACCAGCAGCGGCGCCGGCAAATCGCTGATGACCGCCGCCCTCTGCCGCGTGCTGCAGCGACGGGGGGAGCAGCCCCTGCCCTTCAAGGGGCAGAACATGAGCCTCAACGCCTGGGTCGACCCGCAGGGCGGGGAGATGGCCTACTCCCAGGCCCTGCAGGCCTGGTCCGCGGGCCTGGAGCCGAGGGTGGCAATGAACCCGGTGCTGCTCAAGCCCCGGGGCGACAGCACCAGTGAGGTGATCCATCTGGGGCGCTCGGTGGGCACGGCCCGGGCGGAGCACTACTACCGCGACTGGTTCCGGCCCGGCTGGGCGGCGATTCGGACGGGCCTGGCGGAACTGCAGGCCGCCCACCCCGGCGGCCGGCTGGTGCTGGAGGGGGCCGGCAGCCCGGTGGAGGTGAATCTGCAGGCCAGGGACCTCACCAACCTGCGGCTGGCCCAGTACCTGCGGGCCCGCTGCCTGCTGGTGGCGGACATCGAGCGGGGCGGTGTCTTCGCCCAGATCGTCGGCACCCTGGCCCTGCTGCGGCCGGTGGAGCGGCCCCTGATCGGCGGGCTGCTGATCAACCGCTTCCGCGGCCGCCGTTCCCTGTTCGATGCCGGCCGCGACTGGCTGGAGCAGCAGACCGGGGTGCCCGTGCTGGGGGTGATGCCCTGGCTCGACGAGCTGTTTCCCCCCGAGGACTCCCTCGACCTGCTGGAGCGGGGAAGCCGCAAGCCCCGCGCCGAGCTCGACCTGGTGGTGGTGCGCCTGCCCTCCCTGAGCAACTTCTCCGACCTCGACCCGCTCGAGGCGGAGCCCAGCGTGCGGCTGCGCTGGCAGCGGCCGGGGGAACCCCTCGAGCAGCCCGACGCCGTGATCCTGCCCGGCAGCAAGCAGACCCTGCGGGACCTGGCGTCGCTGGGCAGCAGCGGGATGGCGGAGCAGCTGCGGGCCTATGTGGCCCGGGGGGGACAGGTGTTCGCCCTCTGCGGCGGCCTGCAGATGCTGGGCGAGGAACTGCACGACCCCGAAGGCCTGGAAGGGGGCCAGCCCGGGGAGCGGGTGGGCGGGCTGGGCCTGCTGCCCCTGCGCACCGTCTTCCAGGGCGACAAGGCGCTGCGGCAACGGCAGAGCCGGGCCGTCTGGCCCCCCGGCCCGGGGGACCTCCCGGTGGTGGAGGGCTTCGAACTGCACCACGGCCGCAGTGAGCGGACCGACCCGGCAGGCTGCGCGCCCCTGGCGCAGGACGGGGCCCTGGGCTGGTGGACGGAGTCCGGCGACCAGGGGGGTCTGGTGGCCGGCACCTACCTGCACGGCATCTTCGAGAACGGCCCCTGGCGGCGCCGCTGGCTCAACCAGCTGCGGCGGCGGCGCCGGCTGCCGCCCCTGGAGGAGAACCAGCCCCACCACGGCCGCCAGCGGGACGCCCTGCTCGATCGCCTGGCCGACGCCTTCGAGGCCCACGTCGACCTGGCGCCCCTGCTGGCCCCGGGTCCCCTCCCCCGGACGCCGCGCTCCTGAACGGCCGGCACCCCCTAGATTTCCGCCAGAACGGCCCTTCCCCCATCGCCATCCCCCGTCCTGCCATCACCATCGCGTGGCCGGACGGACGCACCACGACGGCCCTGCCTGGCCAGGACTGGCTGGAGGCCGCCCGCCAGGCGGCGGTGTTGATTCCCACCGGCTGCCTGGGGGGCAGCTGCGGCGCCTGCGAGATCGAGGTCAATGGACGCATGGTGCGGGCCTGTGTGGCCACCGTGCCCTCCAGTGCGAGCGGCCGGCTGACCGTCAGCCTGGCCAGCGATCCCCACTGGTAGGCCGTGTGAATTCCCCCCCCCGGTTCCACATCCTCTCGATCGATTTCCAGGATCTCGACGTGATCTGGAACGTGCGGTTGTTCTATCGGGCCGCGGGCTACGGGTTCGCCCGAGGCGGTGTCGATCCGGATCTCGACCTGCTGGTGATCCTGCGCGGCGATCCTGGCCACGCCTATCTGGACCACCGGGGAATCGTGCATGTGTACGACTACGTCAAGGAGCTCGAGGTGAACTGGCCCGAGCGCTTCCCCCGCGCCCGTGAGATCCGCCTCATCTCCCTGTTCCGACCGGACCAGGTGCCCGAGGGGCTGCGCTGGGTGCCGGGGTACCTGCCGGTGGTCCCCGAGTTCTGGCAACAGAGCCCGTTCCGCAAACGGTCCGGCAGGCCGCTGCACATCGCCAATTTCAAACCGATGGGCGACGACCCCTACCAGCAGGATCTGGCCCGGCTGGCGCGCCGAGGGCTGGTGCAGGTGTTCGGCGGCCGCTGGGACAGGCTGGGCCTGGCCACCCACGGCCTCAGCTACCTCGAAGCGAATCGCCAGCTGGCAGGCGCCTGGTGCTGCTACGGCCTGATGTACCCGTACCAGCGGGGCATCACCCTCTCCGGCCGCATGTGGCAGGCGCCCCTGCATGGCTGCCTGGTGATCAGCGAACAGGGCACCAACCCCCTGGGACTGCCCGGGATCCTCGAGGTGGGGCGCTTCTCTGCGGAGACGCTGCTGAGCGTGGGCTCGATCCGGGAGTGCTGGCAGATCAGGCAGGAGGCCACCCGGTACTGGCGCGAAGCCACCGAGCGGCTGGCCCTGCAGCTGGACCTGCCAGCCTACCGGGGTCCTTCGGCCGCCCAGCTGGCCAGCTGCGGGCGGGAGCGGATGGCCCAGCACCTGCGGGTGGCCTGGGGCCGGCGCCTGGGGCGGCTGACGCGGTGGCTGGCCCCGCCGCCGATCAGCTGCTGGTGGCGACGGCGCCAGCGGACACTGCAGGGACTGGGGCGACGCCTGCAGGGGGCCTCCGGCCGGGGCCGACAGACAACGAACCGCTGAGACGCCGCCTCAGCCAGATGGCTGCGGCGTCATCGTCGAATCGAAACCACAGGAGCTTCGATGTCAGCGGGCAGGAGCTACGATGCAAAGACGCAAGACGTTTCTGTAGGAATCTAGATGGCGCTGCCAACAGTCCTGAAGCGTGCCGTTCCGAAGAACGTGCAATCGGCTGTCAAGCGTTTTCTATGGCCTGAATACTCCCCTGTACCTCCCGGTCAGAAAGTCATTGAATTCTGGGTGGATGTGGTGAGTGGCTGCAATCTCCGCTGCACCGCCTGTCCCGTCGGCATGCCCGAGTACACGAACAGCATCGGCCAGAAGCTGACGGAGATGCCGATCGAGCTGTTCGAGAAGATCTGCCTGAAGGCCAAGGCCGACACCAATGGCAACTGCCGCTTTGGCCTGTACAACTGGACCGAGCCCACGCTCCATTCCAAGCTCCATGAACTGATCGCCTGCGCCGAGAGCCATGGCGTTCCCTGCGGCATCTCCTCCAACCTCAATTACGACTACGACTGGTCCCTGCTCAAGCCCCTGCGTCTCTGGAACTTCACGATCACGGTGTCGGGCTTCACCCAGCGCACCTACCAGATCAACCACAAGGGCGGCCGGATCGAACCGGTGCTCGCCAACCTGATCCGCATCTCCGAAACCCTCGGCGACTGGGAATGCTTCAAGAACATCGACGTGCGTTATCTGGTACACAAGGAGAACCTGCATGAGGTGCACCTGTTCAAGCACTTCTGCGAAAAGCTGGGGATGAAATTCAGCCCCTACCACGCCTATTACATGCCCATCGACAAGATGTTCGACGGGCTCGAAACGATCCCCCCTGAACTCGAGTACATCTACTACAGCCCCCAGCTGGTCCAGCAGGCCATCGGTGACCACCGATCACAGAACTGCTTCATGCGCGAGTCCCAGGTCTGCCTCGACCACGAAGGTAACTTCTCGGTCTGCTGCGTGCAGTCCCCCTCCGCCCCGTCGATCGCCAACTACCTGGACACCCCCTACCAGGTGATGCAGGCCAAGCGCTATGGCAGCGAACTCTGCAAGAAGTGCACCAGCACCGGCATTAATATCTTCGCCACCTATGGCATGCAGGAGCCGCCGGAGATCCAGCAATCAATCGAGAACCTTCTGCCCGTCGATCTGAAGGATTTTCGCTGATCCGTGACCTCCATTGACTCAGGCTCGCGCCTCCGCACGGTGTCGGACTCCCCTGCCGAGGCGGACGCCCCCGCCTACGACTATCTGATCGTCGGCTGCGGGCTGTTCGGTGCCACCTTTGCCCGGCTCGCCACCGATGCCGGCAAGCGTTGTCTGATCGTCGAGCGCCGCCCCCACATCGGTGGCAACTGCTATACGGAGAAGCTGGAAGGCATCAACGTCCATCGTTACGGCGCCCATATCTTTCATACCAGCAACAAGGCCGTCTGGGCCTTCGTGAACAGGTTCGCTGAATTCAACAACTATATCAACTCGCCCAAGGCGATCTCCGGAGGCAAGCTCTATTCACTGCCGTTCAACATGAATACCTTCTACGAGCTCTGGCAGACGCGCACGCCCGAGGAAGCCCGCCAGAAGATCGCCTCGCAGCGCTTCACCGGCGAACCCACCAACCTGGAGGAGCAGGCCCTGTCGCTGGTGGGGAAGGACATCTATGAGACCCTGATCCGCGATTACACCCGCAAACAGTGGGGCAAGGACCCCCGTGAGCTGCCCGCCTTCATCATCAAGCGGCTGCCGCTGCGTTTCACCTACGACAACAACTACTTCTCCGACCGCTACCAGGGCATTCCGATCGGCGGTTACACGGCCTTGTTCGACGCCATGCTGGAGGGCATCGAGGTCCGCCTCAACGTCGATTACTTCGCCCACCGCACCCCGTTGGGGCGCCTGGCCCAGAAGGTGGTCTATTCCGGCTGCATCGACCAGTACTTCGACTACGCGCTCGGGCGGCTGGAGTACCGCTCGCTGGAGTTCGACAACGCCGTGGTGGAGACCGACAACTTCCAGGGGAATGCCGTGATCAATTACTGCGATACCCGCGAGCCCTTCACCCGGATCATCGAGCACAAGCACTTCGAAGGCTCCAGCTCCCCGGTCAGCGTGATCACCAGGGAATACCCCCGGCCCTGCAGCGGTGACGCCATCCCCTACTACCCGGTCAACGATGCCCACAACCAGGGGCTGTACCGGCGCTATCAGGAGCTCTCCCAGGGCACGGAGAACGTGATCTTCGGCGGCCGTCTCTCCGAATACAAGTACATGGACATGCACGTGGTGATCGAATCGGCGATGAACCGGTTCCGCAGCGAGAGCCGTCAGGCGTCGGCCTGAATCAGCCCGCCACCGAGGAGCACCTCGCCGCTGTAGGCCACCGCCGCCTGCCCCGGAGCCACCGAGAACTGGGGCTCGGCGAAATCGAGCCGGGCCCGATGGGGCCGTCCGGCGGCATGGTCGGCGGCCGTTTCGGGCAGGGGCGTCAGCAGGGCCCGCTCCGGCAGGCTGCGGTAGCGCACCTGCACCTCCACCTCGATCGGCCCGCTGGGCGGCGCGATCGACACCCAGTTGATGGCGCCCACCACACAGGACTGGCGCGTTGCCTCCCGCCGGGGGGCCACCACCACCCGGTTCATGGCCCCATCCAGCCGCACCACATGAAGCGGTTCGCTCCAGGCCACCCCCAGCCCCTTGCGCTGGCCGATGGTGAAGTGCTCGATCCCGTCGTGCTGCCCGAGCACCGTGCCGTCCGCCAGCACGATCTCGCCCTGGCGGGGCGCCAGGTAGGCATCCAGAAACGCCCGCATCGAGCCGTGGTGGTCGGCCAGGCAGAGGTCCTGGCTTTCGGGCTTGGCGGCGGTGCGCAGGCCGAGGCGTGCGGCCTCGGCGCGGGTGGCCTCCTTGGTGAGCTCACCGAGGGGGAAGACCAGCCGGCCCAGCACGGACTGGGGCAGGTCGTAGAGGAAGTAGCTCTGGTCCTTGTGGGAGTCCAGGCCCCGCAGCAGCTGGTGGCGGCCGTCCTGCCGCAGGCGGGCGTAGTGGCCCGTGGCGAGGCGGCCGATGCCGCGCTCCGCCTCGGCCCACTCCAGCATCGGAGCGAACTTCACCGCCCGGTTGCAGCGGGAGCAGGGCAGCGGGGTGAGGCCCTCGCCGTACCCCTCCACCAGGAAATCGACGATCTGCTCCTGGAACCGGGTCCGGGAATCGACCACATGGTGGGGAACCCCCAGCTGGTCGCAGATGCCGGCCGCATCCACCAGCCCCTCGGCGCAGCAGGCGCCCTTGCCGCTCATCAGCCACAGGGTGAGGCCCTCCACCTCCCAGCCGGCCGCCACCAGCAGGGCCGCGGTCAGGGAACTGTCGACGCCGCCGGAGAGGCCCACCGCCACGCGCCGTTCACCCGGCCAGTCGCCAAGGCGTGCGAGCACCTCGGCCACCTCGGGGGTGACAGCGGGCGGCTGGGCGGGGGACTCAGATGGAACGGAGACCGTGGCGGCGGTGGGGCTCAAGGATCCCGATGGGTGGAACGGGCGGACAGCTCCATCATGGGAGAGCACTGCTCGGGCCGCCGTGAACCTCGGGCCGATGCCCACCGCCTGGCCGCCGGCGGATGCCGATCACGTCCTGGTGAGCGGCGCCGCCATGGCCGCCATCGAGCAGGAGCTGTTCGCCAGCGGCCTGCCGGTGGAGGCCCTGATGGAGAAGGCCGCCCTGGCGGTGAGCCGCCGCCTGGCGGAACGGCCGGGTCGCGACCGCCAGCATGGCCTGCTGGTGCTCGTGGGTCCGGGCCATAACGGCGGCGATGGGCTGGTGGTGGCCAGGGAATGGCACCTGGCCGGGGGCCGGGTGCGGATCTGGTGCCCCTTCGAGCGTCGCCGCCCCCTCACCGAGGCCCACCTGCGCCATGCCCGCTGGCTCGGCATCCCCGTGCTGGAGGCCCCGCCCGATCCGGGCGATCCGGCCCTCTGGGTGGATGCCCTCTTCGGCATCGGCCAGCAGCGCCCCGCCGGCCCACTGATCGAAGCCCTGCTGGAGAACCGGCAGCAGCGGCGGCCCGGCGGCCTGGTGGCCATCGATGTCCCCACCGGCCTGGACGCCGATGACGGTGGCCTGCTCGGCGGCGTGGCCGCCACGGCCGCCACCACCTACAGCATCGGCCTGATCAAACGGGGGCTGGTTCAGGACACGGCCCTGCGCTGGGTGGGGCAGCTGGAACGGATCGACCTCGGATTGCCGGCCGCCCTCCTGGGCCGACACGACGGCGAGCCGCTGCTGGGCCTGGGGGCCAGCGACCAGTGCTCCGCCCCCTGGCCCCTCCCCGATCCGGCCGCCGGGAAGTACGCCCGCGGTCGCCTGCTGGTCGTCGCCGGCAGCCGCCGCTTCCGGGGGGCCGCCCACCTGGCCCTGGCCGGCGCCACGGCGTCCGGGTGCGGCAGCCTCCGGGCCGCCCTCCCCCAGGAGGTCACCTCCCACCTCTGGCAGATCCACCCCCATGTGGTGCTGGAGCCCGGCCTGGGGGCCACCCCGGCCGGGGGGCTGGCCCTGGCGGATGTTTCTGCGGGCTGGCTGGATCGGCTGGATGCGGTGCTGCTGGGTCCCGGTCTGGGCGGGGTCGGCCCCGCCGGTGCGCCGCCAGCGGCGGAGATCGAAGGCCCGGAACGGCAGCGCTGGCAGGACCTGGCCGACTTCGGCGGCCTGCTGGTGCTCGATGCCGATGGGCTCAACCGCCTGGCGGCCTTGGGCAGCGACTGGCTCCAAACGCGCCGGGGCCCCACCTGGATCACCCCCCACACGGAGGAGTTCCGCAGGCTCTTCCCCGACCTGGCCCCGCTCCCGCGGCCGGAGGCGGCAGCGGCGGCGGCCCGCCGCACCGGCGCCAGCGTGCTGCTCAAGGGGGCCCGCAGCGTCGTGGCGGCCCCCGACGGTCGCCGCTGGCAGCTGCTGGCGGCCTGCCCGGAGGCGGCCAGGGCCGGACTCGGGGATGTGCTCGCCGGCTACGCGGCTGGCCGGGGGGCCCTGGCGCTGGCCGCCAGGGGGGGGCCTCAGGCCGGGGCGCCGGCCGATGCCGACTGGCTGGCCGCCGCCGCCCTCGACCATGCGCTGGCCGGAATCCGAAGCCGGGAGCGGCACGGGGCCGGCGGGGCCACCCCCCTTGAGGTGGCCGAGGCGCTGGCACGGGGAGCAACAGCTCCGGAGCAGGAGACGTGGCAGGCGCAGCCGTTGCTGGACTGAAGAAACAACCGCTCGGATTAGGCCAGGGAAGGCCACTTCCCCATCTGGCGACACTGCAGGCTCTTCGTACAGATCCACGGAAGATTTAGCCCTTTGCTCATCCAACCGGAGCCAATCACTAAAGAAATCCGATTGTGTGTGGGTTCACATGTAAATCCTTAAAAGTTGTTCCAGACACTTTCTGCCCCTGCCAGTGGGTGGATAATCCGTTCACACTTTCGAAGGCGCCATTACGCCCCCTCCTATGACCGTCTCCGCCGTCGCGACGAGAAGGGAGGGCTCCACCCGCAGAGGGAGTGATTCCATCACCTGGTACCTCACCTCCATCGGCAGAGAGCCTCTGTTGACCCCGGCCGAGGAGATCGAGCTCGGCAACCAGGTGCAGGCGATGATGCACCTGGTGGAGGAATCGAAACCCGGATACTCCATCCAGGAGAACAAGACGATCAAGGTCGGCCGCCGCTCCAAGGAGCGGATGATGCGCGCCAATCTTCGTCTCGTGGTGAGCGTGGCCAAGAAGTATCAGGGCAAGGGCCTCGAACTGCTCGATCTGATCCAGGAGGGCTCCCTCGGCCTCGAGCGTGCCGTCGAGAAGTTCGATCCCACCCGGGGCTACAAGTTCTCCACCTATGCCTTCTGGTGGATCCGCCAGAGCATGACGCGAGCGATCGCCTGCCAGTCCCGGGCCATCCGCCTGCCGGTGCACCTCAGCGAACGGCTGACGACGGTGCGCAAGGTGAGCCTGGAGCTGGCCCACAAGCTCGGCGCCATGCCCAGCCGCCGGGAGATCTCCGAGGCCATGGCCATTCCCGTCGAGGAACTCGATTCCCTGCTGCGCCAGGCGCTCACCATCTCCAGCCTGGATGCTCCCATCCATGCGGAAGACGGCCGCAGCTTCCTGGGCGACCTGATCGCCGATGGTTCCGCCGAGGAGCCGCTGGATCGCATCGAGCGGGGCATGCACCAGGAGCAGCTGGCCGAGCTCATGGGCCACCTCTCGGCCCAGGAGAAGGAGGTGCTGGCCCTCCGCTTCGGCCTCGACGGCATGGAGCGCCACACCCTGGCCGAAATCGGCCGGCAGCTGGATGTCTCCCGGGAGCGGGTGCGGCAGATCGAACTGAAGGCCCTGCGCAAGCTGCGCACCCTCTCGACCCGCAGCGCCGTTCCCCTGTCCTGATCGGCCAGGCCCTCAGCGGCGGCCCCCTCCCACCAGAACCCGCTTCAACCAGCCCTTGGCCTGGAGCCCGGCGATCTTCAGCCGGCTCTCCCCCTTGAGGCCCCGGTCGCGGCGGATCTGGATCGGAGCCTCGCCGACCCTTTCCCAGTCCGGCAGCCAGCAGTTGTCGGCCCGTGGAAACCAGAACTCAAACACGGATGTCGTTGAGATGGGCAGCAACTTGCCGAGGATCGAATAGATCGACTGATCGTGGCGGTGCTCCTTGAACCCCTCCAGATTGGGGGAACGGGACGGGCAATCGTCGATCATCGAGAAATCCTCGCTGAACACCCTGACCCAGTGCCGCATGAAGTCCATGGCGGCAGGGCACTTGCGCACGAAGAAGGTGGTCGCCCCCAGTTGCTGGGTGTCCGTGATCTCCGGCCGGTCGCGCACCGCCAGCCGGTCGAGCAGGTCGCCCTTCGTCCACCTGGCCTCCAACTGGTCGGGGAACTGACGGCCCTCGTAGACGAGGGATCCGTTGGGAGGCAGACACTCGAAACCCTGCAGGCCTGAAGGGGCCGCCGCGGCCATGGAGAACAGCTCCAGCAGGCGCTCCCGCCCCGCCGGGTTGAGATGGCAGCCGGAATCAACCCAGTGCACCAGGTCGCCATCCTGTAGGCGCTCAAGGGTCTGAAGAACGATCTGGGGCTTCCAGGCGTAGTAGCCGAAACCCCGGTGCTCCGGTGTCAGATAGTCCTTGAAACGCTGGCGGAACGAAGGATCGAGATCGGACTCGGAAGCCCCCACGATATCCGTGTACACCCCCATCTCTTTCGCCTGGCGGCATAGGCGGCGGCGGGCCACTTTCATGCGGTGATCCGTGAAAGTGACAAGTACACGCTTGGCCATCAGAGCCGCTGCCGTCCAGGCAATTTCAGCGATCCTAACATCGACTCAATGCAAGAAGATCGCCTGGTCATCATGACGGAAGGCTGGGAAAGAGCAGGGACATTTCAACAATCCCGGTGGGCAGAAGTCAGCCCCAACCAAGCTGTTCCAGCCACATCCCAGCTGTTCCGGCAACGCCCGCGCCGTACCGCCAACAGCCCGCTGTTCAGTCGTCGGCCCAGATGTAGCGGGTGAGTTCACTGCCATCGGGCTCGGGGGCCGCCAGGGCGAACTCGACGCAATCGGCCACGACGGCATCGATCTCCCGGTCGATCTCCTTGAGCTCCTCGGCCGCGGCCAGTCCCTCCTCGACCAGACGGCCGGCCAGTTGCTTGATGGGATCACGCTTGGCCCAGAACTCCTTCTCCGCCGCTTCGCGCAGTTCGTCGGGATCCGCCAAGGAATGGCCGCGGAAGCGGTAGGTGAGACATTCCAGCAGGGTGGGGCCCTCACCGGCCCGGGCCCGGGCGATCGCCCGCTGGGCCGCCGCCCGGACGGCCAGCACATCCATGCCGTCGACCTCCTCGCCGACCATGCCGAAACCGGCTGCCTTGCGCCAGATCTCCGGCTCGCTGGTAGCCCGGTTGTGGTCCATGCCGATGGCCCAGCGGTTGTTCTCGACCACGAACAGGATCGGCAGTTTCCACAGCGATGCCATGTTCAGGCATTCGTAGAACTGGCCGATGTTGCAGGTGCCGTCGCCGAAGAAGGCCGCCGTCACCGCATCGCTGTCGGCCTGGCCGAGGGCATCACGCTTGTAGCGGCTGGTGAAGGCCGCCCCCAGCGCCACGGGGATGCCTTCGCCGATGAACGCATAGCCGCCGAGGAGATGGTGCTCCCGGGAGAACAGGTGCATCGACCCGCCCCGCCCCTTGCTGCAGCCGGTGGCCTTGCCGAACAGCTCGCTCATCACCTCCCGGGCCGGCACACCGCAGCTCAGGGCATGGACATGGTCGCGGTAGGTGCTGCAGAACCAGTCGTGCTGGAGGCGCATCGCCCGGATCACTCCGGTGGAGACGGCTTCCTGACCGTTGTACAGATGCACGAAGCCGAACATCTTGCCGCGGTAGTACATCTCGGCGCACTTGTCCTCGAAGCGGCGCCCCAGGGTCATGTCGCGGTAGAGCATCAGGCCCTCCTCCCGGCTGACACTGGCCCGCTCGGCGGGGTACAGGCCCTCGAGCCGCACCGCATGGCTGCCGGCCTCCTCGGTCGAGGAGCTTGCCCCGACGATGCCGGGCTGCGCTGCCCGCGCCGCGGTCAATTCCTGAGTCATGGCAGGAAGGCGATGCGATTCGTGGCCACGACTGTACGGGGTCCGTTCCCTGATGACAGTCAAAACCACTGCCTCTGACTACAGTCGCGCCCCAGCGGCCTCATCGGATTGGACCTGCCGATCGATCACTTCCGGTTGCTGGGCGTCTCTCCGTCCGCCGACGCCCAGGGGGTCCTGCGCACCCTCCAGTCGCGGCTGGACCGGGTGCCCCACGGGGGCTTCACCCAAGAAACCCTGCAGGCGCGGGCCGACCTGCTCCGCGCCAGCGCCGACCTGCTCTGTGACCACGACCGGCGCGCCGCCTACGAAGCGGAACTGACGGGGCTGGCCGACACCGCCGGCTCCCTGCAGCCCGCCCTCGAGATCGCCACCACCCGCCAGGTGGGGGGTCTGCTGCTGCTGATGGAGGGGGGCCAGCCCCTGGACGCCTTCGAGCTGGCCAGCCGCTGCCTGCAGCTGCCCCAGGCCCCCACCCTGGGCAGCGGCCGCGAAACCGATCTGACCCTCCTGGCGGGACTGTCCTGCCTCGAGGCCGCCAAGGAGCTGGAGGAGCAGCGGCGCTTCGAAGCCGCCGCCCGCACCCTGCGGCAGGGCCTGCAGCTGCTGCAACGTCTCGGCAGGCAACCCGAGCTCAGGGAAACCATGAACGCCCGACTGGATCGGCTCACCCCCTATCGCGTCCTCGATCTGCTCAGCCGGGATCTGGCCGCCGGCACCGAGCGGCGCGAGGGACTGGCGCTGCTGGAGCAGCTGGTGCAGCGGCGCGGGGGCCTCGAAGGGGATGGCGATCCCCACTTCCCCCGCCAGGACTTCCAGACCTTCTTCCACCAGATCCGCTCCTTCCTCACCGTCCAGGAACAGGTGGATCTGTTCAGCCGCTGGGCGGCCAGCGGATCCGAGGCGGCCGATTTCCTGGCCACCATCGCCCTCACCGCCTCCGGTTTCGCCCAGCGCAAACCCGAACGCATCGCCGATGCCAGAAACCGCCTGCAGCGCAGCGGACGGGAGGGCGTCGAGCCGCTGCTCGCCAACCTGCACCTGCTGCTGGGGGAGGCCGACACGGCGAGGGCCTGCTTCGACAGCGGCGCCAGCGAGGACCTCAAGGCCTGGGCGGCCGCCAAGAGTGACGATCCCCTCGGCCAGCTCTGCGCCTACTGCAGCGACTGGCTGGTGCGGGACGTGCTGCCCGGCTACCGGGACCTGGAAGCGGAACCGGACCTGGTGGCCTACTTCAGCGACCGGGACGTGGTGGCCTACGTGGAGCGGGAGGACCAGCGCCGGGGCCGTGCCTACCTCTCGGCGCCGGCGGCGCCGGCCGCTGCGGCCCCTCCCCCCTTCCCCACCTTCGACACCCCTGACTTTCCGGCCTCCGCATCCTTCGCTCCCCCCGCCTCGGCCCCGGAGGCCTTCGCCCCCCTTTCTGCACCGGGCGCAGAACCGGATGCCGACGACGACGGGGAACTGGATGACGAGGTGCCCCTGCGCTGGCCCGTGCCCCCCCGGCCCTGGCTGCTGGCGGGCGGCGCCGCCCTGCTGCTGCTGCTGGCCGGCGCCTGGGTGCTGCGGCAGCGCCAGAGCGCGCCGCCACCGCCCCCGCCGCCGGCTCCACTGCCGGCTCCCCCCGCCAAGCCTCCAGCCGCCAAGCCCCCAGCCGCCCCGGCAGCCACCCCCGGGCCGGCGATCAGCCAGAGCCTCACGCCCCTCACCAGCCCCCGTCCGGATGCGGCCCAGGTCCGCCGGCTGCTGGAGAACTGGCTGACGGTCAAGGGCGATGTGCTGGCCGGTGAGCCCATGCCCCAGGGCCTGGATCGCATCGCCCGGGAAGGGCCGGTGGAGCGGCTCGCCAGCGAGCGCCGCAGTGATGCCGCCAAGGGCCAGACCCAGCGGCTGGACGTGCGGATCACCGACCTGACCCTTTCGGAAAGCGGGCCCCGGCGCATCGTCGCCGTCGCCCGGCTCCGCTACAGCGACCGGCGCCTCGATGACAAGGGGACGGTGGTGGAGACCACGGCGCCCATGGAGCTGCGCAATGGTTATGTATTCGGACGCGACGGCGACAGCTGGCGCCTGGTGGCCACCCAATCCCTCAACTGATGTTCGACGAACTCTCCCAGCGCTTTGAAGACGCGGTCAAGGGACTGCGGGGCCAGGCGGCCATCTCGGAGACGAACGTCGATGGCGCCCTCCGCGATGTGAGGCGGGCCCTGCTGGAGGCCGATGTCAGCCTGCCGGTGGTGAAGGAGTTCATCGAGGAGGTGCGGCGCAAGGCGGTGGGCGCCGAGGTGGTGCGCGGGGTGAGCCCGGACCAGCAGTTCATCCAGCTGGTGCACGCCCAGCTCGTCGAGACCATGGGCGGCGCCAATGCCCCGCTGGCCCGGGCCGCGGAAGGGCCCACCGTGATCCTGATGGCCGGCCTGCAGGGCGCCGGCAAAACCACCGCCACCGCCAAGCTGGGCCTGCACCTCAAGGAGCAGGGGCGGCGCGCGCTGCTGGTGGCCGCCGACGTCTACCGGCCGGCCGCCATCGACCAGCTCCAGACCCTGGGCCGCCAGATCGGTGTGGAGGTGTTCAGCCTGGGCAGCGACGCCACCCCGGAGGCGATCGCCGCCGCCGGCGTGGCCAAAGGGCGGGAGGAAGGCTTCGACACCGTTCTGGTGGACACCGCCGGCCGCCTCCAGATCGACACCTCGATGATGGAGGAGATGGTCCGGATCCGGGAGGCTTCGGCCCCGGATGAGGTGCTGCTGGTGGTGGATTCGATGATCGGCCAGGAGGCGGCCGATCTGACCAGGGCCTTCCACGAGCAGGTGGGCATCACCGGCGCCGTGCTCACCAAGCTGGACGGCGATTCCCGCGGCGGGGCCGCCCTCTCGATCCGCAAGGTCAGCGGCGCCCCGATCAAGTTCATCGGCACCGGCGAGAAGGTGGAGGCCCTGCAGCCGTTCCACCCCGAACGGATGGCCAGCCGGATCCTGGGCATGGGCGATGTGCTCACCCTGGTGGAGAAGGCCACCAAGGAGGTGGAGCTGGCCGACGTGGAGAAGATGCAGCGCAAGCTGCAGGAAGCCAGCTTCGACTTCTCTGATTTCGTGCAGCAGATGCGCCTGATCAAGCGCATGGGCTCCCTGGGCGGGCTGATGAAGCTGATCCCGGGGATGAACAAGATCGACGACGGCATGCTCCGGCAGGGGGAGAGCCAGCTCAAGCGCATCGAGGCCATGATCGGCTCGATGACCGAGGCCGAACGCCGCCAGCCCGAACTTCTGGCCGCCCAGCCCTCCCGCCGCCGCCGCATCGCCGCCGGCAGCGGCCACACCCCGGCGGATGTGGACAAGGTGCTCGCTGACTTCCAGAAGATGCGCGGCTTCATGCAGCAGATGACCCGGGGCGGGATGCCCGGGATGCCGGGCATGGGCGGCTTTCCCGGCATGGGTGGCGGCATGCCGGGGATGGGCGGCATGCCCGGCATGGGCGGAATGCCGGGAATGGGTGGCATGCCGGGGATGGGCGGCCCCGGTGGCCGCGGCGGCGGCCAGCCCCGCAAACCCCCCAAGCCGGCCAAGAAGCGCAAGGGATTCGGCCAGCTCTGAGCCGGCCTGTAGGATTTGGGGCTGCATTTCGAGCACCCTTTTCCAGATGATCAAGCTCCGGCTGAAGCGGTTCGGCAAGAAACGGGAAGCGAGTTTCCGTCTGGTGGCCACCAACAGCACCTCCCGCCGCGACGGCCGTCCGCTCGAGGAACTGGGCTTCTACAACCCCCGCACCAAGGAAACCCGCCTCGACGCCGAGGCCATCCGCGTCCGCCTGGGCCAGGGAGCCCAGCCCACCGACACCGTGCGCAGCCTGCTCGAGAAGGGCGGTCTGATCGAGAAGACCACCCGCCCCGCCGAGACCGTCGGCAAGCTCAAGCAGGCTGCGGCACGTGAAGAGGCCGCCGCTGCTGCGGTCAAGGAAGCGGCCGCCGCCAAGGAAGCCGAGGCCGCCAAGCAGGCCGCTGAGGCCGCCGCCGCCGCAGAAGCGGCTGCTGCCGCCGCCGCCGAACCTGCCGCCGCCGAGGCCTGAGCGAGCTCTCCTCCACGTTCGCCCTGCCCGACAGCGCCGCCGCCATCGCCCTGGCCGGCACGGACGGTGCTTCGCTGCGTCGGCTTGAAGCCCTCACGGGTGCCCAGATCGTCCTGAGGGGCCTCGATCTTCAGATCCGGGGCCGCAGCTCCCAGGTGGAGCGGCTGCAGGCCCTGGTCCAGCTCCTTGAGCCGCTGTGGCAACGGGGCGAACCCATCGGACCGGTGGACATCCAGGCGGCCCTGACGGCCCTGGACACGGGGCGCTCCGACCAGCACCGCAGCATGGGGCTCCAGGTGCTGGCCACGAGCGTCACCGGACGCCCCCTGCGTCCCCGCACCCTGCGGCAGAACAGCTATGTCGAGGCGATTGAACGCCACGACCTGACCCTGGCGATCGGGCCCGCCGGCACCGGCAAGACCTTCCTGGCCACGATCCTGGCCGTGCGGATGCTGCAGGAGCGCAAGGTGGAGCGGCTGGTGCTGACCCGGCCGGCGGTGGAGGCGGGCGAACGGCTGGGCTTCCTGCCCGGCGACCTGCAGCAGAAGGTGGATCCCTATCTGCGTCCCCTCTACGACGCCCTCCACGGGCTCCTGGGTCAGGAGCGCACCAGCCAGCTCCTGGAGAAGGGCGTGATCGAGGTGGCCCCCCTGGCCTTCATGCGGGGACGCACCCTGGCCGATGCCTTCGTGATCCTCGATGAGGCCCAGAACACCACCTGCGCCCAGATGCGCATGGTGCTCACCCGGCTGGGGGAGAACTCCCGCATGGTCGTGACCGGTGACACCACCCAGATCGACCTGCCCACGGGCCAGCTGAGCGGCCTGGTGGAGGCGGAGCAGGTGCTGGCCGGGGTCGAAGGGGTGGCGATCTGCCGCTTCTCCGACGCCGATGTGGTGCGCCATCCGCTGGTGCAGCGGCTGGTGCAGGCCTACGCCCGCCGCGATGCCCGCCCGGGCCACCCCCCAGCCAGGAAGCGGACGGACGCCCCCCCTGCCCGATCGGAACCATGAACTCGGAACCATGAAGAGCGCCGAAAGTCTGCGCATCCCGGCCCAGATCGCGGTGGCCGCCCTGGTGGCCTACTCCCTGGGATTCTGGTTCACGAGCCTGTTTCCCGGCTACCTGCCCAAGATCGGCGGGCTCTGGTCGGCGATCTCCGCCGTCGTCGTGACCCAGGTCACCCGCAAGGATGCGGCCTCCTCGGCCTCGCTGCGGATTCTGGGGTCGGCGATCGGCGCCATCACCAGTGCGGTGTACCTGACGCTGCTGCCCTTTCACCCCCTCGGCATGGCCCTGGCGATCTTCGCCACGGTGATGATCTGTGCGGCCATCAACGTGCCCAGCCACGGCCGTCTGGCGGCGATCACGGTGATCGTCGTGATGGTCACCGGCAGCCTCGATCCGGCCCTGAGTCCTGGTGTGAACGCCCTGCTGCGCTTCCTGGAATCCTGCATCGGCACGGGCGTGGCGCTGCTGGCGGTGTGGCTCTGGCCCGGATCGCGGCGCCAACCTGTGGACGAGGCCTGAAGCCTGTCCTCACAAGGGGGCCCGCATGGGGAGATCCGAACCGGCGCCCCCGCCGCAACCCTGGGGCCGCTGGCAAGATGGATTCAGTTTGAAATGCCAGCGCCATGCCGGCCCGCAGCAACTTTCAGGAAGCGATTCGCGAAGCCCAGTCCAGCGCCCTGGTCGGACCCAACGTGGTCAACAAGGCCCTCCCCTATGTGGGCGGCGGCATGGTGCTCACGGCCGTCGGTGTGGTCGGTGGCCTCTCGATGATCGGCAACCCGATCTTCATGCCCCTGTTCTGGGTGTCGCTGATCGGCAACTTCATCCTGTTCTTCGTGGCCCAGAACGCCGCCATGAAGGGCAACAACGGCACCGCCCTGCCGATCCTGGCCACCTACAGCCTGATCACCGGCTTCACCCTCAGCGGCATCGTGGCGATGGCCATCGGCACCGCCGGCATCGGAGCGATCGGCACCGCGGCCCTGGCCACCGGCATCACCTTCGTGATCGCCTCGGTGGTGGGCCGCAACATGAGCGACAACCTCGGTCAGGCCCTCAGCGGGGTGGTGGGCCTGGGCATCGTCGGCCTGCTGATCGCCATGGTGGTGCAGCTGGTGGGCGGGATCTTCATCCCCGGCTTCGGCGGCAACGGTTTCGAGCTGATGATCGCCGGCTTCGGCACCGTTCTGTTCGTGGGAGCCGCCTTCGTCGACTTCTACACCATGCCCCGCACCTACAGCGACGACCAGTATCTGGCCGGCGCCCTGGGCATGTACCTCACCTACATCAACCTGTTCATCTTCATCCTGCGCCTGATCATCGCCCTGCAGGGTGGCGGCCGCCGCGACTGAGGCCGTCCCAGGCATTGATCGTTCTCGTCATCCAAGCCTTCCCCATGGGCCTGTCCGTTCCGGATGGGTCCTTCTTTTTTTGTCGCGATCCATCGGCGCCGGTCAGCACGATCTCCCGCCCCACCACCGTCACGGCCACCTTCACAGCCACCGTCACGACCGCCATCACCGCCCATCTCCAGGCGCCTCTGTGGCGACCATCGGCGGACGCCCCCCGACGGCCCGGCTAAGCTCCCACCGACTCCTGCCCGACCCGCCAGGCATGGCCCAGCACCAGGGGCAACCTGCACGCCGCCTCGGCAGGCGTGGCCCCATCACCTTCTGAACACAACGGAAACCCCATGACCAAAACGGCTCTGATCACCGGGATCACCGGCCAGGACGGTTCCTACCTGGCGGAGTTGCTCCTGGAGAAAGGGTATGTGGTGCATGGGATCAAACGGAGGGCCAGCAGCTTCAACACCGACAGGATCGACCACCTCTACCAGGATCCCCACGAACAGAATCCCCGCCTGGTTCTGCACTACGGCGATCTGACGGACTCCACCAATCTGATCAGGATCGTTCAACAGATCCAGCCGGACGAGATCTACAACCTCGGAGCCCAGAGCCACGTGGCGGTGAGCTTCGAAAGTCCCGAATACACGGCCAACTCCGATGCCCTAGGCACCCTGCGGATTCTGGAGGCCGTCCGCATCCTTGGGCTGACCGACAAGACCCGCATCTACCAGGCCAGCACCAGCGAACTCTATGGGCTGGTGCAGGAGATTCCCCAGAAGGAAACCACCCCCTTCTATCCCCGCAGTCCCTACGGCGTGGCCAAGCTCTACGCCTACTGGATCACGGTCAACTACCGGGAGGCCTACGGCATGTACGCCTGCAACGGCATCCTGTTCAACCACGAAAGCCCCCGGCGGGGAGAGACCTTCGTCACCCGCAAGATCACCCGGGGTCTGGCCCGCATCGATGCCGGTCTGGATCAGGGCCTGTTCATGGGCAACCTCGACTCCCTGCGGGACTGGGGTCACGCCCGGGATTACGTGGAGATGCAGTGGCGGATGCTGCAGCAGGAGAAACCCGAGGACTTCGTCATCGCCACGGGGCGACAGGAGTCGGTGCGCCGTTTCATCGAGCTCACCGCCGAGGAACTCGGCTGGGGCGGCATCGTCTGGAGCGGCAGCGGCGTCGAGGAGACGGGCGCCCGGCGCGACACCGGCGCCACGGTGGTACGCATCGACCGGCGCTACTTCCGGCCGGCGGAGGTGGAGACCCTGCTGGGGGATCCCACCCGGGCCCGGGAGCGGCTGGGCTGGACCCCCACCACCACCTTGGAGGAACTGGTGGCGGAGATGGTGGCCACCGACAAGGAGGAGGCCGCCAAGGAGGCCACCCTGCGGCGGGAAGGGTTCACCGTCGTCGGCTCGATGGAGAATCCCCCCCAGGTCGGAGTGACGGCCGCCCCGTGAATCGGCCCGCGAAACGCCGCTATGGTCAGGGCCATGACCCGTTCTCGTCGAAGCGGACCTTCGCTGGAACGACGCCCCCTCCCGCGGTCCGCAACCCCGCCCGGCAGCGCGGGGGCCTGACGATTTCCCCATGCTGATCTCAACGAACGATCGGATCTTCATCGCCGGCCATCGCGGCATGGCCGGCTCGGCCATCGCCCGGCGCCTGGAGGCGGAAGGCCACCGCCACCTGCTCCGCGTCGGCCGCTCGGACCTCGACCTCATGGACAGCCCCGCTGTGGCGGCCTGGTTCGCTGACCAGCGGCCCGACGTGGTGGTGCTGGCGGCGGCCCGGGTGGGGGGCATCCTCGCCAACGCCACCTATCCGGCCGACTTCCTGCTCGACAACCTCAAGATCCAGCAGAACGTGATCGAGAGCGCCTGGCGGCAGGGCACCCGGCGCCTGCTGTTCCTGGGCAGCAGCTGCATCTACCCCAAGCTGGCCGAGCAGCCGATCCGGGAGGAGGCCCTGCTCGGCGGGCCCCTGGAGCCCACCAACGAGTGGTACGCCATCGCCAAGATCACCGGCATCCAGCTGTGTCGCGCCCTGCGGCAGCAGCACGGCTTCGATGCCATCAGCCTGATGCCCACCAATCTCTATGGCCCGGGCGACAACTACCACCCCACCAACAGCCATGTGCTGCCCGGCCTGATCCGCCGCTTCCAGGAGGCCCGCGAGACCGGCGCCGAGGAGGTGGTCTGCTGGGGCAGCGGCAGCCCGAGGCGGGAGTTCCTCCACGTCGATGATCTGGCGGATGCGGCCCTGTTCTGCCTGCGCCACTGGCAACCGGGCGCCGAAGAGCTCCAGCACATCAACGTGGGAACGGGAACGGACGTGAGCATCAAGGAGCTGGCCACCATGGTGGCCGAGGCGGTCGGGTTCCGCGGACGGATCGCCTGGGACACCTCCAAGCCGGACGGCACCCCCCGCAAGCTCCTGGATGTGGGCCGCCTGGCCGCCCTGGGCTGGCGGGCGACGATCCCCCTGCCGGACGGACTGCGCCGCACCGTGGCGGAGTTCGTCAGCGAGCGGGCCAGCGGCGCCGAGGTGCGGCTGTGAGGATCCTCGTCACCGGGGGCGCCGGCTACATCGGCAGCCATGCCGTCCGGGCCCTGACCAGGGCGGGGCACCAGCCCGTGGTGCTCGACAACCTGGTCTACGGCCATGCCGACATCGTCGAAAAGACCCTGAAGGTGCCGCTGGTGCTGGGCCAGGTGGGCGACCGTGAGGTGCTCGAACCCCTGCTGCGCGGCCGCCATCCCGCCCTGGACGGCACCGCCCTGGAGGGCAAGCCGATCGAGGCGGTGCTGCACTTCGCCGCCTACGCCTATGTGGGCGAATCGGTGACCGATCCCGCCAAGTACTACCGCAACAACCTGGGCGACACCCTCACCCTGCTCGAGGCCCTGGTGGCCACCGAGCGGCCGCTGCCGATCGTGTTCTCCTCCACCTGCGCCACCTACGGCATCCCCCAGCAGGTGCCGATCACCGAGGACCACCCCCAGGCCCCGATCAATCCCTACGGCCGCAGCAAATGGATGGTGGAGCAGCTGCTCACCGACTTCGCGGCGGCCTACGGCCTGCCCAGCGTGATCTTCCGCTACTTCAATGCCGCCGGCGCCGACCCCGACGGCGATCTGGGGGAGGACCACAACCCGGAGACCCACCTGATCCCCAGGGTGCTCGACACCATGAGCGGCCGGGAGCCCTACCTGCAGATCTTCGGCGACGACTACCCCACCCCGGACGGCACCTGCATCCGCGATTACATCCACGTGGCCGACCTGGCCGACGCCCACGTCCTGGGCCTGGAGCGGCTGCTGCGGCTGCGGGAACGGGAGGAGAGCGAGCGCCGACCGCTGATCTACAACCTCGGCAACGGCACCGGCTACTCGGTCCAGCAGGTGATCGAGACCGCCAAGGCCGTCACCGGCCGCGGCCTGCTGGCCCATGTGGCCAAGCGCCGCGACGGTGACCCTCCCCAGCTGGTGGCCGGGGCCACCCGGGCCCACCAGGAACTCGGCTGGCGACCCCGCTTCCCGGAGCTGGAAACGATCATCGAGCACGCCTGGGCCTGGCACCAGCGGCGTCACCAGGGCTGAGGCCACCGTCCACCGGCCAGGGCCTGGCCAGGGGTTCGCCGATGAACACCCCCTGACCGGGCATGGCCACACTGCGCCAGTAGCTCTCGATCAGGGTGTCGCCACGGAGGTAGTAGGCGAGCAGCAGGCCGGGGTCGGGAAACTTGGCCGGGAAACTGCATGGTTCCACCACGGTGCCGTAACTGCCGGTGGCGCCGGCCTCGAGCCAGCGGAGCGCACTCATCTGCGGGCTGTCGGTCAGCTGCCCCCCGAAGGAGGTGAGATGGTCGGCGACGGCTCCGGGCCGGAAGCGGTTGGTGCGCAGGCCCACGGGGAAGGCCAGCCCGGTGACGTAGGCCATCACGTCCTGGGCGCCCACCAGGGTGTCGCTCTCGATGATCCGCACCCGCAGGCGGGAGCCGATGGCCGCCATGACCCGGTCGTAGCCGGCGGCCCGTCGGTTGCGCCTGGCATCACTGGTGCTCAGCAGGTAGGCCGTCCCCGGCGGTGCGGTCCCGTCCGAGGCCACGCCCTGCTGGATCAGGCGCCTGGCCGCCGCGGCGCTGGTGGCCGCCAGCATCATGCTGGGCCGCACCCGCAGCTGATCCCAGGGGCGACGCACGTCACCGCGGGCGAACAGGGGGCTCAGGGCGGTGGTGCGGCAGCCGCTGGCGCAGAAGCGCGCATCGAGGCCGAAGCTGAAGGCGCTGGTGATCGACTGGCAGCCGACCCGGTACGGGGCCGTCCAGGCCAGGGCATAGACCTGGACATGGGCCGGGGTCTGCCGGTCGACGCTGGCCTTGATGCGGCGGAACAGCCCAGGGCTGAGCGAGGCCTCCCCGGGCGGGAAGCGCACCCGGATCACCTGGTCCGGGGGGATCAGCCGGGCCGCCTGGTACTGCCGCCCGATGGTCTCGCTGAGGGGATCGGCGGCGTTGATGATGATCGCCAGGTGCCGGTGGTCGAGGGGACCGCGGGAGGGAGGCCCGGCGCCGAGGGAGCGTTTCCCGCTCCAGGGGCTGCCACTGGCCGCCAGGGCCAGGGGCAGCAGCAGCGCCACCCCCACGGCCAGGCGGCGACGCCACGCACGTGGCGGAGGAGGGGCCATGGCGGAAGCGGTGAGGCTGGGGGCTGGGCCGGCAGTGGCGGCTGCGCAGCCGGATCAGTCCTGGGAAGGAGGGGCGAAGGGAGTGGGTGACACGAGTTCAAGGGCTGTCGGACGGCGATCCAGACGACGTCCTGCCCTGCGGCGAGTCCAATCGTAGGACCAGCCCAACGTCGTGCAGGACTCCGGTAGCGGCCTAGATTTGAGGTCACCGGCGTCCCAGATCGTTGCCATCCCGATCCCCTGGTCCGCCGGGCTGATGCAAGCCTCAGATCTGAGCTCCCCTCGTGTGACCCGGAGGCGACTCCCCGACCGGAATCGGCACCCCGCCACAGCCCCGATTCCCCAGCCGCCGATTCCAGCTCCCTTTCCGCCTCACCGTTGATGCCGCTTCTCCATCGCATCGCCAGACGACTCCCCAGCCCCCTGCTAGCCCCCCTGACCGACCAGAGACCCGCAGCACGTCTGATCCGGCATTCGGCGAAGAAATACTGGAAGCTTCTGGCGCTCAACTTCTCCACCAGCCTGGTCGCCAGCCTCAGTGAGGGCGCCACCCTCGGGATCATCTTTCTTTCGGTCAGCCTGATCAGTGCTCCCGAGAACAGTGACTGGAGCAAGATTTCCGTCCTCGGATACCTGAACCAGCTTCCCTGGCTGCAGGACTGGCTGAACAGCACCCTCAGCAGCCGCTCCGGTCGCGACGGCATCTTCATCCTGCTCCTGGCCACCGCCGTGGCCCTGCAGGGCCTGATGGCCGCGACCAGTTACATCAACAGCGTCAGCACCGCCGTGATGGGGGCCCGGATGGGCACCGAAATCACCGCCAAACTGAACGATCGGGTCCTCTCCCTGACCTTCGGCTGTGCCAGCCGGTACCGGGTGGGCGACCTGCTGAATTATGTCGGCTCCGGCGGCAGCACCGTTCAGAAGGAGATCAACCTGGCCAACGGGCTGTTGATGAACAGCCTGCAGCTGATCATCTACCTGGCCATCCTGGTGGCCATCTCCCCATGGCTTCTGCTGGTGGCCTTCGCCATGGCCAGCGTCATGCAGGCCATCCAGAAAGTGCTGCTGCCCCGGATTCGCAGGAATTCACGCGAGCAGCAAAAGGTGGGCGTCGAACTGTCCAGCCATCAGAACGAGCAGATCCAGGGTCTGCGGCTGCTGCACAGCACGGGTCAGCTGGAAAGTTCCAGGCAGAAACTGAAGGCACTGCTCGGCGAAAGCAAACGTCTGTCCATCCGGCAGAGCAAGCTTTCGAACGTCGTTCAGCCGATTTCCAACATGCTGCCGATCATCTCGATCGCCATCATCGCGGCACTCAGTCTGATGGTGTTCAAGGATCGCAGCAGCGGCGTCCTGCCGAGCCTGGTGACCTTCATCATCGCCCTCCAGAGACTCAACCAGAGGGTCGGCACTCTCACAGGCCTGGCCACGGGCTATGCGGCCAACAGTGCCAATGTGGAGCGTCTGAACGAGATCCTGCGCGATGACGACAAGGAATTCATCCGCAACGGCGGCGTGCCCTTTACGGCACTCCGCGATCGGATTCAGCTGGACGACGTTTCCTTGCGCTATAGCCCGAATCTGCCGGAGGCCCTCTCCTCCATCCAGCTGACGATCGGCCGCGGCCAGACAGTCGCCCTGGTCGGCTCCAGCGGCGCCGGCAAGAGCTCCATCGCCGATCTGCTGGTGGGTCTGTACGAACCCACCGGCGGCCGGATCCTCGTCGACGGCGTCGATATCCGGACGATCAATCTGGCCAGCTGGCAGCAGCGGCTGGGGGTCGTCAGCCAGGACACCTTCCTGTTCAACGCCAGCATCGCCAGCAACATCGGCTTCGGCGTCGACAACGCCTCCATGGACGACATCATGGCGGCGGCCGCCAAGGCCCAGGCGTCCCGCTTCATCAGCGACCTTCCCGAGGGCTACGACACCAAGATCGGAGAACGGGGCTACCGGCTCAGCGGCGGCCAACGCCAGAGAATCTCCCTGGCCAGGGCGATTCTGCGCCGACCTGAACTGCTGATCCTCGATGAGGCCACCAGTGCCCTCGACAGCCAGAGCGAACGTCTGGTGCAACAGGCGATCGAACAGTTCGAGCGCCAGCACACCGTTCTGGTGATCGCCCACCGTCTCAGTACGATCGTCAATGCCGACGTGATCTGTGTGCTCTCCGAAGGAAGAATCGTGGAACGGGGCCGCCACCATGAGCTGCTGGCCCAGGAGGGTGTTTACGCCAGACTCTGGAGTGACCAATCCAAACACCCCCAGCAAACGTCCCTGTCGGCAGCACCCGTCTGATGGCTTTCCCACTCACTGAGCCGACCTTGCAGGAGCCCGAAACGTTCTCATGATCATTGCCTGCACGATCGACAACAACTACATCCGGCACTGCGCCGTGATGCTGAAGTCCCTGCAGCTCTCCAATCCAACAGAAAGCCTCAGTGTCTATATCCTCCACGGTGTCATCGATGCCGGGGAACGGGCACGGCTGGCGGCCTATCTCGGTGAGTTCCTTCCTTCGGTCTCCTTTCTGCAGCTGGATGAGCAGATGCTCGCGGGTTTTCCCGTCTTCGGCCACATCAGCCTGGCCACCTATTTCCGGCTGCTGCTGCCGGCGGCCCTTCCCCATGCGGTGGAGAAGGTCCTCTACCTGGATTCCGACCTGATCGTGGTCGACGCGCTGCGGGACCTCTGGGAGTCGCCCCTCGAGGGGAACAGCATCGGTGCGGTGGAGGAGCACAACCAGGACTTCGACCGCAACCGCCTCGGCCTGGCGGAAGGCTCCCTCGTCTTCAATGCCGGAGCGATGCTCATCGATCTGGGCCGCTGGCGCCGGGAAAACATCCTGGCCAACGGACTGGAGTTCGCCCGCACCCATCCCGAGCGGATCAAGCACTGGGACCAGGACGTGCTCAATTCCCTGCTCGAGGCCCGCTGGCGTCCCCTCGACTGGCGCTTCAATGCCCTGCCCCACCTCTGGATGCATCCGGAGTACACCGCTGCCGACACCCCCCTGGGCCGGCAGGCGGAACTGGCCCGGGCGAACCCCGCCGTGATCCACTTCGCGGGCTCGGGCGTGGCCAAGCCCTGGCACCATCGCTGCACCCACCCCTGGCGCCAGCGCTACCTGGAGATCCGCCAGCAGACCCCCTGGGGCCACCTGCCCCTGGAGGGCATCCCCAACCCCTCCCCGGGGGAGGGGTTCCGAAGCCTGCGCTCCCGGGTCAGGCGGGCCGGCAAGGCGATGCTCGGCAGGCTGGTCCCGCGCAACCGATGACCATCCAGATCGGTGACCACCGGCTCACCTGCATCGGCTACGCCGACAGCACCGAGGCGGATCTGCTGGGTCGCTTCCTGCGCCAGGGAAGCCGCGCCCTGGCCGAGACCCAGGGGGAGTACGCGCTGGTGATCGAGACCGACGCCGGGGACGTGACCGTGGTCACCTCGCCGGTGGGGGCCACGCATTACTACGTCCTCGAGCACGACGGCCGCCTCTTCCATGGCGACCGGGTCGCCGAGATCCTGCGCCGCAGTGGCCTGGCCTGGAGCTGGAACTGGCAGGCCCTCGGCGATCTCTGCCAGCTGGAGAACCTGACCGACAACCAGACCCTCCACCCGGCGATCCGCCGGGTGCCCCCCGGCAGCATCCTCCACTTCACCGATGGCAGGGTCTCCCTCCGCTCCGTCGCGGTTCTCGACCACATCCCGCCGGCCCCCGCCGACCCCGATGACGCCGTCGACGCACTCAACGCCTCGGTCCTGCGGCTGGCGGGAGACAACCCCTATCTGTCGCTTTCGGGCGGGTTCGATTCGCGGGTGATCCTGGCGTCGATGCTGCGCCAGGGCCTGCGTCCCCATCTGATCACGATGGGGCGGGAGGAGGCGACCGACGTCCAGGTGGCCCGCCGCATGGCCCAGCGCTTCGATCTGCCCCACCGGCTGATCAGCCTGGAGCTCGACGACGTCTTCGCCCACGCGCCCACCATCTCCAGCGTCACCAACGGCACCAAGACCGCCTGGCACTGGCACACCTTCCTCTATCCCCTCAAGGCCGAGATCCCCGCCGAGGCCACGTTCTTCGTCGGCACCCTGGGGGAATTCGCCCGTTCCTACTACTTCGACCGCGGCTGGCTGGGCCGCTTCGCCTCCCTGGCCCCCGACGTCGCCCTCGGCCGGTTCTGGAGGATGAAACTGAACCGGCACCCCAGTTTCTCCGCCGAGGAGCTGCAGCACCTGGCGCCGCCGCTGGCCGCCGAGCTGGTGGCCGAGGGTCGCGACAGGCGGGCCGCCCGCCTGGCGGGCTTATGCCGCGGTGGGTTCCTGGAAGGCCTGACCCGCTACTACTTCGAGCAGCGGGTGCCCAACTTCTACGCCAACGGCATCCGCATGTACCGGGCCTCCAGTGCCTGGCGCTCCCCGTTCCACGACCGCCGCTGGATCGAGGCGATCTGGAACCTCCCCGATGGCTGGAAGCTGGGCTCCAACTGGCACCGCCATGCCATCGCCCGCAACTGCCCCGAGCTGCTGACGTTTCCGGAGGAGAACGGCTTCGACCGGCGCCGCATGCTGCCCAAGGCCCCTCCCCTCTACTGGACGCCGCCGATGCGGCGGGCCCGCTACGTGAGCTACGACCTCAGCGCCGACTGGTACCGCGACCCGCGGATGCATGCGTTCCTGCTCGAACACGCCGGCCGGATCGACGATCTGGTCGATCCCGAGCTGATCGGGCGGATCCTGGAGGCCCACCGCAGCGGCACCGACCGGACCAGGACCCTGGCCTTCCTGCTCACCCTGATCGTCTGGAAGCAGGTGATCGCCCCATGAGGGTGCTGTTCGTCTCCCACATGGCCACCCGCAGTGGTGCCCCGCTGCTGCTGCTCTGGCTGCTGCGCTGGCTGATGGCGCAGAAGCGCGGCATCGAACCGGCGGTGGTGCTGCTCAGCGATGGCCCCCTGCGCCCCGATTTCGAAGCCCTGGCGCCCACCGAGGCCTGGAGCCGGCCGCTGTTCCAGCCCCTGCGCGAGCGCGTTGCCGCCCGGCTGGGGCGGGGAAGGGCCAGCAGTCCCGCCGAGCTGCTGGAGGCGGCGGTGCAGCGGTACCGGCCCGAGCTGATCTACCTGAACACCCTGGTGCTGGGCCAGCACCTCCGGGGCCTGGCCGCCGATCCGGCCCGCCCGGCCTGCCTCAGCCATGTCCATGAACTGGAAACCACCCTGGCCACCATGAGCAGCCCGGAGGCCGTGGCCCGCCAGCTGTCCATGTCCAGCGTCGTGGTGGCCTGCGCCGAAGGGGTGAGGCAATCCCTGCACACCCACCACGGCCTGCCCCTGCGGCGCTGCACCGTGATTCCGGGATTCCTGCCCTTCTCCGCCCCCGGGCAGGGCCAGCCCGGGCCGGAGCCGCTGCAGGCGGAGCCCGGCGGGGAGCCCGCACTGGAGCCCCTGGACGCCGCCCTGGCGGCGGGCACCTTCGTGTTCGGCTTCGCGGGCCAGGCGATCACCCGCAAGGGTTTCGACCTCTTCCCCCTGCTGGTCAAGGAATGTGAGCGGGTCTTCGCCGGCCAGCCCTTCCTGGCCGTCTGGCTCGGGGCCTCGCCAGGGCAGGAGCAAGTGCTGATGGCCCGGCGGGATCTGCAGCTGCTGGGACTCGAGCACCGGGTCCTGCTGCTGCCACCGAGGCCCTCGGCCATCGGCGTCATCGGCCGCTTCGCCGTCCATGGCCTGCTGTCGCGGGAGGACCCCTATCCCCTGGTGGCCCTTGAGGCCGCCGCCTCGGCCGTGCCGACCATCTGCTTCGAGGGCGGGGGCGGCATCGTCGACTTCGTGGCCGACGGCTGCGGGCTGGCCGTCCCCTACCTCGACCTGGCGGCCTTCGCCGCCGCCCTGCACCGGCTCAGCAACGACCCGGACAGCCGGCGCCGCCTGGGGGAGCGCAGCCGGGCCAGGGTGTGGCGGGAGTCCGGCATCGACGACGTGGCGCCCCGTCTGCTGGCCTGCATGGAACGGGCCGTCGCGGCCGGACCCCACCATGGCTGAGGTGCCCCTGCCCGAAACCCGTCCCCTCTACGGCTGGTCCGCAGACGCGGAGATTTCCGTGCCCGATCGGTTCCGCAGCGACCCGGACCGGCCGCTCTTCTCCATCGTCATCCCCACCCTCAACCAGGGGGCCTACATCGAGGACACCCTGCTCTCGATCCTCTGGCAGGGCTACGACAACGTCGAGATCATCGTCGTGGACGGTGGCAGCACCGACGACACCCCGGCGGTGCTGGAGCGCTACCGCCCCTGGATCTCGGTGCTGATCAGCGAGCCCGACCGGGGCCAGTCGGACGCGATCAACAAGGGGTTCCGCCGGGCCAGCGGTTCGATCCTGGCCTGGCTCAACTCCGACGATTTCTACCTGCCCGGTGCCTTCCACACCGTGCTGGCCTGCTTCGCCGCCCAGCCCGGCCGCCGCTGGGTGATCGGCAGCGGCGACATCATCAGCGCCGACCAGCAGTTCCTGCGCCATGTGCCGGGCCGGGAGGGATCCGAGGAGACCCTGCTGGCGATCGAGAATGGCTGCTTCCTGCTGCAGCAGAGCTGCTTCTGGAGCGCATCCCTCTGGCAGGAGGCCGGCGGGCAGGTGGACGAGTCCCTCAGCCTGCTGATGGACTACGACCTCTGGTGGCGCTTCTCGCAGCACTGCTCCGGCAGCGTCACCCAGGAGAAACTGGGGGCGATGCGTTACTACCCCACCGTGAAGACCCGGCGCCAGGGGGAACGTTTTCCGGCCGAACTGGCCACCATCTACGCCCGCTACGGCGCCAGCGCCTCACTCGATCGCCTGGTGCAGCGGCTGCTGGCCGAGAAGTCCGCCCTCGGCGAGCGGCTCTCGGCCCTGGAGCGCCAGCTGCCGGTGCGGCTGCTGCGCCGCCTGCGGCTCCTCCCCCGACCATGACCACCCCCGAACTCTTCGTCGGCATCACCAGCTGGAACAGCGAGCTGTTCCTGCCCCACTGCCTGGAGGCGCTCCAGAGCACCACCCGGGGCCTGGAGACCCACATCTGCGTGCTGGACAACGGCTCCACCGACCGCTCCGTGGCGATCGCCAGAGAGCGGGGGGCCGAGGTGGTGCAGCGCCGCTGCAGCCAGCCGGACGCGCTCAATGCCCTGCTGAACCGTTCCCGTTCGCCGTACACGCTGCTGTTGCATGCGGACGTGATCCTGCTGGCACCGGACTGGTTCCAGCTGTGCCGTTCGCGTTTCAGCGAGGGGGTGGCGCTGGTGTCACCGCAGGACATCGGCTGCGGACCGCTCACCCGCCCCTTCGGTGCCGGCATGCCGGAGAGCTCCTTCCTGCTGATGCACACCCAGCGGTTCCGCCGCTGCCGGCGCCTCCACTGGCGGCGCAAGGGGCGGTTCCCGCGGCCGCGCTACGAGGTGGACTTCCAGGGCCCCCACATCACCCACCACCTGCCGAAGGAACTGAAGCAGCGCCGGCTCAGCTGGGTGCCCATGGACGTCTATGTGTCCAACCGGGCCAGCGAGCCGCTGTTCACGCCGGCCTCCCCACCGGCGATCTGGAGCGACGAGCTGGCCTACCTGCGCTACGGGCTCGGCAACTTCTACGGGCTCGACGGCACGATCACCCATTACCACAACTGGTACGACCGGATCGCCGCCCGGGAGAAGACCGAAACGGCGCCGAACCCCTCGCGCAAGGATTTCCCGGTGGACTTCATCCGCTCCTATACCCACCGGCTGCTGGAGGACTACAGCGCCGGCAGGCTGGAGCTGCCCACCGACCTCAGCACCACCCGCACCCCCAGGGCGCTTTAGCCCATCGTTTCCTCCATGACCGGTCCCTCGTCGCCACGGCCGATCGCCGCCCACTTCCTGCTGGTGCCGGAGCTGCTGCACTCGCCCCCCAACGAGGCGATCATCTCCGCCCTGCTGGAGAACGGCTACGACGTCCATGTCTTCGCCCCCGGGCCCTGCGGCAGCACCGCCCCCTACGGCGAACGGGTCAGCACGCACCCGGTGGCCTATTCGATGCGCTGGCTGCTCAGCCAGGCCTGGCGGCCGCGCTGGCGCCGCTACTCCTGCTTCTCGGGCACCACCGAGGATCCGATCGCCGTGGTGGGCGTGCTGGCCCGCCTGCACCGCCGTCCCTCCTTCGTCCTGGGGGACGAGATCCGCGCCGGCAGCTACCGGGGCCCCCGCTCGGAACGCTGGAAAGGGCTCTGCCTGCAGGCCTACCGGCGGGCGCGCTTCACCATCGTCAACGACACCCACCGGGTGGATCTGGTGCGCGACTATGCCGGCCTGCCGCCGGCCCAGCCCGTTCTGGTCTACCCCGGCTGTTTCCGGCAGCCCCCACAGCGGGATCAGGTGCTGCGCCGGGAGCTTCGCCAGCGCTGGGGCCTGCCATCGGATGCCCTCACCCTGGCCATCTCCGGGGGCTTCAACCTCACCGCCGGCGCCGACTGGCTGCTCGACGCCCTGCATGAGGATCCGGCGCTCTGCGCCGTGGTCCAGCCCCTGGGGGTGGACCCCCTGGCGCTCTACCTGCTGCGGCGCCTGAGCCTGGGGGGCCGGCTCCACATCGAGACCGGCCGGCTCTCCTGGCAGGAGGCCTGGCGATCGGCCGTGGGCTACGACATCGGCCTGGCCGTCTACACCAATCCGGCGCCCCAGTTCCAGGCCATGGGCGTGAGCTCGAACCGGCTCTGCATGTACCTGGCCATGGGGGTGCCGGTGATCTGCAGCCGCCAGCCCAGCTTCCAGTTCGTCGAGGACTTCGGCTGCGGGGTGATGGTCGACGACGGCGCCGGCTTCCTGGCGGCGGCCCACCACCTGGGGGCCGATCTGGACGCCCGGCGGGAGGACTGCGCCCGCTGCTTCCGCGACCACATCCGCCCCCAGGAGCGCTACCGCGCCCTGGTGGAGGCGATCGGCGCCCTGGGGCGCCCCTGAGGGAGCACCCACCACCGCCGCCATGAACCGCTCCTCCCTCAACCTGCGCCTCTACCTCGCCGCCCGCGCCGTGGTCCACGGCAGCCGCCGCCGCATCCCGAGGGTCCTGCTGCCGCCGCGGCGGCCCCTCGCCGACCGCTTCAGCTTCGCAATCACCACCTTCGAGGCCCGCTACGAGACCTACTTCCGTCCCCTCTACCGCTCCCTGCGGCGCAGCTTTCCCGAGGTGCCGATCCTGGTGGTCGTCAACGGCCACGGTGATGGGGCCAGCCAGAGCCGCTACCTGGAGCGGCTGTGCCGCGAGCTGGCCGACGGCGAGCCGCCCCATCGCCGCTTCCTGCTGCATGAGCGGGTGGTGGGGCTCTGCCAGATGTGGAACGAGCTGCTCCAGGCCAGCCCCACCGCCACCACCCTGGTGCTCAACGACGATCTGCGCATCGACCCCTACCTGCGACGCTGGGCCGAAGCGATGGACTGGGAGTCGGTGGACCTCAGCCTGCTGAACAACACCTGGTCCCACTTCGCCATCGCCCGCCGCTGCTGGGAGAAGATCGGCGCCTTCGACCAGAGCTTCAGCGGCATCGGCTTCGAGGACATGGACTACACCGCCCGGGCTTCGCTGGCGGGGGTGCGGATCGGGGGTGTGGCCTGTCCCTATCTGCACCATGCGAACGACCAGCCCGCCACCACCTCCTTCGACGGCCAGTCGGAGCGCGTCTGGGGCAAGTACACCTCCGCCAACCAGGAGGTGTTCGTCCGCAAGTGGGAACGCTGCCCGGAGCCGGAGGGGACCTACATCCGCCAGCTCGGCCACCACGTGCGGCCCGTCGCCCCCCTGCCGCACCTGTCCGTGCCACCCCTGAACGCGGGCGGGCCTGGGATCGTGCACCTGGATCGGACGCCATGAGGGTGCTGGTGCTCGCCCCCTCCGCCTACCTGCTCGGCGGTGTCCAGGACTGGCTGGCGAACCTGGTGCCGGGCCTGCGGGAGGAAGGGCTGGAGGTGACCGTGGCGGTGCCCGACGGGGACCATCACCGCCATGGCCCCTACGCCCGGGCCTATCCGGCCCTGGCGGCCGAGCCGATCGCCAACCCCAGCGGCAGCGCCGAAGGCCGGATCCACGCCATCGCCACCCTGCTCGGACGGCTCAACCCGGAGCTCGTGCTCGGCGTCAACCTGGTCGACCTCTATCCCGCGGCCCAGCGGGCCCGGCGCCAGGGCCGGTTCCACGGACGGGTGGTGATGACCCTGCATGCGCTGCAGGCGGACTACTTCAGCGACCTGCGCGTTCACGGCGCCGGCATCGACGCGGTGATCGCCACCAACCGCCTGGCCTGCCGGCTGGCGAGCGGGCGGAGCGGGATGGATCCGACCCGGGTGCTCTACGCCCCCTACGGCGTGCCGGTGCCGGCCTGGCAGCTCCCCGGCGGCGATCCGGCCACTACCCTGCGGCTGGCCTGGGTGGGGCGGCTGGAGCAGCCCCAGAAGCGGGTCCACGATCTGCCGCCGTTGCTGGAGGCGCTGCAGGCCAGGGGCATCGACGTCCAGCTCAGCATCGCCGGTGACGGCAGGGAGCGTCCGGCCCTGGAGGCCTCCCTGGCCCCCTGGATCGCACGCGGCCGCGTGCGGATGCTCGGCCATGTCGACCAGGGCCGGCTGGCGGCGGAGATCTACGGCCATCACCATGCCCTGGTGATCACCTCCTCCTGGGAGACGGGCCCGATCGTGGCCTGGCAGGCCATGGCCAGTGGCATGGCGGTGGTGAGCAGCCGCTACGTGGGAGCGGGCCTGGAGGGGGCCCTGGTGCACGACGCCACGGCCCTGCTGTTCCCCTGCGGGGATACGGACGCCGCGGCCGGCGAACTGGCGCGGCTGCGGGATCCGCACCTGCTGGAGCGGCTGTCCAGGTCCGGTCACGCCCTGGTGGCGGGGCGCTACAGCGGGGCGGCCTCGCTGGCCGCGTGGCGGCACGCCCTCGACCAGGTGATGGAACTGGCCCCCCTGCCGGACGCCCCCTCCGAGCCGGCGCCGGCCCCCGCCGGACGGCTGGACCGCTGGCTGGGCCGCAGGCGGGGCGAGGGGCTGCGCCGGCTGCTGGGGCTCCGCTTCCGCCACGGCAGCGCCGGCAGCGAATGGCCCCATTCGGGCGGCGCAGGCGCCGGCAGTGCCGCAGGCGGGGCGGTGGCGGCCGAGGACCTGCTGGAGGATCTGCTGACGGAAGCGGCCCGCCTCGACGACCCCGGTGCGTCCCATGGCTGAAGCGGCGCGGCCCACCCGGCGGGAGCGGCTGGGGGTGTGGCTGATGGACCGGCTCCGCTACGAGGGACTGCTGCGCCGCCCGGCACCGGCCCAGCTCCGGATCGCCAACCGCCGCGAGCGGCTGGAGGCCGCCCCCGACGGAGGGGGGCAGGCCTGCCTGTGGCGCTACACCTCCCGCCTGCATGCGCCGGCCATCCAGCCGGAGCTGGGCCGACGCCTGCTGCGCCGCTGCCTGGCGGCGGCGCCGATCCGGCGCCGCACCAGCCCCGGCTGGGCCGATGGGCCGCCGGAGCTGAGCGTGCTGATCGGCCACCGGGGCAGCGAGCGGCTGCCCCTGCTGCTGGCCACCCTCGAATCCCTCGCCGCCCAGGAGGACGTGCGGCTCGAATGCCTGGTGATCGAGCAGGACAGCGAGCCCCGCATCGCCGACCGACTTCCGCCCTGGGTGCGCCACGTCCATGGGCCCCTGCCGGACCCGGCCGCCCCCTACAACCGCTCCCACACCTTCAACCTCGGCGCCCGCGAGGCCCGGGCCCCGGTGCTGCTCCTGCACGACAACGACATGCTCGTGCCCACCGGCTACGCCCGCCGCCTGCTGGAGCGGATCGCCCGCGGCTACGCGGTGGTGAACCCGAAGCGGTTCGTCTTCTACCTCGACGAGGCCCACAGCGCGGCGGTGCTGGCCGGCTCGGGCGCCTATGACGCCAGGCCGGCGGAGGCGATCGTGCAGAACCTGGAGGCCGGCGGCTCGATGGCGATCACCGCCGAGGCCTATGCCGCCATCGGCGGCATGGATGAGGGCTTCGTCGGCTGGGGGGGCGAGGACAACGAGTTCTGGGACCGCTGCCTCACCCGGCCCACCTGGATCTGGGGCTACGAGCCGATCGTGCACCTCTGGCACCGCGGCCAGCCCCTCAAGCACCAGCGGGACAACCCCAACCTGGAGCGGGCCCGGGCCGTGATGCGGCGCCCCGCCCTCGAGCGCATCGCCGCCCTGCGGCCCTCCCCGGTGAGCGGCCTGGTCAGCACGATCATCCCGGTGCACAACCGCGCCGTCCTGCTGCGCGAAGCGGTGGCCAGCGTGCTCGAGCAGGACCACCGGCCGATCGAGGTCGTCATCGTCGACGACGGCTCCAGCGACGACACTGCCGCGGTGGCCGATGGCCTGGCCGCCGCCCATCCGGACCTCATCCGGGTGATCCACCAGCCCAACGGCGGGCCCGGCGCCGCCCGCCAGCGGGGCCTGGACCACAGCCGCGGTGAATTCGTCCAGTACCTCGACAGCGACGACCTGCTGCTGCCCGGCAAGTTCAGCGCCCAGGTGGGGGCCCTGCAGCGCTCTCCTGGGGCCGGGATCGCCTACGGCCCCAGCCTGGAGGAGGACCATTCCCGGCGGCCCGTCGAACGGCGCGGCCCGATGCGGGCCACCGGCCAGCACCTGGAGCGGCTGTTCCCCCGGCTGCTGCTGGAGCGCTGGTGGACCACCAGCTGTCCCCTCTACCAGCGCGACCTGCTCGACCGCATCGGCCCCTGGCAGCCCTGGATCAACGAGGAGGACTGGGAGTACGACGGCCGGGCCGGTGCGACCGGAACGCCCCTGGTGTGGGTGCCGGGCGAGGTGTCGGTGCGGCGGATCCACATGGGCGACGACCACCTCAGCGACCGGGGCCACCTCGACCCCCGCAAGCTGGCGGACCGGGCCCGGGCCCAGGAATCGCTGCTGCGCAGCGCCCTGGCCGCCGGCGTCGACCCCGACGGCCCCGAGATGGCCCGCTTCTGCCGCTCCGCCTTCCTGCTCAGCCGCCAGTGCGGCGCCGCCGGCGCCGAGCACGCCTCCCGCCGACTGTTCCAGCTGGCCCGGCGCCACGGAGCCCGCCGGCCGCGACGGCAGCTGGAATTCCTGCTCTACGGGTTGCTGGCCACGGCCCTGGGCTGGGGCCGGGCGGCCCGGCTGAGCATGGGAGTCCGGACACGGCTGCGGCCAGGACCCCGCCCAGGGGGGAACATGACCTGAGGTGATGCAGGAGCCTGTGGAGCACGAATCCGGCACGGCCCCGCTGGTGTCGGTGGTGATGGGGGTTCGCAACGGCGGGGCCAGCCTCGCCGCGACCCTCGATTCGCTCACCGGCCAGGCGGGGGTGAGCCTGGAGGTGGTGGTCGTCAACGACGGCTCCAGCGACGACACCGGCGCCCTGCTGGCGGCGCGGGCCGCCGCCGACCCGCGGCTGCGGGTGCTGGAGCGGCCGGGCCGCGGCCTGACCCGCTCCCTGATCGAGGGCTGCCAGGTGGCCTGCGGGGTCTTCATCGCCCGCCAGGACGCCGGTGACATCTCCCTGCCGGGCCGGCTGCTGCGGCAGGTGCGCTGCCTCGAGCAGAACCCGGAAGCCAGCCTCTGCTCCACCCATGTGCGGCTGGTGGTGCCGGAAGGGGCCACGGTCCGCGTGAACGCGCCGGATCCCGGGGAGCTGGCCGATGGGCTGACCGGGCCGGCCATCCACGGCTCGGTGATGATGCGGCGCAGCGCCTATGAGCGTGCCGGAGGCTATCGGCCGATGTTCTATTTCGCCCAGGACATCGATCTCTGGAGCCGCATGGTGGAGCTCGGCGGTCACCTGGTGGTGCCGGAGGTGCTCTACGAGGCCACCCTCTCCCCCGGCTCGATCAGCGGCTCCCGGCGCCGGGAGCAGGAGGCCTTCCATGCCCTGATCGTGGCGGCCACCCGGGCCCGCCGCAGCGGGCAGCCGGAGGCGCCCGTCCTGGAGGAGGCCGAGGCCCTGAGCGAACGCTGCCGGGGCCTGCGGGCCCAACCACGCCGGCAGGCCGATGGGGCCTACTTCATCGGCGCCTGCCTCAGCCGCGAGCGCCCGGACCTGGCCCGTCAGTACCTGCGCCAGGCCCTGGCCCTCAACCCCTGGCACCTCAAGGCCAGGCTCAAGCTGGCCGCCTTGCCATGACCCTCAGCGTCGCGATTCCCACCTTCGGCCGCGATCAGGTGCTGATCGACAGCGTCGCCGCCCTGCTGGCGCTGGATCCACCTCCGTTCGAGCTGCTCGTCGTCGACCAGACGCCCCGCCACGACCCGGACAGCGAAGCGCGGCTGGGCGCCTGGCAGGCGGAGGGACGGATCAAGTGGCTGCGCTTGCCGACTCCCTCGATCACCGGCGCCATGAACGTGGCCCTGCAGGAGGCCCGCGGCGATCGGGTGCTGTTCCTCGACGACGACATCCTGCCGGACCCGGAGCTGCTCAACGCCCACGAACGGGCCGGTGCCGCTGACCCCGACGCCATGCTGGCCGGGCGGGTGCTGCAGCCCTGGCACCGGGGCGAGAGCGACCCGGAGGAGGGGCCGTTCCTGTTCAACAGCCTGCGGCCCCGCTCCGTGGAGGAATTCATGGGGGGCAACGTGGCCATCCCCCGCCAGCTGGCCCTGGAACTGGGGGGATTCGACCAGAACTTCGTGCGGGTGGCCTACCGCTTCGAGGCTGAATTCGCCTTCCGCTGGCGCCAGGCCGGCCATCCGATCCAGTACGTGCCAGGTGCCCTGATCCACCACCTCCGGGCCGAGCGGGGCGGCACCCGCAGCTACGGCAAGCACCTCACCACCGTCAAGCCCGACCATGCCGTGGGGCGCTACTACTTCCAGCTGCGCACCCAGCCCCTGCCGGCGGCCCTGGGGGCCTGCCTGGGCGGTTGGCTGGGGTCGGTGCGCAGCCGCCACCACCTGCGCCATCCCTGGTGGATCCCCCCCACCCTCATCGCCGAAGGGCGCGGCCTGCTCTGGGCCCTGCGCCTGCAGCGCAAGGGGCCGGCCCTGCTGCCCAGCCGCCGGCGGCGGCTGCTGATCGCCGGCAGCCACCCGGTGCAGTACCAGACGCCCCTGTTCCAGGCCCTCGCCGCCGACCCCGGCGTGGCCACGGACGTGCTCTACCTCACCCTTCCGGACGCCCGCACCCAGGGCCTGGGGTTCGGCGTCTCCTTCGAGTGGGACGTGCCGCTGCTGGAGGGCTACCCCTGGCACCGCGCCGCCAGTGGCCGGGGACGCGGGATCACCTCCGGCTACCGGGGCGTCTGGCTGACCCGGCCCCTGGGGGAACTGGGCTTCGGCCCGGCCCGGCAGCGACCCGATGCCCTGCTGCTGACCGGCTGGCACTTCCTGGGCATGGTGCAGCTGTTCATCGCCGCCCGGCTGCAGGGCCTGCCGGTGCTGCTGCGGATGGACTCCAATGCCTTCCGTCCCAGGCCCTGGCCCCTGAACCTCACCTACTGGATCCTGTTCCGCGGGGTGTCGGTGGGCCTTCCCGTGGGCACGGCCAATGCCCGCTGGTACCGCCAGTTCGGTGTGCCCCAGAGCCGGCTGGTGCCCTCGCCCCACTTCATCGACAACGGCTACTTCGGCGAGCGGGCCGCAGCCCTGCGCCCCCGCCGGGATGAGCTGCGCCAGGACTGGGCCATCCCCAGGGAGACCTTCTGTTTTCTGTTCGCCGGCAAGCTCCAGCCCAAGAAACGTCCGCTCGACCTGCTCGAAGCGCTGCGGCAACTGGTGATGGAGCCCCTGTCCCATCCGGTGCATCTGTTGATCGTGGGCACCGGCCCCCTGGAGGAGGCCTGCAGGGACCTGGCCAGCCGGCACGCCCTGCCGGTGAGCTTCGCCGGCTTCCTGAACCAGTCGGGGATGCCCTCGGCCTATGCGGTGGCCGACGCCCTGGTGCTGCCCTCCGACCACGGCGAGACCTGGGGGCTGGTGGTGAACGAGGCCATGGCCTGCGGGCTGCCGGCGATCGTGAGCGACCAGGTGGGCTGTGCCGAGGATCTGGTCTTCGAGGGCCGCACGGGCCTGGTGAGCCCCGTCGGCCAGCCGGCGGCCCTGGCCGCGGCCATGGGGCGGATGGCGGCCGATCCGGCCGCCGCCGCCCGGATGGGGGAGACGGCGCGGGAGCTCGTCAACAGCCACTTCAGTGTGGAGACGGCCGCCGACGGGATCTTGGCGGGGCTGGCCCTGCTGGAGCGCCCCTGAGATGCCCAGGGCCCTGATCCTCTCCCTCCAGCCGCCCGGGGGCGGCGGCGTCCAGGCCCGCCGCTACGCCAAGCTCCTGCCCCATCTGCCGGCGGCCGGCTGGGAGTTCCACGTCGTCGGCCCCGACCCCCGACTCGATGCCGTCACCCCGGAGCCCTTCCCCGGCCAGGAGCGCTTCTGCCACTACAGCCGGCGGGTGTCCCGCTCCCAGCGCTGCGCCATCCGCAGGAACCGGCGCCGGCCCGGCACCCCGCTCCGCCTCTGGTTCGGCCTGCGCCAGCTGATCCACCGGTGGCTGGAGCGGCTGGGTCACCACGACCCCCAGACCCATGCCCTCGAGGGCCTCAGGGCCACCGCCCTGGAGACGGCGGCGCGCCTCCCCTGCGATGTGGTGGCCGGCATCTGCCCGGATTTCCGTGTGCTCGAGGTGGCTCTCGAGGTGGCCGGGCGGCTCGGCAGACCCTTCATCGCCATCTACGACGATCCCTTCGGCCACCGGGAGAAGGGCCACTTCCATCCGGCCCACCCCGAGCGCCAGCGGGCCGTGCTGGCCGCCGCCGCGGGGGCCGTGTTCGCCTCACCCCTCACCCTGGAGCGCTACCGGGAGCAGGGGCTGCTGGGCGCCACGCCGGCCCGGTTCCTCCCCGACTGCTTCGAACCCGGCGAAGCTCCGCCGGCTGCCCCTCCAGACCCCGCGACCCTGACGCTGTTCCACCCCGGCAACCTGGGGCCCTGGCGGCCGATCGAGCCGCTGCTCGAGGCGGCGCGGCGCTGGCGGCCCGAGGAGCAAGGTGGGCTCCAGATCCAGCTCTACGGCTATCTCTACGAAGCGGCGCGCGCGGCCATCCGCAGCGACCCCCGCCTGCGCCAGATCGTGCAGGTCCATGCCGCGGTGAGCAACGAGCGCTCCCACCAGCTGGCGGAGGCGGCCGATGGCCTGCTGGTGCTGATCGGCCCCCGCCACAACGACAACCTGCCCTCCAAGTTCTTCGAATACCTGCCCCACGCCACGCCGGTGCTGGTGGCCGGACCGGCGGGCAACCCGCTGCAGGGGATCGTCGAGGACCTGGAGAAGGGGATCTACTGCGACATCGAGAGCAGCGCGGCCATCCTCGACGCCCTGGTGGAGCTGCGGCGCCGGGTCGGCTGGTTCCGGGAGCGCCATCGCCACAACCGTGAGGCCATCGCCGCCTATGCCGCCCCGGCGGTGGCCGCGGCCTGGGGGGCGGCCTTCGACGGCTTCCTGGCGGCTCGGCCGGCGCCATGAAGGTTCTGCATGTCATCCCCTCGATCAGCCCGCTGCGGGGCGGCCCCAGCCGGGCCGTGATCGAGATGGTGGCGGCCCTGCGGCTCCGGGAGGTGGACGCCGCCATCCTCACCACCAACGACCATGGCCCCGGGCTGCACCCCGATCTGGTCACCGGCCGCTGGCAGCACCACCAGGGGGTGCCGGTGCTGGCCTTTCCCCGCTGGAGTCCGCCGGTGGCCGCCCTGCGGGAGTTCGCCGTCAGTCCCGGTCTCAGCCTCTGGCTGGCCCGCCACCTGAAGGACTACGACCTGCTCCACGTCCATGCCCTGTTCTCCTACCCGTCCACCAGTGCCATGGCCCAGGCCCGCTGGGCCGGCGTTCCCTACATCCTGCGCAGCATCGGCCAGCTGAGCCCGTGGAGCCTGGCCCAGAGCCGCGGCCGCAAACGTCTGATGCTGCGCCTGATCGAACACCGCAACCTGCAGCGGGCGGCCGCCCTGCACTTCACCACCGGCGCCGAACGGGATGAGGCCGCCGCCCTCGGCCTGGCTCCCCCCACCCTGGTGCTGCCCCTGGGGGTGCGTGGCCCCGAACCAGGGGCCGCGGCGGCGGCCGGCCGGGACGGCGCCGCACCGGTCCGGTTCCTGTTCCTGTCGCGGCTGCACCCCAAGAAGCGGCTGGAGAACCTGCTGGACGCCCTGGCCCTGCTGCAGCGGCGCCAGCCCGACGCCCCGTGGGAGCTGGCCATCGCCGGCGACGGCGAGCCGCGGTACGTCGCCGGCCTGCAGGAGCGCAGCCGTCGGCTGGGCCTCGAAACCCGCTGCCGCTGGCTGGGGTTCGTGGAGGGGGAGGCCAAGTGGCGGGCGCTGCAGGCGGCTGACTGGTACGTGCTGCCGTCGGCGGCGGAGAACTTCGGCATCGCCGCCGTGGAGGCCCTGGCCGCCGGCACCCCGGTGATCCTGTCCCCGGAGGTGGCCGTGGCCGCCGATGTGGACCGCTGCGGTGCCGGCCTGGTCTGCGGCAGCGACCCCGAAGCCCTCGCCCAGGCCCTGGCCACCGCCCTGGTGCGGCCGTCCCTGTCAATGCGGGCGTCCGCCCTTAACCTGGCTCAGATGGAATTTTCCTGGAGCACGATCGCCCTTCAGCTGCGTGACGCTTACCGCCAGGTGCTGACCTCTTCCGCCGGCCGATGACCATCCTGCTGCTGATCGTGCTCTTCGGCGCCCTGGCCGCCGTGCTGCTCGACGGCGACTGGCGGGCCGGCCTGATGGTCACCCTGCTGATCGGCTTCGTGCAGGATCCCCTGCGCAAGATCACCCCGGACCAGCCCGGCTGGATGGTCGGCCTCGTGCTGATCGGCTTTGCCCTGTGCGGCGTGGTGCTGCTCGAGCGGGCCGGTCGCTTCAATCTGCGGGCGATGTTCTGGACCGTGCCGCAGTTCGACGCCTGGGTGACCGTCTACTTCACCCTGATCGCCCTGCAGAGCCTCAACAGCTTCGCCCGCTTCTCCGACATCCGCCTCACCGCCATCGGGGCCGCCTTCTTCCTGGCCCCGGCCTTCGGTCTCTGGGTGGGCTTCCAGGTGGGCTGCTCCCTGCCGTTCCTCAAGCGCCTGCTGACGCTCTACCTGATCGGGTCGACGGTGATGGCCTTCACCGTCTATCTCAGCTTCCAGGGGGTCGACCATCCCACCCTCCAGGAGGTGGGTGAGGGCCTGCTGATCACGTTCCGCCACGGCTTCTCCGCCCAGGGGGCCTCCGGCTTCTGGCGCACCAGTGAGATCGCCTCCTGGCAGCTGTCGGCGGCGGCCTGCATCGCCGCGTCGATGGGCATCGCCAGCCAGAAATCCACCAACCAGTTCGGGCTGCTGCTGCTGGCCGCGGGCTTCGCCTTCCTGACGATCCTCACCGGCCGACGCAAGGCCCAGGTGCTGATCCTGGCCTTCGTGGCCATCTATCTGCTGCTCTTCAGCCGCCGGGCCAGCCCCGCCTCCAAGGAGCGGGTCATCACCAGTGTGCTCGGGGTTGCCGGGATCGCCTATCCCCTCTATGCCTTCATCCTCTCGGAGAATCTCGGCGAGAACTTCGGCGAGTACACCAACCGCTCCCTGACCATCCAGCAGGACCTGGTCGAGCGCTTCGATTCCCAGGGCATCGGCGCCACCCTGAGGGCCATCGAGATCTCCGACGGCATCGGCATGGGGGTGGGTGCCGGGGCCAGCACCGGCGGCCTGATCAGGAATGCCGCCCGCGATGCCATCCAGAGCGTGGGCTTCGTCTCCGAAGGGGGCGGCGGCCGCCTCATCCTCGAACTCGGCATCCCGGGCATCGTGGTGCTCGGGGTGATCTTCGTGCTGCTGGCCCTGGTGCTGCTGCGCAACTTCCGTCTGCTGAAGCAGCTGCCCCAGTCCACCTCCGCCCTGCTGATGGGGCTGATGTCCTTCGCCCTGGCCAACGTGCCGGCGTTCTTCTCGGCGGCCCAGCTCTACGGCGACCCCTTCGTGCTCATCCTGATGAGCCTTTGCCTGGGTTCCTTCCTGGCCATCCCCACCCTGGTGTCCCAGCAGCAGGAGCAATGGGCCCTGTGGCAGGAGCAGCAGCGCCAGCGGCAGATCTTCCTGGAGCAGCACTCCCAGCCCCAGGCATGAGTCTGTCCGAGCCCCCTGCCGCGCTCCTCACCGCCCTGATCCTCACCCACAACGAAGAGGCCAACATCGGCCGCACCCTCGACCATCTGGGCTGGCTGGATTCCATCCTGGTGATCGACAGCGGCAGCAGCGACGCGACCCTCACGATCCTCGCCGGCCATGGGTCCGTCCGGGTGCTGCACCGGCCGTTCGACAGCTTCGCCGATCAGTGCAACTTCGGCCTCGACCAGATCAGCTCCCCCTGGGTGCTGAGCCTGGATGCGGACTACCTGATCCCGCCGCCGCTGGCCGCCGAAATCCAGGCGGTGATCAGGGATCCGGCCGCCACCGCGATGGCCGGCTATGCCATCCCGTTCCGCTACTGCATCGGCGGCCGGCCCCTGCGCAGCGGCATGCTGCCCCCGCGCACCAGCCTCTATCGCCGTGGCCTGGGCCGCTACCGCAACGACGGCCACGGCCACCGGATCGTCCTGTCGGGACCCGTTGGACGGCTGCGGCAGCCGATCTTCCACGACGACCGCAAGCCCCTGCAGCGCTGGCTGGCCTCCCAGGGCTCCTACCTGGCGATCGAGGCGGCCAAGCTGCGGACCACCCCCTGGCGCCAGCTGTCGGTGGCGGATCGGCTGCGGAAGCACACCCCCCTGGCCCCCTTCGCGGCCCTGCTGTTCTGCCTGGTCTGGAAGGGGGGGGTGCTGGAGGGCTGGCGCGGCTGGGCCTACGCCCAGCAGCGCATGTATGCCGAACTGCTGCTCCATCTGATGCTCCTGGAGGGCCGCTGCAGCCTCTCGACTCCCCCTTGAATGCCCACAGGACCCTGCAGGATCTGGAGGTTGCCCTAAGGTCCGCCCTGACCGCCGGTCTGCCCGCTTCGAGTCACCCGTCGATTCCCCCGTCTCGCTCTTCTCGATGCCCTCGATCCTGATCACCGGCGGCGCCGGTTTCATCGGCGTCAACGCCGCCCAGCACTTCGCTTCCCTGGGGTGGGAGGTGGCGATCCTCGACAACCTCTCCCGCCGGGGCACCGAGGACAACCTTCGCTGGCTGCTCGATCAGCATCCCGCCATCGCCTTCCACCGGGTCGACATCCGCCAGGCGGACGCCCTCGCCGAGGTGGTGGCCGCCGTCCGGCCCTCCATGTTGCTGCACCTGGCGGCCCAGGTGGCGGTGACCACCTCCTACACCAACCCCCGGGAGGATTTCGAGATCAACGCCCTGGGCACGTTCAACGTGATGGAGGCCGTGCGGCTCCATTCGCCCGAGAGTTTCGTGCTCTATGCCTCCACCAACAAGGTCTACGGCGGCATGGAATCGGTGCCGGTGGAGATGACCCCCCACGGCTATCGCTTCCGCGATCTCCCCTCCGGCGTGCCGGAAACCCAGCCCCTGGATTTCCACTCCCCCTACGGCTGCTCCAAGGGGGTCGCCGACCAGTACACGATCGACTACGCCCGCATCTACGACCTGCACACCTGCGCCTTCCGCCAGTCCTGCATCTACGGCACCCGCCAGTTCGGCATCGAGGACCAGGGCTGGGTGGCCTGGTTCAGCATCGCCGCCCTGCTGGAGCGGCCGATCACCCTCTACGGCGACGGCTGGCAGACCCGGGACGTGCTCGATGTGCGCGACCTGGCCCGGGCCTACGAAGCCGCGTGGCACAGCCGCGACCGCATCAGCGGCCAGGCCTTCAACATCGGCGGCGGCCCCGTCAACACCCTCTGCCTGCGGGATCTGCTGCGCTTCCTGGAGGAGGAGCTGGCCATCACGCTCTCGCCCCTCAGCGGCCAGTCCCGGCCGGGCGACCAGCCGGTGTTCATCTGTGACGTCAGCAAGGCCGCCGAGCAGCTGGGCTGGACGCCGGAGATCAGCGTCGATGCCGGCGTGCGCCACCTGATCCGCTGGGTCCGCGACAACCGCGATCTGTTCGGCTGGCTCAGGCAATGAGGCGGCCCCGGGCCCTGGTCAGCACCATCGAACCGGTGGACGGCGGCGTGCCCGCCATGACCACCGCGGTCACCCGGATGCTCGAGGACCTCGACATCGAGCCCGTCTTCGCCTGGTATGCCCCCTGGAGCACCCATCCGCGTCTGTCGGTGCCGCTGCATGCGGTCCCCAGCGGCCGAAAGCCAGGCCAGATGCAGCGCCGCGTCTACGGCGACCATGAGGGCCATGGCCTGGGGGCCTGGCTGCCGGAGCTGGAGTTCACCCACTACCTGCCGCGGCGGGCCTGGCGGGAGCTGGTGGCCGGCTGCGACCTGCACCTTTCGGTGACGGGGAATCCCCTCTGCGCCACCCCCTTCGCCCGCCTGGGGATTCCCTTCCTGGCCTGGGTGGCCACCCCCTGGAAGGAGGATCGCGTCGACCGCGTCAGGGGCTTCTCCCGGCCCCGACGGCTGCTCGACCGGATGCTCAACGGACCGGTGCTGCAGCGGCTGGAGCGCCAGGTGCTGCGGGCCCCCCGCGGGCGGATCCTGGCGTTGAGCGGCTACACGGCCAGGGCCCTGGAGGCGCTGGCCCACCGCCCCATGGACGGCGTGATGCGGATGCCGGTCAATCCCGCTGTCTTCCGTCCCGCCCCCGAACGGCTGGTGCCCTGGCGCGTCGGCTTCGCCGGGCGCTACGGCGATCCCCGCAAGCACATCACCCTGCTGCTGGAGGCCGTGGCCCGCCTCGTCGCCGCCGGCCACCCCGTCGAACTCGTACTGGCCGGCGAACAGGACGTCGATCGCCTGCGCGGCCCCCTGGTGGCGATGGGACTGGCCGAGCGGGTGCGCTGCCTCCCCTCTCTGGGCCCCGCCGCCCTGGCGGAGCTGCTGCAGACCCTGGATGTGTTCGTGATCCCCTCCCACCAGGAAGGGCTGTGCATCGCGGCCCTGGAGGCGATGGCCTGCGGCGTTCCGGTCGTCAGCACCCGCTGCGGCGGCCCGGAGGACTACGTGATCGACGACCGCACCGGCCAGCTGGTGGCCAGTGATCCCGCCGCCATGGCGGCGGCGATCGCGGCGATCGGCGCCGACCGGGACCGGCGCAAACGCCTCTCCACCGGCGCGCTCACGTGGGTGCGGGAGCAGGCGAGCCCCCAGGCGGCCCGGCGCACCTTCCTCGCCCACCTGGAGGCGATCGCCCCCCCCGGCCGGATCCCCTTCCTGCGGGAGGCCTAGGGCCGATGTGCGGCATCGCGGGCCAGCTGGGCAGGGACCCGGGCGACTTCGCCGCCCGGGTCGGCCCGCGTCTCGCCCACCGGGGCCCGGATGATGCCGGCGTCTGGCAGGACGCCGGGGCCTGCCTGGTGCACCGGCGCCTGGCGATCCTGGATCTCTCGCCTTTGGGCCACCAGCCGATGGCCTCCGCCTGCGGCCGCTGGCAGCTGGTGTTCAACGGCGAGATCTACAACCATGCCGAGCTGCGCCGCCGGCTCGAGGCGGAGGGGCAGCGCTTCCGGGGCAGCGGCGACACGGAGGTGCTGCTGGCCTGGCTGGTCAGCCGGGGCTTGGACGGGCTGGGGGCGCTGCGGGGCATGTTCGCCTTCTGCCTCTACGACACCCGGGAGCGCAGCGCCCTGCTCGCCCGCGATCCCCACGGCATCAAGCCCCTCTATCTGCGCAGCGGCCCGGGGGGCAGCCTCGCCTTCGCCTCGGAGCTGCGGGCCCTGCTGGCCGCCGACGGCCAGCCGCCCAACCTGAACCGCCAGGCCCTGGGGCGCTACCTGGCCACCGGATCGGTGAGCGAGCCCGACACCCTGGTGGCGGGGGTGGAGCGCCTTCCCTGCGGCCACGCCGCCACCTGGCGCCAGGGTCGGCTGACGGTGCAGCCCTGGGGGGCCCTGCCGGAGAGCCTTGTGGGCGCCACCGGCGCCGGCGCCATGACGGCGGCCGAGGCGGTGGCCCTCACCCGCTCGGCCCTCGAGGATTCGGTGGCGGCCCACATGGTCAGCGATGTGCCGGTGGGGCTGTTCCTCAGCGCCGGGCTCGATTCCGCCTCCCTGCTGGCGCTCGCCCCCCGGGGCCTGCACACCTTCACGATCGGCTTCGCGACCCCGGGCGCCGGCGGCTTCGATGAATCCGGGCCGGCGGCCCGCATCGCCGCCCACTTCGGCGCCCATCACACGCCCCTGAACCTCACGGCCGACCAGGCCCGCCAGTGGCTGCCGGCCTTCCTGGCCAGCCAGGACCAGCCCTCCATCGACGGGTACAACACCTGGTGCGTGGCCCGGCTGGCGACGGAGCACGGGCTGAAGGTGGCCCTCTCCGGGCTCGGCGGGGATGAGCTGTTCGGTGGCTACCCCAGCTTCCGGATGGTGCCGAAACTGCGGCGCTGGCGGAGCCTGATCGGCCCCGCCGGGCCGCCGGCGGCATGGCTGCTGCAGCGGCTGCCCCAGGGGCGTGGCGCCCGGCTGCAGCGGATCAGCGGACTCCTGGAAGCGCCCGCCTCCCTGGCGGAGGCCTACGGCTGCTTCCGGGGGCTGTTCTCCCCCGCCGAAACCCAGCGTCTGCTGGCGCACTGGGGGCTCCGTCCCGAGCCCGCTGCCGCGGTGCCGACGGCGGGTCGCGGCGGGATCGGGAACAGCCTTGGCGACGGCGGCGTTGCGCCGGGGGGCCGCGAGGGGGTCGCCTGGCTGGAGGGCAGCCGCTACCTGCGCAACCAGCTGCTGCCGGACAGCGACGTGATGGCGATGGCCGCCGGGCTGGAGCTGCGCCTGCCCCTGGTGGATGCCCAGCTGCAGCGCCGGCTGGCCCCGATCCCCGCCGCCCTGCGGCTGGCGGAGGGCAAACAGCTGCTGGCCCGCAGCGTGCCGGAACTGCCCGACTGGTTCCTGAACCGCCCCAAGCAGGGGTTCCGCTTCCCGTTCCAGCTGTGGCTGGACGACCCGGCCTCGCCCCTGGCCCTGCGGCTGCCCTCGACACCCCGGGGGATCGATCTGGCGCCCTGGTACCGGCGCTGGAGCCTGATGGTGCTCCAGCACTGGCTGGAGGTGCACCTCGGCCTCAGCCTCTCGCCGGCTCCCCGCCCGTGAGCCGGTTCCCGGCGTGGCCGGAGGCGATGGCCGGGATGGCTCCGGAAAGGTCGCCTAGAATCCCGCCGCCGGCGGACCTCGTCTCCGCGGTGTCATCCGCTGCCCATCTCCATCCTTTGATCCGGTCCATCCCTTGATCCGGCCGTCCGACCGGGGATGTCGAGGCCGACCGGGTGGTGGGAACCATCGGGACGGCCCCAGCGCCTCTGGCCCGGACAGGGTTCCGCCCACCCCCCATTGCGGGACCGCTCCCCTCCAGACCGTCCTCCACCCGCCATCCGGTTCCGCAGCTCCATGACGCTCATCCTGGGCATCAATGCCTTCCACGCCGATGCGGCCGCCGCCCTGGTGCGGGATGGGGTGATCGTCGCCGCCGCCGAGGAGGAGCGCTTCCGCCGCATCAAGCACTGGGCCGGGTTCCCATCGGAGGCCATCGCCTGGTGCCTGGCCGATGCCGGCGTGGGCCCCGCCGACCTCGACCACGTCGCCATCAATTCCCAGCCGGGGGCCCACCGCTGGCGAAAGGTGGCCTACACCCTGGGGCACCGTCCCGATCCCCGCTTCCTGGTCGCCCGCTGGCGCAACAAGCGGGAACGGGCCGATCTGGGCCAGCAGCTGGCCCAGGCCTTCCCCGGGGCGGCGATCAGGGCCCAGCTGCACTTCGTGGAGCACCACCGGGCCCACCTGGCCTCGGCCTTCTTCGCCTCCCCCTTCGAGGAGGCGGCGGTGATCTCGGTGGACGGCTTCGGTGACTTCGCCAGCGGTGCCTGGGGGTATGGCCAGGGGAACCAGCTCAGCCTCGATGGCCAGATCTGGTTCCCCCATTCCCTGGGCGCCTTCTACACGGCCATCACCCAGTACCTGGGCTTCCCCAACTACGGCGACGAATACAAGGTGATGGGACTGGCGCCCTACGGCCAGCCCACCCGGATGGAGGCGATGCGCCGCATCGTGCGGCTGCAGGACGACGGCACCTACCGCCTGGATCTGCGCTACTTCCTCCATGCCACCCAGAAGCTGCCGCACCAATGGAGCAACGGCGCCCCGGTGGTGGGCAGCCACTGGAGTCCGGAGCTGGAAGCCCTGCTCGGCCCCGCCCGCCGCGCGGATCAGCCGCTGGAGCAGCACCACATGGACATCGCCCGCTCGGCCCAGGCGATGTATGAGGAGGCCTTCTTCCACCTGCTCCGGGCCCTGCACCGAAACCACCCCAGCGACCAGCTCTGCATCGCCGGGGGCTGCGGCGCCAACTCGGTGGCCAACGGCAAGGTGACCCTGGCCACCCCCTTCCGGCGCGTCTACGTCCAGGCGGCCGCCGGCGATGCGGGGGGAGCCCTCGGCGCCGCCCTTGAGGTCTGGCACGGCCTGGGCCAGCCCCGTTCCACGCCGATGCGCCATGCCTACCTGGGCAGTCAGCCGGCCCCCGGTGAAGTGGAGGAACTGCTGGCCAGAGCGGACACCCGCACAGCCCTGGAGCAGGCCGGATGCAGCCTGGAGCGGCCGGAGGAGGGGGTCCTGTGCGAGCAGGTGGCGGCGGCGATCGCCGAGGGGCTGGTGATCGGCTGGTTCGACGGCCGCATGGAGTGGGGACCCAGGGCGCTGGGCCACCGCTCGATCCTCGGGGACCCGCGCCGCGCCGACATGAAGGACATCCTCAACCTGAAGATCAAGCGCCGGGAATCGTTCCGCCCCTTCGCCCCTTCGGTGCTGGCCGAGGCGGTGGGCGAGTGGTTCAGCCTCGACGGGGAGGTCCCTTTCATGATGCAGGTGTACCCGATCCGCGAGGAGCAGCGCCCCCGCATCCCGGCCGTCACCCACGTGGACGGCAGCGGCCGGCTCCAGACCGTCAATGCCGCCGACAACGGCCGCTACTACCGCCTGATCCGAGCCTTCGCCGACCTCACGGGCGTACCGATGGTGCTCAACACCTCGTTCAACGAGAACGAACCGATCGTCTGCACCCCCACCCAGGCCCTCGACTGCTTCCTGCGCACCCGCATGGACCTGCTCGTGCTCGGCGACGTGCTGATCCGCCGGCAGGGGTGAGCGCCACACCGCCACCAGGCGCCGCCACCGGGCTCAGCCTGATCGTTCCCACCCTCGATTCCCACCAGCTGCTGCCGCGGCTGGTGAACTCCCTGCAGCGCCAGAGCTGGCCCCACTGGAAGGTGCTGTTCATCGACGGGCCCAGCGGAGCGGAGCACCGGGCCTGGCTGGAGGCCCTCTGCCACCGGGACCACCGCTTCCGCTGGCAACCCCAGGATCCGTCGCTCCCCGGCATCTTCGGGGCCATGAACCAGGGCTTCCGGGAAGCGCCCCCGGAGGACTGGCTGCTGTTCTGGGGCAGTGACGACTGGGCGCCCTCCCGCACCGTGCTCGAGGAGGCCATGGAGGCGACGCAGCGGGGGCCCCGCGGGGGGCAGCCGCCGGATCTGGTGGTCTGCAGCGGCCGCTATGCGGGCAAGGGGCCGGACGGGGCCACCCGGCTGGGACGGCGCACCGCCTTCTCCAGCTGCAGGGCCTTCCGCCTCAGCCTGTTCCTGGGGTCCACCCCTCCCCACCAGGCCACCCTGATCGGCCCCGGGGCCCGGCAGCGCCTCGACCATTACGCCGAACCCTTCCGGCTCTCCGCCGACCTCGACTACTTCCTGCGCCTCAGCACCAGCCGGGACCTGTCGGCCAGGGGCCTGGATCTGGAACTGGTCCACATGGGGGAAGCGGGGGCCAGCGGCCAGCAGACCGGCCGGCGGCTTCAGGAGGTCACCCTGGCCTATCGCCGGTCCTTCGGGTGGCTCTGGGGGCTCCCCTTCGGCCTGCGCTACTTCCGGCGCCTCTGGAGTCGCCGGCCCGGGGCCGGGCAGGGGCCGAGACCCCCCAGACGGGACCGATAAGCTTGGCCAGGCCTGCGCAGCGATTCCCTTGCCCGAGGAGGAGAGGCCACCTGGGGACGACCGGGAACCGCGGCGGCAACGGGTCCGCAGGAAAAAGCCGCGGCAGAGGGAGGGCTCCCTGCTGCAGCGGCTCTGGTGGAACCGGAAGACCCGGCTGGGGGTCCTGGCCCTGGGTGTCGCCGGCGGCCTCGCCTGGTTCTTCGCTCCCGCCTGGCAGGGGACACGGGGCGCCTCCCCCCGGCCGTCGCGGCAGGCCGTCACGAACGTCCCGAAGGCCCCCGCCACGGGCCCGGACGTCATCTCCGCCTTCATCGAGGATCCCTGGCGCAGCCAGTCCGCCATGCTGCTCTGGCGGGACCGGCCGGGCGCCTATCTGGTGCTCCAGGGCAACGCCGAGTACCAGGCCATCACCACCAACCACCTGAAGGATCGCCAACTCTGGCCAAAAGACACCTCCAGGATCGTGCGACTGCTGCCGGCCTGCGACACGGTGGGCCTGGTCACCCATCTGGCCAAGCTGCTGGAGACGTGGCCGAAACCCGGCCAGGTCACGATCGTGACCGCCCCGACCCACATGGAGCGCACCCTGGCGATCGCCCGGATCGTCTATGCCGGCACCGGTTGGCGGGTGGTCGGCTCCGAAGCCGAGACCGGTGATCTGCGGCCCGAATCCGAGTTTCGCCTCCGGCGCGACCAGCTGCGCGCCTCCCTCTGGCGCCTCACCGGATGGGATGGCCGCCTCGACGGCAACGACTGCGTCTGATCCCCTTGGTCCCCCCCATGCCTGCGCCGATCACGCTCTTCGGGGCCACCAGCCCGAGCGGCCAGGCCCTGATCCCTCTGGCGGCAGGGCGGGAGCTGGTGGTGGCGGGGCGCCGGCCGCCGCTGCCCCCGGCCAGCGGCGGCAGCGGCGGTGGCGAGGCACCGCCGTTCCTGCGCTGCGACCTCGAGGACACCGGTGCCGGGGCCGAGGTGCCGGCGGGGCTGCTGGTCAGCTTTGCCCCGATCTGGTCGTTCGCCCCCTGGCTGGAGCGGTTCGCCGGCCGCGACCCGGCCGGCTTCGGCCGGCTGCAGGGGGTGATCGCCTGCTCCTCCTCCTCGGTGATCACCAAGCGCTTCGCCGCCAACCGCTTTGACCGCGATCTGGTGCGGCGGCTGCGGCAGGCGGAGGAGTCGCTGAGCCGGACCTGCGCCGCCCACGCCCGCCCCCTGCGGATCCTGGCCCCCACCCTCATCTACGGCCAGGCCGGCCCCCTGGGTGATCGCAACCTCAGCCGGCTGCGCCAGCTGCTGCGCCGCCTGCCCCTGCTGCCCCTGCCCGGCGAAGGAGGGCTGCGCCAGCCCATCCACTGCCGCCAGCTGGCCGCCGTGGCCCTGCACCTGGCCGACCGCCTGGCCGAGGACGGCTTCGACCCGTCCCAGCCGGTGCACCTCCCCCTCGGCGGCGACGACACCCTGAGCTACGCGGCCATGCTCCGGCGCCTGCAGGACGCGACCGACCGGGGGGATCGGGCCCGCCGCTGCCGCCTGCTGGCGTTGCCGCCGCGCCTGTTCCTGTCCCTCGCCTCGCCGCTGCTGCTGCTCTCCCCGAAGCGCTTTGAGGCGGTGCTGCGCATGGGCGCCGACCTGGCCGGCTTCACGCCGGCCCACCACCTTCTCGGGGGATCCCCCGAACCCTTTCCCGTGCTGCCGCTGGTGCCATGACCCCCCTGCACGGCCTGGCCTTCCTGCTGCTGGGCGCCGGCCTCGGCGCGCTGCTGCTGCACCGGCTCCTGCCCCTGCTGCGGCGCCGGCTGGTGGATCAGCCCAACGCCCGCAGCTCCCATCAGCGACCCACCCCCAGGGGCGGGGGGCTGGCCTTCGTGCTCGTTGGCAGCGGACTGGCTCCGTTCGCCGGGGAGGGCTGGCCGGCCTGGGTTCCCCTGATCTGTCTGCCGCTGGCCCTGGTGGGCCTGCTGGACGACCGCCTCGGTCTGCCGGCCGCCTGGCGCTACGGCGTGCAGATCGCCACGGCCCTGGCGCTGGTGGCGATCTCACCCCTGGCCTTGCCCTGGTGGCTGGTGCCGGTGGCGGTGTTCGCGGCCACGGCGGTGATCAACTTCGTCAACTTCAGCGACGGGCTCGACGGCCTCGTCGCCGGCTGCGCCGCGGTGCTGCTGATCGTGGCCTTCCTGGCCATGGCCCCTGATGGCGGCCACGCCCTGGTGCCGCTGATCGGAGCCCTGCTGAGCTTCCTGGCCTGGAACTGGAGCCCGGCAAAGGTGTTCATGGGGGATGTGGGCAGCACCTTCCTGGGGGCGGTCATCGCCGGGATGGTGCTGCAGCAGGCCACGCCAGCCCTGGCCCTGGGTCTGCTGCTGGCGGGCTTCCCGCTGCTGGGGGACGCCTGCCTCTGCGTCCTGCGCCGGCTGGCCGCGGGGCAACCCATCTTCCAGGCCCACCGCCTGCACCTTTATCAGCGCCTGCATCAGGCCGGCTGGCCCCATGCCCGGGTGGCCCTGCTTTACATCGGCGCCACCGCCCTGCTGGGGGCGGCCCTGCTCCTCCAGGGCCTGCCCCTGGAGCTCGGCCTGCTGCTGCTGGAGCTGGCTCTGGGCCTGTGGCTCGATCGGCACCAGGCCGTCCCCTTCTCCCCCTGAATGGGCAGTAACGTCAAAAGGTGCAGGTATTGCCACGGCCATGATCCATTCCGGCATCACACTATTGGTGTGTGAGAATGACGATCTCCATGTGATTGCCTAGCCTTGCTCCGTCCAGTCGGCGCCAATCACCCCTCTCATGCATCTGCTGGCCTCCTGTTCGCTTGAGCGGAAGCGTTGCACGGGCAAGTCATCGAGGTAAGTCAACACTGGTGGGCAGCCATTCAGACGTCGCTTCCTTCTCTTCGCCGCAGCTTTTTTTCACCGTTGCATTCCCACTGCATCCCCACTGCATTCCCTGATTCGTCGATCACCGCCGAACTGAACGATTGATTCCCCAGCTCTCATTTCTTCGTTACGTGCAGAAGCAGCTGCTGGCCCGCCGGCTGCTGCTTGTGGTCTTCGATGGTCTGATGATCGTCGCCTCCTATCTCGGCGCCTTCATCCTGCGTCTGCCGGACGCCACCACCCTGAAGGGCTTCATGCCCTCCACGATCCTGCTGCTGCCCCTGGCCGTCATCACCGGCCTGCCCGTCCTGGTGGTCTCGGGCTGGTATCGGGGGCTCACCCGCTACGCCGGCAGCCACTCCCTCTACGGGCTGGTGCCCCGCTCCGGCGCGATGGTGCTGATCCTGCTGTTGAGCAGCACCCTGATCGGCGGTGCCCAGCCACCAAGATCCTTCTGGATTCTCTACTGGCTGCTGTTCACCGGCGGGGCCATCGCCAGCCGCATCGTGCTGCGTGACGTCCTGGTCCATCACCTCGATCAACGGGAGAACCACTCCCCCGGCGGCTCCCAGGGTGATGGCACCCTCATCTACGGCGCCGGTGCCTCCGGCATGGGTCTGCTGCTGGCCCTGCGCAACGACCCCCGCTTCCGCATCGTCGGCTTCCTTGATGACGCCGAGGGCCTGCAGGGCCGGACCCTCCAGAACATGGCCATCCACTCGCCCCTGCGGCTGCCCCGTCTGATCGAGCGTCACGGCGTCCGCAAGGTCCTGCTGGCGATGCCCACCATGTCGCGGCGGCGCAAACGCCTGCTGGTGGATCAGCTCACCCACCGGGGACTGGAAGTCCTCTCGGTCCCCTCGCTGGCCCAGATGGCCACCGGCCAGAGGATCGTCTCCGACCTGCAGCCGGTGGCGATCGAGGATCTTCTTGGCCGCGAACCCTCCAACCCCGACCCGGTGCTGCTCAAGGCCGGCGTCGAGGGGAAGGTGGTGCTGGTGACGGGCGCCGGTGGCTCGATCGGCAGCGAGCTGTGCCGCCAGGTCGTGGGCCTGGGCGCCGCCAGGCTGCTGCTGGTCGAGCGCAACGAATTCGCCCTCTACGCCATCGAGCGGGAGCTGGGCTCCAAACCCTGCGGCGTCGAGCTCCATGCCGTCCTCGGCGATGCCTGTGACGCGGCCCGCCTCACCCTGATCTGCCGTCAGCACCGGGTCGACACGATCTTCCATGCCGCCGCCTACAAGCACGTTCCCCTCGTTGAGGCCAACCTCTGCGCCGGCATCGCCAACAACATCGGCGCCACCGAGGCCGTGATCGCCGCCACCCGGGCCTCGGGCGTGAGCCGGCTCACCCTGATCTCCACCGACAAGGCCGTTCGCCCCACCAATGTCATGGGAGCGAGCAAGCGCATCTGCGAACTGCTGATTCAGGCCGCTGCTGCCGAGATCGAGGACGGTGGCCCGATCCTCTCGATGGTCCGGTTCGGCAACGTGCTGGGCTCCTCCGGCTCGGTGATCCCCCTGTTCCATCAGCAGATCTCCCGAGGTGGGCCGGTCACCGTCACCCATCCGGCCATCACCCGCTACTTCATGACCATCCCGGAGGCCGTCCAGCTGGTGCTGCAGGCCACCGGCATGGCCATGGGCGGCGATCTCTTCCTGCTCGACATGGGCGAACCGGTCCGGATCGCCGACCTGGCCCGCCAGATGATCGAGCTGTCCGGGCTGCGGGTGCGCGACGAGCACAACAGCGACGGGGACATCGCCATCCAGTACACCGGCCTGCGACCGGGGGAAAAGCTCTACGAGGAGCTCCTGATCAGCGCCGCCGACCAGCCCACCCAGCACCCGCTGATCCGCAGGGCCACCGAACCCCATCGGGACAGCGAACAGCTGGGGCCCCTGATCCAGCAGCTGCATGAGGCGCTCGCCCAGTGGGACGAAGCCGCCTCGAGCCAGCTGCTGCGGCGCCTGGTCCCGGAATACGATCCTGAAGAGGGTCTCCCGGCCTCCCCTCTGCTCGACGCCCTGGCCCGATGAGCAACACCATCGAGCGACTCTTCAGCGGCCTCCTTCAGAGGATTCCTCCGGGCTGGCGGGCCGCGATCCCGGCCGTTCCCCCGCCCACGCCCCGCAACCTCTGGCTGGCCCTGGCCGCTGCGGTGGCGGTCCAGAACATCGCCGTCTTCCAGAGCAGCCAGAGCGAGCACATCACCGTGTTCGCGGTGCTGGTGTGGGGGGGGGCGGTGATCTGCATGGAGGACCAGTTCGAGGACCTCCGGCCCAGGCCAGGCGCCTGGGGACTGGTCATCGGCAGCCTGCTGCTGGTCTGGGTCCTGGCCCGCTCGGCGCTGATCCTGCACTGGGACGGTCTGCTGTTCGCCCTGGCGCCGATCGGCGGCCTCAGCCTGGGTCTGATGGCGGAGAAACCGGCCAGCCTGGGCCGTTTCCGCGATCCGCTGCTCTGCCTGATGCTGCTTCCAAGCTTCGCCCTGCTGATGCGGACCCTGCCGGAAGCCCCCATCAGCCTGCTCACCGCGAGCCTCTCCGGTCTCTGGCTGAGCGTGCTCGGACTCGACGTCACGGTGAACGCCCGCAGCGTGCTGCTGCCAGGCGGCGGCGTACGGGTGCTCGGCCCCTGCAACGGGGTGGACCTGATGGCCCAGATCCTGTGCGTGGGCGTCATCTTCCTGCTGGCCTTTCCGATCCGCTCCTGGACCAGCCGTGCCGTGGTGCTGCTGATGGCGCCGGTGATCGGCCTGGTCTGCAACACCTTCCGCATCGCACTGCTGGCGGTGTTCGCGGGCAACGGCCAAGGCAAGGGCAGCTGGCTGTTCGATTTCTTCCACGAGAGCACCGGCTCCCTGGTCTTTTCCGGAGTGGCGGTGATGATCTTCGGCATGGTCTACATGCGGCTGCTCGAGCGGGAACTTCCCCCCCTGCCCGCCCCGCCGCAACCGGGGGAAGGAGCGTGATCACCCCTCCCCTTCTGGTCCGCTGGTACGGCACCTTCGCCGTCGTTGCGGCCCTTCTGGCGACCCAGGCGATCCTGCTGCCGCGCTGGCCCGCGGCACCGCGTGCCCTGCCGGCTGAGCAGCTGGAAGCGGCGCTGCGCGGGGCCCAGCTGCTGACGGAGACGGCCCCCAGCCTCGCCCCCCCCTGGCCGGCGAAGCGCAGCTACGAACTGGCCACCACGGCGCCGGTGGTCCTGCCCCTGCAGGAGGGGTTCGAGCTGACCCTGATGGGCGGCACGGTGCGCCAGCGTTTCAACTTCCAGACCAGTGTCATCGGGCGGGACCAGGCCAGCCTGAATCTCATCCAGCGCCGCCTGATCGGCAGCCCGGTCCCGACGGCAAGGGGACTGACCAAGGACCGCCCCACCCTCCAGACCTGCCTGATGTCAGGCCCTGGCCCGGAGAAGCCCTTCGGGGTCACCCGTGAACAGCTCACCACCCTCGCCGATCGTCTGGCGGCCGGCAGGGAGTCCGCCATCGAGAAGGTGATCGGGCTCCAGCCCCATCGCACCTATGCCTGCACCCTGATCAGCCTGCGTGGGCCCAAGGGAAAGCCCCCTTCCGACCGCCTCTGGCAGCAGGTGCTGGCCCTGGTGGAGCCGGTGCTGCGAACCCGGACGTGAGCGCAACCGACAAGCGCCACCCGTCGAGGGCACGCCGATGATGGGCCCCCTGCGGCGGTTTCTCCAGAGCCTGAGGCAGGACCGGCCCCTGCCGCCGATGCCCGACCGCTCCCTGCCCTGCAGCTGGGTGCTCAACGGTCAGCTGGCGATCGGTCCCATGCCGCGCACGGCCAGGCATTGGCAACAGCTGGAGGAGGCCGGGATCCGCAGCCGCTTCAGCTGCTGCTATCCGGAGGAGGAAAGCGCCCTGATCGTTCCCCCCGGCTGGAGCAGCGACCGGGTCTCCCTGCCCGACCACAGGCAGCAGGAGCCGCTGCGCCAGGAGCGACTGGCCCTGGCCCTGGCGAGGGCGGAAGCGCTGGTGAACCAGGCCGCTCCCATCTATCTGCACTGCATGGCGGGGTACGAACGCTCCCCCCTTCTGGCGGTTGGCCTGACGGCCCGACTGCGCGGCATCGATCCGCTGGCGGCCCTGGCCTGGGTGCGTCGCTGCCACCCGATGGCCATGCCCATCTATGACCACCTGGTGATGCTCGAAATGCTGCTCTGCACCCGCCCAGCCATGGGCGAGGGTTTGGAGACGGGGCCGGTGGAGCCCCTCCTTGGCGGGGGGAAGGGCCCCTGAAACGGGCCCTCACCTGCAGCGAACCCTGAGCTGAAACGAACCCTCAGCCCCTGTTCCCGAAGCGCTTGCGCAGCCAGCCCATCGGGCCGCCACCACCATCACTGGAGGGACGGTGGCGACGGGAGGAAACCCTCTCGGCGGGAGGCAGGGAACTGGAGGAGCCGGCGCTGGGTCCGAGGCCGCCATTGGAGGCGACGGGCGCAGACCCCTGATCCTCGTCCTCGCGGTAGTAGGTCTTGACGTCGGATTCGCCCTCGTTGTAGCGGGCGGAGATGTAGGAATTGGTCGCGGCACCCTTCATGTAGCTGTCGCGATAGCGCTGCACATAACTGCCGAATCCACCGGTGGAAGGTTCGCTGGCGCTCTTGGCGTAACCCGACGCCGAGGCGTAGGCGTAGTGGTAGTAGTAGCCGTATTCGTAGCCGTAATCGTTGAGGCGGCTGGGGAAATTGACCTGGTTGCAGATGATGCCGAGCACATCCACCCCGGAGGCCCGGATGCGACGGCTGGCCTGGGGAGCCAGCTCACGACTCACCTTGCCGAGGCCGACCAGGAAGAGGATGCCGTCGAGCTTCTCTCCCAGCAGGATCGGATCGGCCAGCATCAGGCAGGGAGGCGCATCCACGACGATGATGTCGTAGCCGGGAAGGGCACGGATCTCGTCCATGACTTCCTTGCAGCGGGTTGAGTTGAGCAGCTTGGCCGGATCGGGCGGCTTCGGGCCGGCCGGAAGCACGTCCATGTTCTCGGCGATGGAGTGGATGAAATCCGTCGGTTTGCGCGTTGAATCCGAGAGCAGGGTGGAAAGGCCGTCGCCCTGCTCCACACCCAGGTAGCGGGCCTGCATCGGCAGCCGCATGTCGGAGTCGATGACGAGCACCTTGAGGCCGAGGTCGGCCAGGGTGCGGGAAAACACCGCGACCGCGGTGGACTTGCCTTCCCCCTGGGTGGAGGAGGTGATGCCCACCATGCGGATGCTGCTGTCGGCGCGGAGCAGTCGGAAGGTGGTGAACAGGCTGCGCAGCGACTCCTTGATGGCGAAGCGCTCGCTCGAGGACATCTTGGAGATGCTGGTGGCGATGTCGACACCGGGCTCGAGGGGCAGGTAGGGGATCAGACCCAGAACCGGCAGCTGCAGGTCCTTCTCCACCTCCATGGGGGTGTGGAAGACGTTGTCGGTCCGCTCGCGGAGGATGGCGGCGCCGAGACCGGCCAGGAGACCGATCATGATCGCCCTCAGCAGGTTGCGCTGGATGTTGGGCTCCACCGGACTGCCGCCGAAATCGGGAGGTCCGATCACTTCCCAGGGGGAAATGGAACGGGCCATCTCGAGCCGGTAACGCTCCCTGGCCTGGATGTAGGAGGAGTACTGCTCCCTGGCGATCGAGAGCCGCTGGTTGATGTTCTCGAACTCCGACATCTTCTGGGGATTGTTCCGGAAGTTCTCGCTCAGCAGAAGGATCTGACGGTTGATCTCATCCTGCTGGGCCACGTTGGAAAGCAGCCGGGCCTTGACGGCGTCGGCAGCCTGCCGCTGCACAACGGGGAGCAACTGGTTGCGGCGGGCGATCAGGGACTGAACGATCGGAGAGTTGTCCTTGAACGTGCCCTTGGCGGTGGCCAGTTCCTGTTCAAACTGGTTGAGGAGGTCAAGGGGCGTCTTGGTGCCGCTGGCAGCCTCGGCTCCGGAAGATCCCCCCCTGCCCGGCACCAGAACGCTGTTCCGACCCAGCTGCTCAAGGGCGGTGGGGGCACCGCTGGGGGTGAACTGCAGCTTGCCGGTCTGGATCGATTTCAGCTGGCTGTCGAGCTGCACCTGCTCGTTCTGAAGGGTGCGCAGCTGGTTGACCAGACCTTCGCGGGCCCCGAGGATCTGGCTGGCCGCCGTGGCCGGGTCAACGAAATTGTTGCGTTCCCGGAACCTGAGCATCTCCTGGGAGAGCTTGGTGACCCGTTCCTCGATCGCGGGGGCCTGCTCGTCGAGGAAGCGGACGCCGGAGTTGACCGCCGCCTGGCGCTGGGTCAGGGAGAAGGCGGTGTAATCCTTGGCGAGCTGGCGCAGGATCGCCTTGCCCTTGGCTGGATCGGGCCAGCGCAGCGACACGTTGAGGACGTTGTCGACCCGGGCCGACTCCTGGTTGATGGAAAGGTTGCTCTCCAGGGCCCGGAGCGGCACGCCCTGACGCTGGGCGACCGGCCCGAGCAGCAGGGGGCTGCGCATCAGAACGATGAGACTGGGCACATCGGTCTTGATCTCGCTGCGGGCGATCGTCTCAACGGAACCGCCGCCGCCGCCGCCGCCAGGGTTGTCGAAGGGGTTGCTGATCTGCATCTGGAACCCCCCCTGGTAGACGGGGGAGAAGATGCGCTGACGCAGCGTGTTGATCGCCAGAACGCCGGTCACCACCGCGAAGGTGATCAGAAAGATGGACTGACGGCGCTTGACCGTCCGTACGAGGCCCCCCAGGCCGCCGCCGCCGGACTGGCCCTCGCCGATGGGGCTGAGGGGGCTCTGCTGCGACGGATCGAAAGCGCCTGGACCCGGACCACCCGCGGCAGGAAGGGACAGCGGGCGCGTGGTTCCACCCGGAAAGGTCTCAGGAGGAACACCCGTCGTTGTCACGTTATGAACCGCAGGGAAAGTTGAGCCGATGATAATGGCAACCAGCAAAGAATGCCCCCTTGACTCGGGCGTCTATGGTGGTAATCCGATTAATGTCCTTCGGTGGCTTCTCCTCCCAGAACATCTGTACGCCAGGGATCTGCAGGCCAGTCGGCACGCCGGGAATCTGCCGCAGGTCAGGGATCTGCAGCATCTGACAGAACCTCCCGTGGCAGGAGCCTTCGCCCCACGATCCGGCGGCGTCTTTCCTCCCTGAGCGCACTGGGTCTGGTCGGTGCGATGGTGGCTCCGACAGGCCTGAAGGCCTCGGTGCCCCAGGGGGTGGCGCCCCATTCCCCCTGGCGCGGTGCCGCGGCCGTGAGCGCCGCTCCCCTGGCTGGCCCCGCCTCCTCGGCCCCTCTGCCCCTCACGGTCACGGAGGTCTACAACGATCTTTACGTCCTCGGCCCCGGGGATGGTCTGCAACTCACCTTCACCGACCCTTCCGCCTCCGCCATCGGCGGTGCGGTCTCCATCCTTCCCGACGGCACTTCGACCCTGTCGCTGCTGGGATCGGTGCAGCTCACCGGCCTGACCATCGGCCAGGCCACCCGCTGGCTCACCTCGCTCTACGCGAAGCAGCTGGTGCGGCCTGAGCTGATCCTGAGCCTCGTTTCGCCCCGCCCCGTGAAGGTGACCATCATCGGCGAGGTGGGCCGTCCTGGCCTCTACCCCCTGGCCTCCTTCTCCACACCTGTTTCCGCGATCCAGACCGCCGGCGGCGTCACCCTGAACGCCGACATCCGCAAGGTGCTGCTGCGGCGTCTGGCCGGGCCCGACGGCAGTCAGAAGCAGACCGTTCTGGACCTGGCCCAGGTCTTCCAGGTCGGCAACCAGCGGCAGAACCCGATCCTGTTCGACGGCGACACGATCGTGGTCGCCCGCACGGAGGATCTGATCCCCGAGGAAATCCTCCAGATCGGCGCCACCAACCTGGCCCCGGCCACCATCAATGTCTCGGTGATCGGCGAGGTCCGCAGCCCCGGCAACCTCAGCCTTCCCGCCAACACCCCCCTGGCCGAGGCCATCTTCCGGGCCGGTGGTGCGGAGAACTGGCGGGCCAACAAGAACGACATCGAGCTCGTCCGCCTCAACCGCAACGGCACCACCACCCGGGAGGTCTACAGCTACCGGGATGGGATCGGCGTCTCCAAGGGGCTGAATCCCCCGCTCCGGGACAGGGACACGATCATCGTCAATCGCACCTTCTACGCCGAGGCCCTCGACGTCATCAATCAGGTCATCGTTCCCCTCAGTCAGGCCGCCAGCTCCTATTATTTCTTCCGAGATACATTCAACGGCAACAGAAACAACAACAACTTCCGCTGACAACCGCTTCTCGAGCCCTCCCATGTACCGCGAACCCACCATCAGCCCCAAAGCCATCGCCTGGGCCCTGCTGAGCCAGTCCATCTGGCTGCCGCTGCTGGCCATCGATGCCCACGACCGCTGGCAGTCGCGGGTCAAGGACATGACCATCCCCCAGCCGGCTGATCCGAAGGGGACGGACGAAGCAATCGCCTCAGCGCCGGAAGCAACGGCCACCACCCCAGCGCCCGACACCTCCTCGCCCCTCGACGACCTGGGCACCACCACCGGCCATGTGCTGAGTTCGGCCTCCGAAAAGATCGGTTCGCTGCTGGATGCCCCCCTCGCACGCAGCCTCGATCTCAGCGGTCCCTCCAACGTGTCGCGCGCCCGGCCCGATCCCGGTCGCCGTCCGGCGGTCGCCCGCCGGAGTACCGCCCCGGTCCAGTTGGCCAAGGCCCCGTCCCGCCCGGCGTCCTTCCGCATCGATGGGCCTCCCCTCGGCACCACCGGCCTGGGCAGCGCCCAGACCCTGCTGCAGCGCAACTTCTCGAATTCCGAGCTCCTCGGTGGTGTGCTCACCATCCAGGACCTTGGCCTGCCCGCCATGCCGACCGTGGCCCGGGCGGAGCGGGCCCGCTGGGCCAGCAGCGGCGATCCGATGGCTCCCATTCCCCAGAACCTGAGGGAACCGATGCGCCAGGCGATCCGCACCCTGCCGACCCCCACGCCCACCAAGACGGCCAAGCTCCAGCAGGCCCGGGTCATCCATGTGCCCTCGACCCGGGTCAGCAAGCCCACCCAGGTGCCCCTTGCGATCCAGGCCGACGGCAGCGTCGATGTGCTCAGCCAGCCGGACGATCCCGCGGTGATCGAGGACATCAAGGAGTGGTCCAGCCGCCAGCCGGCCCAGGCCCCCGGGACCGTCACCCCCACGGTGGTGAACCTGCAGCCGCTCCCGGCTGAGGACAGGGCCACCCCCGCCCCTGTGCGGGTCTCGCCGGTGGCCAGCAGCGCCCCGATCGCCCCGCCGCCGCCCCCGGCCGCTGCCACGGTGGCCCCTGTGGCGGAAGCTCCCGCCCCCACCCCGGCCCCGGCCGGTCCAGCCGGCGCCGTGGTGGCCCAGTGAAGCGGATCCGGCTCCACTCCGGCGGCGCCCCCCTGGTCGGTCTGGCCTGGCTGGCCCTGGCCCTGGCTGCCGATCCGGGTCGGGCCCAGTCGCTGCCGGCGCCACCGGCTCCCTGGGTCCCCATCGCCCCGGAGCCCGCGGCGGCCGGCTGGGAACCCGTCACCGACGCGGCCACCCTTCCTGCCGACTACCTCCCGCCTCCGGCCAACCGGGATCCCGCCGAGCTGGCGATCGTGCCGCGTCAGGGCAAACCGATCGAGAACGTGGGCATCTACGGCATCGGTGGGGGCGTCAATTTCGGCAGTGACCTGCCCAACAGCGGGGTGTTCACCGGTCGGATCGGGTACAAACTCAATGAAACCCTGGCGGTCTCCCTGCGTCCCAGTGTGATCTTCGGCAACCGTGATGTGCTGGGCCGCTACAACGGCCAGACCTCCTTCCAGTTGCCCCTCACCCTGGATCTGTTCCGTCGCTCCGTGGTCTCCCCCTACTTGGGGGGCGGTATCGCCACCAACACCTATTCCACCGGCCAGACGAACGCCATGCTCACCGGCGGCGTCGATCTGAACATCACCCAGAACGTGACCCTCGGGTTCAACGTCAACTACGTCTTCCTGCCCGATGGCGTCACTTTCGACGCCCTTCAGGCCATGACGCTGCTCTACCTGAAGTTCTGAGGCCGAAGCCAGGATGTTGGCCGGGTTCGTGGCTCAGTCAGCCACGGCCTCGATGGCGGCGGCGATTGCCTGACGCTGTTCGGCGTCGTACCCCCAGCGGTCGAGGAAGGCCCTGTCCTCCGCCACCACCGCCTCGGTTGCACCGTCCTCCGCGGCGGCCGCCAGCAGGGTCTCGAGGCGCTGCTTCACGGCCACCGGCTCCAGCTGGCGCAGCAGCTCGGTGCTGCGCAGCTGGACGCGCTCCGAGCCGGCCTGGTGCTCCCGGTCCCCCGAACGCCGGTGGTGCAGCACCATCGCCGTGCTCATGGCCAGATTGCGCGCGGTGAGATCCACCACCCCCGGACCCGCCTGCCGCAGGGCGACCACCAGGGGTTCCGGCAGCCGGTCGAGCAGGGGCGCCTCGCCGGTGAGGCCGACCACGAAAAAGCCACGGGCCCCGTCCCGGCTCGCCACCAGCTCCCCCACCCGATCGGCCAGCACCTCATCGCTGAGTTCCCCGGCTTCCCAGAGGCCGATCCACTGGGCCGCGATCTCCATCGCCTGGGGGAAGCTCGGCGCCAGGGGGGCCCCGTTCAAGGGGGTCTCGGTCAGCGGGGCGTCATCGGTCATGGCGGCGGACGGGCGGCGGGGCCCGCGGACTGGCAGTGTTGAGGCTATGGACCCGAGCGCCCCGACCGCCAGCCCCGGCGATGCCCAGCCCGACGACGGCAGCAGCGAAGGGGCGCCCTTCCGTTCCGGCTTCGTGGCCCTGATCGGACGCCCGAACGTGGGCAAATCCACCCTGCTCAACCAGCTGGTGGGCCAGAAGGTGGCCATCACCTCCCCCGTGGCCCAGACCACCCGCAACCGGCTGCGGGCCATCCTCACCACCCCCGCCGCCCAGCTGATCCTGCTGGACACCCCGGGGATCCACAAACCCCATCACCTGCTGGGGGAACGCCTCGTCCAGAGCGCCCGGGGTGCCATCGGCGAGGTGGATGTGGTGCTGCTGCTGGTGGATGCCAGCCAGCCGGCCGGCCGGGGGGACGGGTTCATCGTCGACCTGCTCCGCCACAGCCGCGTGCCGGTGCATGTGGCCCTCAACAAGAGCGACCGGGTCGGCGCCGACGCCGAGGATCTGGCCGCCACCTACCGGGAGCTGATGGCGGAGGGTGGCGATCACCCCGTGAACTGGCCCCTGCACGCCTGCAGCGCCCTCAACGGCGATGGCTGCCAGGCCCTGGTGGAGGCCCTGGCGGCCGACCTGCCGCCGGGTCCCCTGCTCTACCCGGCCGACACGGTCAGCGACCAGCCCGAACAGCTGCTGCTGGCGGAGCTGATCCGGGAGCAGGTGCTGACCCTCACCCGGGAGGAGGTGCCCCACTCAGTGGCGGTGCGGATCGAGCGGATCGTGGAGGAGGAGGCGAAGGGCAAGGTGCGCACGGCCGTGCTCGCCACCGTGCTGGTGGAGCGCAGCAGCCAGAAGGGCATCCTGATCGGCAAGGGGGGGCAGATGCTCAAGGCGATCGGCCAGGGGGCGCGGCTGCAGATGCAGAAGGTGTTCGACGGTCCGGTGTACCTCGAGCTGTTCGTCAAGGTGGTGCCCAACTGGCGCAGCCATCCGGGCCGGCTGGCCGAGCTGGGCTACCGGGGCGACTGAGGCCGCCGGCGCTCCGCAGCCCCCACACCGCACCCCTGCAGCGGGGGGTTTGCGAGGATCCCAAACGGGGCCCACCAGCCCCGATCTCCCGCCGCCCCATCCGTGACCAGCGCGACCGAGCCGCCCGCCGCCCCCTTCCCTCCCGAGACGATCGCGGCGTTCCTGGCCTTCTGCGCCGGCGACTGGCTGTCCCTGCGCAGCTGCTTCAGCCTCGAGGAGGCGGCAGAGGCGGCGCGGGAGGCCGAGGCGGACGAGGCCAGCTGGCACAGCTCCGAGCGGGGCGAACTGACGGTCACCTACCTGGCCCCTGAGCAGAGCGGCGAGCCGGGAGGGCTGGAGATCACCCCACCCGGCGGTGGCCGCCACCGGCTGCTGTTCCGTCCCGACGGCGGCTTCCAGGGCAGTGCCCCGGACGGGGCCGCCAGCACGGGGCACTGGCAGCTGTGGCCGGATGGGAGCCTGGAGCTGACCAGCGAGCGGGCCGGGGCGTCGGTGCGGGAGCGGATCTGGTTCACCAAGGCCAACCTGCGCCTGCGCAGCAGCGTGGAGCACCACCCCGACGGCCGCCCGGGCCGGGCCAGCTTCAGCTCCGAGATCCGGCGGGTCAGCCGACCCGCCGGCTGAGCTCCCCATGCGCTTCGACGTGGTGAGCCTGGTGCCGGACGCCTTCACGCCCCTGCTGGGGCTGGGGGTGATCGGCCGTGCCTTCGCCGCCGGCATCGCCGAGGTCCACACCCACAATCCCCGCGACCACGCCACCGATCGCTACCGCAAGGTGGACGACGTGCCCTACGGCGGCGGTGCCGGCATGGTGCTCAAGCCCGAGCCGGTCTACGCCGCCTTCGAGGCGATCCCGGTGCTGCCGCGCCGCCGCGTGCTGCTGATGAGCCCCCAGGGCCAGCCGCTGCACCAGCGCGACCTGCGCCGCTGGGCCTCCGAGCACGACCAGCTGGTGCTGCTCTGCGGCCACTACGAGGGCTTCGACGAGCGCATCCGGCCCCTGGCGGACGAGGAGGTGTCCCTGGGCGATTTCGTGCTCACCGGCGGCGAACTGCCGGCCCTGGTGGTGATCAGCGGCGTGGTGCGGCTGCTGCCCGGCACCGTCGGCTCGCCGGACTGCCTCGAGGCCGAGAGCCACAGCAGCCTGCTGCTGGAGCACCCCCACTACACCCGGCCGGCGGAGTTCCGCGGCATGGCGGTGCCGGAGGTGCTGCGCAGCGGCGACCACGGCGCCATCGCCCGCTGGCGCCAGGAGCAGCAGGTGGCCCGCACCCGCGAGCGCCGCGCCGACCTGCTGGCCCAGTGGCAGGCGGAGCAGGAAACCTGAAGCGCGCCATCGCCCCGCACCGGCGACACTGGATCCGCCCCCACCGCCCCCCATGCAGCTGCGCATCGGCAACGGCTACGACATCCACCGGCTCGTCCCCGGCCGTCCCCTGATCCTGGGCGGCGTGCGCCTGGAGCACCCCGACGGCCTGGGGCTGGACGGCCACAGCGACGCCGACGTACTCGTGCACGCCCTGATGGATGCCCTGCTGGGGGCCCTCAGCCTGGGGGACATCGGCACCCACTTTCCGCCGGAGGACGAGCGCTGGCGTGGCGCCGACAGCCTGGTGCTGCTGGAGCAGGTGGTGGCGCTGGTGGCGGAGCGGGGCTGGCTGGTGCTGAACGTCGACACGGTCGTGGTGGCGGAGCGGCCCCGGCTCAAACCCCACATCGCCGCCATGCGGGAGGCGATCGCCGGCCGCATGGGCCTGGCCCCCGACCAGGTGGGGGTCAAGGCGACCACCAACGAGGGACTCGGGCCCACGGGCCGCCAGGAGGGCATTGCCTGCCATGCGGTGGCGCTGCTGCACCGGCCGTGACCCGTCGACCGAACCGCTGGCTGGCTACCTTGCTGGCCGCGTTCTTCCTGCTCACTCTCGTGCTGGTCGGCCTTCCCGCCACGGCCCAGGCCGCCACCCCGGCCGCCCTCGCCCAGCCCCAGGGGCCGGTGGTGGAGCACCTGAGGGTGAAGGTGCCCGCCGACGCCCGGGGGGCCTGGCTGCAGGCGGAGGAGGAGAGCTGGGGACCGTGGCTGCAACGCCAGGACGGCTTCCTGGGCCGGGAGCTGCTCTGGGACGCGGAACGGGAGGAAGGTCTGCTGCTGATCCGCTGGCGCAGCCGCCGCCAGTGGCTGGCCATCCCGGCCAGCGAGATCGATGCGGTGCAGGGTCGGTTCGAGGTCGCGGCCCGGCGGGCCCTGTCCCGCGATCCTGAGGCCCGGGGGCTGGCCGGGGCCGCCAACCCCTTTCCCCTGGTCCACGCCGGCGAACTGGAGTGGGTGGCTCTGACGCCGCCGGCGGAAGAGGAGGGGCGTTGAGCGAGGACGCCCGGCTCGACCTGGGCCGCCGCGGGCGGCTCGGCATGGTGGAGGCGGTCTGGGGCGAGCACAAGAGCGTCGAGCAGATCGCCGCCGTGATGCTGGAGATGCGCCGGGCCGGGGAGCTGGCCCTGGTGACCCGCGTGTCGGCGGAGAAGGCCGCGGCGGTGGAGCGGCGGCTCCAGGAGCGCTTGGACGCCCTTGGGGCCCTCGGGGACGGGGAAGCCCCCGTCCACCATCCGCTGGCCCGCTGCCTCACCTGGCCCGCACCGCCGCCGCCGGATCCGGCCCTCGGGCGGGTGGCGGTGCTCGGCGGCGGCAGCAGCGACCTCACGGTGGCGGCCGAGGCGCGCCTGGCCCTGGCCTGCCACGGGGTGGCCAGCGACCTGGTGCTCGACGTGGGCGTGGCCGGACTGCACCGGCTCCTGGGGCAGCTGGAGGGGCTGCGCCAGGCCCGGGTGCTAATCGCCTGCGCCGGGATGGAGGGAGCCCTGCCCACCGTGCTGGCCGGCCTGCTGCCCCAGCCGGTGATCGGGGTGCCGGTGGCGGTGGGCTATGGGGTGAGCGCCGGCGGCCAGGCGGCCCTGATGGGCATGCTGGCCAGCTGTGCCCCCGGGCTCACCGTGGTGAACATCGACAACGGCTACGGGGCCGCCATGGCCGCCCTGCGGATCCTGCAGCTGGACCGGGCCGGCTGATCAGCCGCCGGGACGCAGGGGACCCGCCGGAGGAGCCTCCAGCTCCAGCACGGTCTGGAGCCAGAGGGCCAGGGGGCGCGGCAGCCGGCCCTGCTCGTAACGCTCGATGGCCTCAAGCAGCACCGGGGAGTTGATCCAGCTGATCCGATGGGGAGGCATCGGCGCCTGCGGCTTCTGCCGCGCAGTGTGGGGGACCGCAGGCCGGCCGGCAAGGCCGCAGGTTCAGAGATGCTGCAGGTTGGGGTAGGCCGTGATCACCTGCTCGGTGGTGAGCACCTCGCCGGCCCCTTCCGGCTGCCAGATCACCTCGATGGCCAGCAGATCGTCCGCGCCGACCGCACCGAGCTTCTGGAGCGAATCGCGCAGGTCGTCGGCGGTGCCGGCCCCCTTGATCGCCAGGTTGCGCCGGCTGGCCACCAGCAGGGTGACGACGATGAAATCGCTGGCGGCATCGCTGGCACCGGGGGCCACGGGGGCGGGCTCACTGAAGCGGCGCCCGGCCACGTTGGCGGTGAGCTCTCGTTCCAGCTTGCTGCGCTCCTGCATGGAGAGCCGGTTGAAGGTGGATTCGGCGCTGGCGAACGGCACCTGGCCCACTTCGCCGTTGGCGTACACCCAGAGATCGGGATGGCGCAGCAGGGAGAGGCTGGTTTCCTGCAGCACCCGCTGCAGGCCGCTGCTGCTGGAGGTGTCCGACGAACCGGCCAGCCGGCGCAGATCGTCCTGGAGATCGCGGGCGGACGCCAGCAGGCCCACCTGGACCTGGGCGATCGAGACCGGCCCGTCCGGGCGTGGCCTGTAGGCCAGCTCGGAACCGGAACCCGCCAGCGCGGGCCCGCCGCCACCGCCGCGCAGGGCGTTGACCACCACGCCGGCCACGGCCATCAGGATCAGGAAACCGAACAGGCCGCCGCCGCCGAAACCGAAGATCGGCACGATGAAGGGGAAGCCGATGCCGCCGCCCCGGTAGCCTCCGCCGCCGAAGCTGCCGCCCCCGTAGCCACCGCCGCCGCCATAGCTGCGGGGCATGGAGGGCGCCGAACGGAAGCTGCCACCACCGATGCGACCGCCGCTGGCGGCCTGGGCCGGCGGCGGGGAGGCGATCACCAGGCCGGCCACCAGCACGGGCACGACCATCAGACCGGCCAGGCGCCGGAACAAGCGGGAACCCATGGGGTACGACGTTGCGATGGCAGGAATCTAGGAACCGCCCCCCACGATGGTGACCACTTCCAGCACATCGGATTCCACCACAGCCTGGGCTGGCCAGCGATCCCTGGGCAGGATCTCACCGTTGAACTCCACCACCACCAGACGCGGCTGGTAGCCGAGCGCCACGAGCACGGCATCGAGACACAGACCCGCGGGGCAGCGGCGCGCTTCCCCGTTGACCCGCAGCAGCAGGTCTCCCGTCATGCCACCCGTCATGCCTCAGCCTCCAGCCCCGCCAGCAGGGCGGCGACCGCGGCGCCGGGGTCGTCGGCGGCCGTGATGGCCCGCACCACCGCCACCCGATCCGCCCCGGCACGGCGCACGGCGGCCAGGTTGCCCGGATCGATGCCGCCGATGGCGAAGAAAGGCAGGGGGCACTCCGCCGCCGCCTGGGTCACGTAGGCCAGCCCCACCGGCTCGCGGCCGGGCTTGGTGGGCGTGGCGTTGACGGGCCCCACCCCCACGTAGTCGCAGCCATCGGCGACCGCCTGGCGCAGGTCCTCGAGCCGGTGGGTGCTGCGGCCGATCAGCCGGTCGGGCCCCAGCAGACGGCGGGCCACCGAGGGCGGCAGGTCGCCCTGGCCGAGGTGGACGCCGTCGGCCCCCACCGCCAGGGCCAGGTCGATGCGGTCGTTGACCAGGAACAGGGCGCCATGGCGGTGGCAGAGCTGGCGCAGGGCGCTGGCCTGGGCGAAGCGACTCCGGTCATCCAGGGGGGCGTCGGGTTTGGCGCGGTACTGCACCAGCCGCAGCCCCGCCGCCAGGGCGGCGGCCACCACGGCCTCCAGGCCGTCCACCGGGCTGGTCACCAGGTACAGATGGCAGCGGCGCAGCAGGGCCCGGCGCCCGTCGCCGTCACGGCCGGCCTGGAGCAGATCCACCTCCACGTCGTAGAGGGCGTAGCGGATCGACGCCGCCTCGGCCGCCAGCTCCGGGTCCTCAAGCCGGCCGAACTCCTCCAGCACCCGCAGGGCCTCCTGCACCCGTCCGGCGTTGGCGGCCAGCACACTGGCGCCGTCCTGCCGTTCGGCCTGGGCCGGATGGGCCAGGCCCGTGGCCGGGTCGCTGGCGGTGTGCCGGGCCAGCTTGTAGGAGGTCCGGTGCAGCCGCCCCAGGCGCTGGCGCAGGTCCTTGGTACGGGCCACCAGGTCGGGACGGTCGAGGGCGAAGCGGGCCCAGTCCTCCAGCACCCGCAGCCCCTCCCGGGCCCGGTCGAGGTTGGCATCAAGCAGCCGCTCGATGGCGGCACGCTCGCTGGCGGCACGGTGGGTGGAACCACGCTCACGGCCGGACAGCGGCGGCGACGGGACTGGAGGCTGGGGCGTCACCGGACCGGGGCGGGTGAGGCCTCCAGGGTATGGGACGGCTCCTTCCGGCGGGAGGAGAGACGGCGGCGGGAGCTCGGGCCATGGGCGGCAGAAGCCCGGACCGACGGTCGGAGCTGATAGCTGATGTCCTGCCCCTAGGTGGACGCCTCCCCAGGGGGTCCGAGTGTCCGGCAGAGGTCCCCGGCCCGATCGGCATCCAGCCGGATCTGACGGCTGAGGGCCTCCAGGCTGGCGAACGCCTGCTGGCGCCGCAGCAGCCGCAGGGGCTGCACGGTCAGATGGGCCCCCACCAGCTCCAGCCGGCGCTCCAGCAGGTGCACCTCCACCGCCGATGGGGCCAGGGGATCGACGGTGGGCTGGGGGCCCAGGTTCATCACCGCCGCCATCGGTCCCTCGCCGCCGTCGCGCCAGGCCAGGGCCGCATAGACCCCTTCCAGCGGCAGGAACTTGCGGCCGTCCACCGCCAGGTTGGCGGTGGGCCAGCCCAGCTGGCGCCCCAGGCCCCGACCGCTCACCACCTGGCCGCTGAAGCGGTAGGGACGCTCCAGCAGCCGCGCCGCCTCGTCGATGTCGCCGGCCGCCAGGGCCCGCCGGATGCGACTGCTGCTCACCCGCTCGGCCCCATCCCACAGCATCGGCACCACCTGCACGTCGATGCCGAAGCTGGCGCCGATGCGGGCCAGGTCGTCCACGTCCCCGCGGCGATCGACGCCGAAGCGGAAGTTGGTGCCCACCGCGATCCTGCGGGCCTGGAGCCGTTCGGCCAGCACCTGGCGCACGAAGGGCTCCGGGGTCAGCGCCGCCAGCTCGCGGGTGAAGGGCACCAGCACCAGCTGCTCGATGCCAAGGGGTTCAAGCAGTTCCAGCTTCTCCTCCGGGAGATCGAGCCGCAGCCGCGTCTCGCCGTGGAGCACCTCGCGGGGATGGGGCCAGAAGCTGACCACCGTGGGCACAGCCCGCTCCTGGCCTGCGGCCATGGGCGCGGTGACGGCGGCGATCACGCTCCGGTGACCCCGATGCAGGCCATCAAAGCTGCCCAGGGCGACGGCGGTGGGGCGCAGGGCGCTGGAGGGGTCGTGAAGCGGGATCAACGGCCTCGGCCCTCGCCGGCTGGATCCTCCCATGCCAAGTTTGGGGCCTTCGCCCTTCTCCCCATGGTCGACACGCTGGATCTGCAGCGCATGGCCGATGCCCTGCGCCGCATGGGCTGGGTGCGCTTCTGGGTCCAGCTCGCCCTCGGAGTGGTGGTGGTGGGGGTGCTGATCTTTAACAACATCGGCGGCCAGATGGCGGCCAACTCCTCCCGTGCCCTGGGGCTGGGCCCCGGCCTTTCCCTCACAACCCTGTCATTCCTGGTTCTGCTCTGGAGTCTGTGGCAATCCTGGCTGGTGGTGCGCTGCGGCCGCGCCCTGGCCAGCCCGGCACGCCCCAGCAAGGGCGAAACCACGCGCCTGGTGAAACGCGGTCTATTGGCCGACCTGGGCGGGCTCACCCTCGCGGCGGTGGGCTATCAGGCCCTGGCCGGCAGCCTGTTCGTGCAGGCCTCCCAGCAGGTGCCGGGCTTCTTCGGGGCCCAGATGCAGGGGACCCCAGGCAGCGGCGGCCGGGTGGTGGGGCTGCCGATCACCTCGATCGAGATGCTTTCGGTGCTGAGCAACACCCAGGTGCTGTTCGCCCACCTGATCGCCCTGATCCTCAGCTTGTGGCTGCTGCAGCGGATCTATCGCAAGACCTGATCGCCCAAGGCCTCCACGGCCGGCAATGAGGCGACGGAGCCCCGCCAGAAGAGTTCGGGCTGCAGGGGCGTCAGGGACGGTCCGCCCTGCTGCACCCAGGCCACATCGGTGGGCCATTCGGCCGGACCGGCGCCGGTGCCATCGAGATCGTCGACCACTTCGCCGGCCAGCCAGTAGTAGGTGCGGCCACGGGGATCGGTGCGTTTCTCGAACTGATCGATGTAGCGCCGCACGGCCGTGCGGCACCAGCGCAGCGGGGCGAGGTCTGCGGCGGGCCGGGGCGGGACGTTGAGATTGAGCAGCAGCCCCTCGGGCCAGCTGCTGGCCAGCATCCGCTCGGCCACATCAAGGGCCAGGGCCGCCGCCGCCTCGAAGCGACGCCAGTGGAAGTCGGCGCTGCTCACCGCCAGGGCCGGCAGTCCCTCGATCGTGCCCTCCATCGCCGCCGAGACGGTGCCCGAATAGAGCACGTCGGTGCCGAGGTTGGGGCCGTGGTTGATGCCGGAGAGCACCAGGTCCGGCGGCTGCTCCAGCAGCCGGAACAGGGCCAGCTTGACGCAGTCGGAGGGGGTGCCGCTGCAGGCCCAGGCGGTGACGCCCGCCGCGAAGAGTTCGTCGGCCCGCTCCGCCCGCAACGGGGTCTGGAGGGTGAGTCCGTGGCCGGTGGCGGAGCGCTCCCGGTCCGGGCAGACCACGGTGACGGTGTGGCCGCGACCGACGGCCTCGGCCGCCAGGGCCTGGATGCCGTCGGCGAACACCCCGTCGTCGTTGCTGATCAGGATCCGGAGCGGTGCCATCGGCCTCGACCGCGTGGACTGCCGGCAAGCTAGACGCTGCTGCCTACAGTCGCTTCCTCCCCCCGATCCGTGCCGTGAGCACCACCGTCAGCCTGCAGCAGCTCACCGACCAGCTGGAGCGCCTGGAGGCGGAGGCCGCCGCCGCCATCGCCGCCGCCGGGGACGCCACGGCCCTTGAGGAGCTGCGGGTGGGCCTGCTGGGCAAGAAGGGACGGCTCTCCGGGGTGCTCGGTGCCATGGGCCGCCTCCCCGGTGAGGAGCGCCCCCTGGTGGGCCAGCGGGCCAACCTCCTCAAGGACCAGGTGCAGCAGCTGCTGGGCGCCAGGCTCGAGGCCGTCCGCAGCGCCGCCATGGCGGAGCGGCTGGAACGGGAGCGGATCGATGTGACGGCGGGCTGCAGCTACGTGCCGCCGGGCCACCGCCATCCGCTGCAGAGCACGATCGAGGAGATCGTCGACATCTTCGCCGGCCTCGGCTACCGGGTTTCCGAGGGGCCCGAGATCGAAACCGACCACTACAACTTCACCGCCCTCAACATCCCGGAGCACCACCCGGCCCGGGACATGCAGGACACCTTCTACCTGGGGGGCGACCGGCTGCTGCGCACCCACACCTCACCCGTGCAGATCCGCCACCTCGAGGCCAACCCCCCGCCGGTGCGGGTGATCGCCCCCGGGCGGGTCTACCGGCGCGATGCGGTGGATGCCACCCACTCGCCGGTGTTCCACCAGGTGGAGGTGCTCGCCCTCGACGAAGGGCTGGATTTCAGCCACCTGCGCGGCACGGTCACCACCTTCCTGCAGCAGTTCTTCGGTGATCTGCCGGTGCGGTTCCGGGCCAGCTATTTCCCCTTCACCGAGCCCTCCGCCGAGGTGGACGTGCAGTGGCGGGGCCGCTGGCTGGAGGTGATGGGCTGCGGCATGGTGGATCCTGCTGTGCTGGAGGGCCTGGGCATCGATCCGGAGCGCTGGAGCGGCTTCGCCGCCGGCCTGGGGGTGGAGCGGTTCTGCATGGTGCGCCACGGCATCGACGACATCCGCCGGCTGTTCAACAGCGATCTGCGCTTCCTGGAGCAGTTCTGATCCCCGATGTCTGACATCGGCCGTGCACCCTGGTCGATCGCCCCTCCTGTTTCAGCCTCCTCAGATCGGTGACTTCTTGGGCAGGTCTGCGGCGAGCTGCTGGCCCATTCGATAGAAACGGTGGTTGAGACGCCTGGCCGGGCCGTTGATGAGATAGGCCAGAAGAATGGCGTCATCGGTGAACCAGCGCTGGTCGTAGCGGACATGGCTGCGATTGCGCATCAGGAAGTCCTTGTTCCCCATGGCGATGTGCGATCGCGTGTTGGCGATGTCCAGGCTGGGGAGGGGGGCTTCTTCAACCATCGCCAGCAGCGCGTTGACCTGACCCAGCGTATCGAGACAGAGGTGTTCGTAGAGGTTGATGCGATGGGGGATCGAAGGGTCGGCGGCCAGAACCTTCAACCACTTGGTATTGGCATGGGTCCAGTAGTTCATCGAACGGAAAGCGGAAAGCATCCCCTTGCTGCCACTCTTGCGCTTCATCGAAGCCGTGAAGCTGCGCACATCCTTGGTCACGAGGATGAGCCCGAAACGATCCTGGCTGGCGGCTTCGCGCCGCAGGGCACTGCGCAGGGCGCCCAGGGCTTCCACGGACTTGGAAGAATCCGTCACCAGCACGTCATCACCAAGCTGGCGTCGGATGAATCTGATCAGCTGGGCATATTTCTCGTCCAGAGGAAGGTCTGAATTCAGGCCATTGAGATGGGTGAGCTGTCCCCAGAAGGAACAATTCTCCCAGTCACTGCCACAGGAACAGCGACGCACGTCGTCATGATCTCCCCAGGCACGGAGATAGGCCTTCATGTGGGAGGGAGAGAAGAAGGAAGCGATCTCTCCCAGGCTGAGGCTGCGGGAATGGCTGCTCAGCAACTGCTCGGTGAGGGTGGTCCCGCTGTGCTCGAGACCACCGATGTAAAGAAGCTTCACCGGCAGCAGCCGACGGGACGAAGTGCCCGGATGTTAACGCTGTCGCTTTGTCTTAAACCATCCGGGCACTGGCAACTCGGCCTGCAGGCCCTGTTCGGCGACGACGGCCAGGGAGGCCGAAAGGCCATCTCCCCAACCTGGTTTCGCCCGTCCCCTGCAGCCGTGGCTGCCGTTCCGCGTCCTCCTAGAGTCTGTCTGCCATTCAGCCTGCGATCGGTGCCCCGGGTCGGACTGATCGTCAATGACGGCAAGGATCTGGCGATCAGCACCGCCGACCTGATCGAGAACCGGCTGACCGCCGCCGGGCTGGAGGTCGCACGGGTGAGCAGCTCCGGTGGCGTGGTGGGTTTCGCCAATCCCGACCAGCACCTGCGCTCCCGGGGCTACGCCGCCTGCGTGCCCGCCAGCTTCGATGAGGAGATGGCCCTGGCCCTGGTGCTGGGGGGGGACGGCACCGTTCTCTCCGCCGCCCGCCAGACCGCCCCGATCGGCGTGCCGATCCTGACGATCAACACCGGCCACCTCGGTTTCCTGGCGGAGGCCTACCTCAAGGACCTGGACCAGGCCCTGGCCCAGGTGGTGGCCGGGGAATGGACCGTGGAGGAGCGCTCCATGATGGTGGTGAGCGTGATGCGGGGCGAGCAGCGGCGCTGGGAGGTGCTCTGTCTCAACGAGATGGCCCTGCACCGGGAGCCGCTCACCAGCATGTGCCACTTCGAGATCGCCATCGGCCGCCACGCCCCCGTGGACATCGCCGCCGACGGGGTGATCCTCTCCTCCCCCACCGGCTCCACCGCCTACGCCCTCAGCGCCGGAGGGCCGGTGATCACCCCCGACTGTCCGGTGCTGCAGCTGACACCGATCGCCGCCCATTCCCTCGCCTCCCGGGCCCTGGTCTTCAGCGACCAGGAGCCGGTGACCGTGTTCCCCGCCACCCCGGAGCGGCTGATGATGGTGGTCGACGGCAGCGCCGGCTGTTACATCTGGCCCGAGGACCGGGTGCTGGTGCGCCGCAGCGAGCATCCGGTGCGCTTCGTGCGGCTGGCCGACCACGAGTTCTTCCAGGTGCTGCGCAACAAGCTGGGCTGGGGACTGCCCCACGTGGCCAAGCCCTCCAGCAGCCACGCCGACGCCCCCCTGTGACCACGCCACCGTCGACCACGCCCCCACCACCGACCGTGGTGCTGCTGGTGGGCCCGGAGGCCGCCGGCCTCGCGCCGCGGCTGGAGGTGTCCGGTTACCGGCCGCAGCTGCAGGAGTCCGGGGAGGAGCTGCCGGCGGCGGTGGTCCTGTCGCCCGGCAGCGAAGCGCGGATCCCGGAGCTGCGCCGCCGGCTGGGGGCCCGCCCGCTGCTGCTCGGCATCACCAGCGACAGCGTCGAGAGCCGCAGCCATTGCCTGGAGTGGGGCGCCGATGATTTCTGGCTGCCCAGCCTGGGCACGAGCGATCTGCTCACCCGGCTGCGGCTGCACCTGGGCTTCGCCCAGCGCCAGGCCCCCATGCCGGTGTCCACGCTGCTGAAGGTGGCGGATCTGCGCATCGATCAGGTGGCCTGCCAGGGGTGGCGCGGTCAGCGCCAGCTCAGCCTGACGGCCAGGGAGTACCAGCTGCTGCTGCTGCTGCTGCGTCAGAAGGGAACGGTCGTGAGCCGGGAGCAGATCCTGGAGGAGATCTGGGCCGACCAGGGCGGAGGTGCCAGCAACGTGATCGAGGTCTACGTGCGCTATCTGCGCCAGAAACTGGAGCAGGACGGGGAACCACGGCTGATCCACACCGTGCGGGGGCGGGGCTACTGCCTCAGTGACGGGCGTCCCCCCGTGGGGCCCGTGCCATGAGCCGTTCCCTGCTCCGGAGCCTGACCATCGCCGGTGTCGTCGGGCTGCTCGGCTGCGGGCCGGGCCTGAGCCAGAGCCCGCCCCAGTTCCTGCCCATCACCGCCCAGTGGTGCCTGGAAGGGCCGCCGCCGGCGCGCTGCATCCAGCTGGAGGTGCCCCGGGGTGAGCGCCAGTACGCCATGGGGCTGCAGATGCGCCCGCCCCTGCCCCACCTGCGTGGCATGTGGTTCCCCTACGACCCTCCGGCGGTGACCCGGTTCTGGATGCACCGCACGCCCGAACCCCTGGACATGCTGTTCATCCGAGACGGTCGCGTGGCGGCCCTGGAGACGGACGTGCCCCCCTGCATGAACCTGCCCTGCCGCAGCTACGGCCCCGACACGCCGATGGACGGAGTGTTGGAACTGGCCGCCGGCCAGGCCGCCGTGCTCGGCATCAGCGTGGGCACCCCGGTGCGGATCACCCCGCTGCCGGGCGCGACCCCTTCAGCACCAGCACGGGATTGAGGGGCGCCAGGCGGGTGCCCTCCGCCAGGGGGGCGCCGCGCCAGGCCTGGATCTGGCTGACCGTCACCGCCAGGCCGGCCTGCTCCAGCTGGGGCCTGAGCTGGGCCAGGGCTTCGACCGTGGCCAGGGGCAGAACCACCACCCCGCCGGGCCGCAGCCGGTCCAGCACCGCCTCCAGCACCTCGCGCCGGTCCCGGCCGCCGCCGCCGATCAGCACCCGGTCGGGATCGGGCAGGGGGCCCAGGGCGGCCGGGGCCTCCCCCTCCAGCACCGCCGTAGGCCGCACCCCCAGCCGGTCCGCGTTGGCGCCGATCAGTCCGGCGGCCCCGGGCCGGCGCTCCACCGCCCACAGCTCCAGGGCGGGGCGCAGGCGCAGCGCCTCCAGCCCCACCGACCCCACCCCGGCGCCGATGTCCCAGAGCACCCCTGTCTCGGGCAGCTCCAGATCGGCCAGCAGCTGGATGCGCACCTCCCGTTTGGTCATCAGCCCCGGCTGGTCGGGGTGCTGCAGCCAGAGACCGTCGGCCAGGCCGAACAGCGGCAGGGCCTCCGGCGCCGGCACGGGGGGCTGGAGCGCGATCAGCAGCACCAGGTGCAGGGGATCGAGATCGGGCGGCAGGGGGTCGTCGGGCGCCAGCCGCTGCAGCCGCTCCGCCGGATGGCCCAGGCGCTCCCCCAGCCAGAGCTCATAGGCGGCCTCCAGCCCCGACGCCCGCAGGATCCGGCGCACCGCGTCGGCGCCGCCCCGGGCCGGATCGGTCAGCACCGCCAGGGCGGCGGGACGCTGCTGCAAGCGGGCCGCCAGCGGCTCGGGGTCACGGCCATGGAGGCTGATCCAGGAGGCGTCCTGCCAGGGCCGCCCCAGGCGGGCAAAGGCGAGCTGCAGGGAGGTGGGGGCCGGATGGAAGCGGAGGCGTTCGGCCGGAAGGTGCTGCAGCAGCAGACGGCCGATGCCGAACCAGAGGGGGTCGCCGCTGGCGAGCAGCACCACCCGTTCATCAGCGGCGAGGGCCCGCTCCAGCCGGGGCAGCAGGTCGGCGGGCCGGTCGCTGGCCAGCAGCTCCGGCGCGGGGGCCTCACCCCGCCAGGCCTCGAGGTCCGCCAGGAGACGCCGGGGGGCCGCCACCAGATCGGCCTGCCGGATCCGGTCCTGCCAGTGGCGGGAGAGACCCGCCAGGCCGGCGGCATCGGTGCCCAGCACCTCCAGCAGCGAACCCTCCAGCCGTGCCCCTGTGCCACTTCTGGCCATGATGCTCCCGGACGTGCCGGCCCACCCCCCTGCCCATGAGCGATCGACGCCAGCGGATCCACAGCCTGGTGGTCGCCCTGCTGGCCCACCAGAGTGATCTCGAGCTGCTGGATGACGACCGCTCAGGCCCGGGCGGCCACCCACTCGGGGGCGGTGGGGACGCCGGCAGCTGGCTGGAGCGCAACCGGCGGGTGGTGCAGCGCTACCAGTCCCTGGTGCGCAGCGCCGTGACCCTCGATGCCCTGATCGAGCAGGAGCTGGGCAGCGATCAGCTGGGGAGCGATCAGCTGGGTGGCGGCGCCCCGTCCGCCTGACCCTCGAGGAAGGCCATCAGGCGGGGATAGAGCAGCAGGGCACCCGCGTTGGTGAGGTGGGTCTCGTCGCTGTAAAGCGGCGTCCCGGCCCGGACGCTGGAGCAGACGGCCTGGGTCGGCGGGCAGATGCTGTCGAAGGGGGTGAACAGGCGCGTGCCGGCCAGGTCGCGGATGGTGCGCTCCTGCAGGCGCTGGGCCGGAGCGATCGCGGCCAGCTCCTGCCGGCGCGGCCGCAGCACCGGCTGGCACTGGGAACCGAGGGACCAGGCGGGACGGAACCACTCCGTCTGGCAGAGGGTGAGCGGACCGCCGATCTTCAGCTGGGGGAACGTGGGCAGGGGGCCGAACACCACCACGTCCGCCCCACGGCGACGCACCTCGGCATCGAATCGCCGCAGCGCGGCGGCATAGGAGGCCTCGGCGTTCAAGCGGGTCTCCCCCTGGATTCCCTCCAGGTGGCCGGCCAGATTCGACACCAGCACGACCCGGTCTCCAGGCCGCAGGCGGGCCAGCACCCGGCGCTCCTCGTTGTCGGCGTAGGGGCGGCAGCGGCGGTAGCGGGTCTGCTCCGGGGCGCCCTCCGCCCAGCGGGGAAAGAAGGGCACCGGGCAGCCGCCCCGGGCCATGAAGGACACGTTGAAGCGGCCGCTGGCCAGCAGCTTCTCCCCGAGGGGAATCAGCACGTGGGTGTGGCTGTCCCCCAGGAAGAAGAGGGTGGGGAGGTCCTTACCCTTCGGCCCCAGGGCCAGGCAGGGGTCGGGACCATCGCCCCTGGCCACCGGATCGGTGGGCTCCTGGAAGCAGTGGACCGTGTCGACGGTCGTGCCGCCGATGCGCTTCATGTTGGCCGTGGTGCCGACGGCGTGGCGGCGCTCACCGACGAAGATCCGGCCCAGCAGCGGTCCCTGCAGCCCCGCACTGAAGACGGCCACCAGCACGGTCATGGCCGGATAGAAAAGGCCGGGGATGGCGGGGTGGCCGTAGCGGAACAGGCACTCCAGCCGATAGGAGAGGGCCGTGCACAGGGTGATCAGCACCAGCACCGGCAGCAGGGTGACGGCGTTGAACCCCACCGTCCAGCGGGCCAGCACGATCACCGGCCAGTGCCAGAGATAGAGCGAGTAGGAGACCATGCCGATGGCCAGGCAGGCGGGATGGCACAGCCAGCGGCCGATGCCCCCGGCCGGCTGGAGGAGCAGCAGCAGCAGCGCCGTCAGCGCCGTGATCCCAACGGTGGTGCCCAGGCTCCAGGCCTCCGGCAGCAGCAGCAGGGCCAGCGACGCCACCAGGGCCAGCAGGGCCAGGGGCTGACGCCAGCGGGGCAGGGCCAGCTTCTGGCCCAGGTCGCGGGCGCTGCCGCTGCCGCGATGGAGCAGGTAGGCCACGCAACCCGCCGTCAGTTCCCAGAACCGGGCGGTGGTGAGGAAGAAGGCCCTTTCGGCGTTGCCGCCTAGGCTCAGCCCCACATAGAGGGCCAGGGACAGGGCCAGCAGCAGCAGGCTGGCCAGCTTGAGCCGCCGCAGGGCGCCGCTGCCGGCCCCGGCCACCCCCAGACCGCAGAGCAGCAGAACCGTCGGCCAGACCAGATAGAACTGCTCCTCCACCCCCAGCGACCAGGTGTGCATGAAGGCGTTGAAGTGGTTGTCGGTGGCGAAGTAGTTCGAGCCCTGACGGAGCAGGTAGAGATTGGAGACCCCGAACAGGGCGGCGGTGCCGGTCCGCATCACCGGCGCGAAGAAATCATCGAGCGGCGAGACCAGCATCGAGAACAGGGCCGAGACGACGGCGATGTTCACCACCAGCGCCGGCATCAGGCGTCGGATCCGGCGGCCGTAGAAGCGGCGCAGGAACTGCCAGCGACTGCCATCCCGCCGCGCCAGCAGCGACGAGGTGACCACATAGCCCGAGATCACGAAGAAGATGTCGACGCCGAGGAAGCCACCCGGCAACCAGCGGGGATCGAGGTGGTTGATCAGCACCGCAAGGACGGCCACGGCCCGCAGGCCGTCGATCTCGGGCCGATAGGCCCTGGAGCGCTGCGGCGGCAGGATGCCCGTGCCGAAAAGCCGCACAAGAGAGTTCACGCCGCTCCGACGATTGCAGGCAGGGTAATGGCGATCTGGATGGGCACTCGCTGAGGGGCCAGCTCTGACAAGCTGGGCCCACCTCGTCTGGCCCCATGGCGCCCTTCGGCCTCTCCGCTCTCCACAACCTGCGGCGCGGCAGGAGTCCCTGGCAGCCCCCCGAGGCCAGCTGGTCGCGGCCCTTCGGCCAGGGCTGGAGCCAGCCCTACACGGTGCGTTACGCCAGCAACCTCGACGACGGCCCCAACCACGGCATGCCCCTGGGAGGCTTCGGCGCCGGCTGCCTGGGGCGGGGCATCGACGGCGCCTTCAACCTCTGGCACCTCGACGGAGGCGAGCACTGGTTCGGCGTGCTGCCCGACTGCCAGTTCGCCCTCTTCGAGCAGGACGGCGACGGGCGGCGGGCCCATGCCCTGGCCACCACCCCCGTCTCTGACGCTTCCCGCCCCGACGCCGGCCCGCCGCTGGCCGCCTGGAACTGGTACCCCGCCGCCACGCCGGAGCAGCCGAGCGGCACCGTGGCGGTGCGCTACCCGATCAGCTCCCACCACTACGCCGCGGTGTTCAGCGCCGACGTGCGTTGCGAGGCCTTCAGCCCGATCCTTCCCGGCGACTATCAGCGCACCAGCTACCCGGTCGCCGTCTTCGCCTGGACGTTCAGCAACCCAACGAATCAGCCGCTGGATCTGTCCCTGCTGCTGAGCTGGCGCAACACCGTCGGCTGGTTCACCAACACCGACCCGGCGGCGGAGGTCCACTTCCGGGATGACGGCAGCCCGGAGCACAACTACGTGCCGGCGATCGGCCGCGGCAAGGGGCAGCGCAACCGCTGGGTCGACGCGGCCGGCCTCAAGGGGCTGCTGCTGGAGGGGGAGCGCTCCCAGCCCCTGGCCGAAGGGGAAGGGCAATGGTGTCTGGCGGTGCCCGACGAGGCGGCCCTGAACCACCCGGGGCTGGAGGTGTTCCGCTGCAGCCGCTGGGATCCCAGCGGCGACGGGGCGGAACTCTGGGAACCCTTCAGCCGCGACGGCTCGATCCCCGACAGCGACAACGACCGCCGCAGCACCGGCGACGATCCCCTCAGCGCCGCCCTGGCGGTGCGCTTCCGGCTGGAGCCCGGGGCCTCGCTCGAGATCCCGGTGGTGATCAGCTGGGACCTGCCGGTGACGGCCTTCGCCACCGGCACCCGGGCCCTGCGCCGCTTCACCGACTTCTTCTCCGCCGAAGGCGACAACGCCGCCGCCATCGCCGGCGAAGCCCTGGCCGAATGGCGCGACTGGCAGGCCGCGATCGAGGCCTGGCAGGCGCCGGTGGTGGAGCGCCACGACCTGGCGGAGCCGCTGCGCATGGCCCTGCTCAACGAGCTCTACGACCTGGCCAGCGGCGGCAGCCTCTGGACGGCCGCCAGCCCCGGCGATCCGGTGGGACGCTTCGGGGTGCTCGAGTGCCTCGACTACGCCTGGTACGAAAGCCTCGACGTGCGGCTGTACGGCTCCTTCGCCCTGCTGCAGCTCTGGCCCGAACTCGACAAGGCCGTGCTGCGCAGCTTCGCCCGCGCCATCCCCGCCGCCGATGCCACGCCGCGGCCGATCGGCTGGTACTTCACCCAGGGGCGGGGCCGGGTGGAGGCGGCCCGCAAGGTGGCCGGCGCCACCCCCCACGACCTCGGGGCCCCGAACGAGCGCCCCTTCGACGCCACCAACTACACCGCCTACCAGGACTGCAACCTCTGGAAGGACCTGGCCAGCGACTTCGTGCTGCAGGTCTGGCGCACCTACCGGCTGGCCCCCAGCGGCCGGGACATCACCTTCCTGGCGGACTGCTGGCCGGCGGCGGTGACCGCCCTTGACTACCTCAAGCAGTTCGACGTCAACGACGACGGCCTGCCCGACAACGGCGGTGCCCCGGACCAGACCTTCGACGACTGGCCCCTGCAGGGGGTGAGCGCCTACTGCGGTGCCCTCTGGATCGCCGCCCTGGAGGCGGCCCTGGCCATCGGCCAGCAACTGCAGCTGGAGCTCGGTCTGGACACCGCCGAGGAGCAGCGGCGCTTCGGCGGCTGGCTGGAGCAGTCCCGCCGCCATTTCGATGCCCTGCTCTGGAACGGCGAGTACTACGCCATCGATGCCGGCAGCGGCACCCCGGTGGTGATGGCCGACCAGCTCTGCGGCGACTTCTACTCCCGCCTGCTGGGGCTGCCGCCGGTGGTGGCCGACGAGCGGGCCCGCTCGGCCCTGAACGCGATCCGCGAGGCCTGCTTCGAGTCCTTCGAGGGGGGCCGCCTCGGGGTGGCCAACGGCCTGCGCCGCGACGGCACCCCCCTCGATCCGAAGGGCACCCATCCGCTGGAGGTCTGGACCGGCATCAACTTCGGCCTGGCCGCCTACTACCGGCTGATGGACCAGAGCGGCACCGCCTTCGCCATCACCGGCGCCGTCGTGCGTCAGGTGTACGAGGGGGGCCTGCAGTTCCGCACCCCGGAGGCGATCACCGCCGCCGGCACCTTCCGGGCCTGCCACTACCTGCGGGCCATGGCGATCTGGGCCCTCTGGGCCACCCACACCGGCTGGCAGCCGATCCCCGGCGCCGAGCGCCAGCCATGAGCCAGCGGACCTTCGGGCGGATCGAGGTTCTGCTGCTGGCCCCCCTGCTGGCCCCCCTGCTGGCCCTGATCCTGGCCATCGCCCCGTCGGCGGCCCTGGCCCAGGTCCATGCCCACCCGGACGCCGAGGGCACGCCGGTGGTGCGCAGCCTGGAGAGCCTGCGCGACCTCGACGACCAGAGCTGGCAGGTGGTCGCCTACCGGGAAGGGCCGCCGGGTGGACCGCTGCGGCTGCGGATCGTGGGCTACCCCGGCAAGGTGCGCCTCGACCATCCCACCGCCCTGGAGGTGCGCAGCGGCCGGCTGCGCTGGGACCTGGAGGACGTCACCCTGGCCAGTGCCGCCCTGGCCCGGGACAACCGCGCCGCCGCGGCCGAGTTCGACCTGGCTCCGCTGCTGGCCGATCTGGAGCGCAACCGGCCCCTGCGGCTGCGGCTGCCGCGGGTGTTCAGTGAACTGGCGGTGCCCCCCTACGTGGTGGCCGAATGGCGCAGCCTGCCGGACGCCCCCGCCCCATGAGCCCCGGTTCCCCCTGGCATCCATGGATGGCCCGGGCCCTGCAGCTGGCCGCCCTCGCCGAGGGCCGCACCAGCCCCAATCCCCTGGTGGGCGCCGTGGTGCTCGACCCAGGCGGGCAGCTGGTGGGGGAGGGATTCCATGCGCGCGCTGGTGAGGCCCATGCGGAGGTGGGGGCCCTGGCCCAGGCGGGGGAGCGGGCCCGGGGCGGCACCCTGGTCGTGACCCTGGAACCCTGCTGCCACCACGGCCGCACCCCCCCCTGCAGCGAGGCGGTGCTCGCCGCCGGCATCGGCCGGGTGGTGCTGGCCATGGCCGACCCCAACCCCCGGGTGGCCGGCGGCGGCATCGCCCGGCTGCGGGCGGCGGGCCTGGAGGTGATCGAAGGGGTGATGGAAGCCGAGGCGCGCCGGCTCAACCGGCCCTTTCTGCACCGGATCGCCACCGCCCGGCCCCTGGGGATCCTCAAGTGGGCCATGAGCCTGGATGGCCGCACGGCGCTGCCCAACGGCGTCAGCCAGTGGATCAGCGGTCCGGGGGCCCGGGACTGGGTGCACCGCCTGCGGGCCCGCTGCGATGCGGTGATCGTGGGTGGCGGCACGGTGCGGGCCGACGACCCCCTGCTCACCAGCCGGGGGCGGCGCACGCCCGAACCGCTGCGGGTGGTGCTCAGCCGCGGCCTGGATCTGCCGGCGGCGGCTCAACTCTGGGATCCGGCCCCGGCGGCGACGCTGCTGGTCCACGGACCGGAGGCGCCCCAGGATCGCCGCGACCGGTTCGATCGGCTGGGGGTGGAACGCCTGGCCCTGGAGGCCTGCGAACCGGCGGCGCTGGCGATCGCCCTGGCCCGGCGGGGCTGCAACCGGGTGCTGTGGGAGTGCGGGCCCGCGCTGGCGGCGGCGGCCCTGCGCCAGGACTGCGTGCAGCAGCTGGCCGCGGTGATCGCACCGAAGCTGCTCGGCGGCCACGCCGCCCGCACCGCCCTCGGGGACCTGGGCCTGGAGAACCTGGAGGACGGCTGGTCCCTGGCGGACGCGGCCATCGGCTGGCTGGGCCGGGACCTCCTCTGGCAGGGTGCTGTGGACGGGCCAACCTGAGGGGCAAAGTCAGCACCTCAGCTGCTGAGCCCCCACGAGATGTCGCCGACGCCATGCCCGCCATCCGCCCGCTGCGCTGGTCAGACCTGAAGCGTCGGGCGAAACGACATGTGGTGGGGTGGAGAGCGGCGCAGCAGACCTGGGGCCTGCTGCGCCGGCTTCGGCTGCAACGGAGGAAACTGCGCCTGAGCCTTCCCTCCGGAGCCGCGACCTTCACGCTGGCCCAATGGTACGGAAGAACCGGGAACAACATCCAGCAGCTGATCGTGGTGATCGCCCATGCCGAAGCCTTCCGGGGATCGGTGCAGGTGGACGAGGACTTCATCCAGTCCGGCCCGCTGCGCAACATCGTGAAGGCGTTCAGCCTTGACTTTCGTAGCGACACCTCTGCGGCAGCCCGGACGCATCTGTCTGGCCTCTTCTTTCACTACATGGAGTACGGTTTCTCCCGCTCAGGCCATCAACGCATGGCCTTTGCGAAGGGCGATAAGCCTCGTCGTGACTGCCTTCTCGGCCGTCAGTACATCCACCGGCAGGCGCACCGCATCGCCCGCACCCATCTGCTCCCGCACATCCGCAGACCTCCACCGGGAACGTTTTCAGGCGCCCAACTGGAGAGCACGCTGGTGATTCATCTGCGTGGTGGAGATGTGGCGAACCTGGAGAATCGGTACTACATCACCAACCCTCTCCACTTCTATCGAGAGCTCAGCGAACGGCACCGCAGGGCCATCATCGTGACGGAACCAGGCACCACCCACCCGCTGCTGGATGCCGTGCTCTCGTTGTTCCCCATCCATGACCTTGTCTGCGGATCCGTCGAAGAGGATTTCCAGCTTCTGCGCCACGCCATTCATCTGGCCACCTCCGGAGTCGGCACCTTCGCCCTGGCCGCCGCCCTGCTCTCTGAGCGCATCCGCCAGTTCCACTGCACGGATGTCTTCCTGGCCGAACATCTGAACCCAACCATGCTGGACACCGACCGGGTGAACGTGGAGATGCTGCGGCTGCCTGGCTATGTCGATGCATGGCAGCGCTCCTCCAACCGCCTCGACCTGCTGCTCCACTGGCGACCCCCGACGGGGGCAGGGGCGAGGTCCGTACTCAGCGCAGCTCCGGATGCCGCGGATCCCCCTTGAACGGGCCCTCCACGGCGCTGGTGATCCAGCCGCCGTAGAAGCCGCCGGGCTGGGGGACCACCCGCTCCCCATCCACCCAGCAGCCGTCCATCAGCGCCGGGTAGCAGGCCAGCCAGCCGGCCAGGGCCTCGAAGGCCGGGGTGGGTGAGGGGTAACTCCACAGCGCCCTTCGCAGGCGGCGCTGCCCGCCCGCGCCGTCCGGTGCCACCAGGTCGAAGTAGCGGGCCACGCCCTTCCATTCGCAGAAGCTGGAGCCGACCGCGGACTCCAGCAGGGTCAGATCCACATCCTCCGGAGAGAGATAGAAGACGGGGGGATGGAAGGTTTCGAGCACCCGCAGGCTGCGATGGGTGTCGCACAGCACCCGCCCCAGGGCCTCCACCCGCACGTGCTGGCTGCAGGTCAGCAGTGCCGGGGGCCGGGGATAGCTGGCGACGGGCTCGGCCATGGGGATCAGCCGGGAATGAAGTGGCGCAGGCGCCGGGCCTCGGCCCCCGCCCGGGCCTGCAGCTCCTCGTCGCTGAGGCCGGCCTCGGCCCGTTGCTGGGCGGCGATCACATCGGCCTCATCGACGGCGAAACCGGCGCCGCGGGCCAGGGCCAGGAACGCCGCCAGATCGGGGGGGTCGGCCGGGTCGTGGAGGCGGCGATCGAGGGCGGCATCGGTCCTGGCGTGGGCCAGAAACGCATCCAGCTGGTCGAGGCTCATGGGACCGGCATCAGGGCCTTCCCTCTCTAGCGACCCGGCGGGTCGCCGGCGGCGGCGGAGGCCAGCAGATCGAGCTGAACGGTGGCCGGCTGCCCCATCTCCAGCTTCACCGCCTCCCACGGCGCCGGGTCCCAGGGGGCCATCAGGGGTTCCAGGGCCCGCAGGGCCGGGCCATCGACGGTCTCCAGCCAGGCCTCCTCCAGCCCGTCGGGGATCACCACCGGCATGCGGTCGTGCACCCGGGCCAGCAGGTCGTTGGGGGCGGTGGTGAGCACGACGCAGGTCTCGAGCTCCCCTCCGTCCGCCCCCAGCCAGCGGTCCCAGAGCCCGCCGAGCCAGAAGGGGCGCCGATCCCGGCGACGGAACAGCCAGGGCCGCTTCACGGCACGGCCGTCCACCGTCCTCGTCTGCCATTCGTAGAAGCCATCGGCGGGGATCAGGGCCCGGCGGTGGCGCCAGGCGCCGCGGAAGAAGGGTTTCTCCCCCACCGTCTCGCTGCGGGCGTTGATGGGTCGGCGGCGACCCGCCGGGTCAGGGCACCAGTCCGGCACCAGCCCCCACAGGGCCAGGGCCACCTCCAGGCGGCCGTGCTCCTGGCGCTGCAGCAGCACGGGCTCCCCCGGCCGCACCTGGGTCCGGGGGGCGTAATGGTCCTCCAGCCCCGGGGGCAGCGGGCCCTTCAGCCGGGGCAGCAGCTGGTCGAGGCGGGTGGCCAGGGAGTAGCGGCCGCACATGGGGGGTGGGAAGCCGAGGGCGGGGCGTTCGGTTCTCCCGACCGGGGGTGGGAACGGCGGGTGACGACCAGACCTAGCTTGGGCCCATTCGACGTTGCGCGCAGCATGGCCATCCGTCAGGACGACAATCGCCCCACCCGGCGTTTCGGCATCGTCAACCTGCTCCTGATCGGCTTCGGTGTGCTGCTGCTGTTCAGCAACTTCCTGCCCAACCCCGCCACCCAGGTGCCCCGGGTGCCCTACTCCCTGTTCATCGACCAGGTGAACGACGACAACGTCAAGCGGGCCTACATCACCCAGGACCAGATCCGCTACGAGCTCACCAAGCCCCCCGAGGAAGGCGCCCCCACGGTGCTCTCCACCACCCCGATCTTCGACATGGAGCTGCCCCAGCGACTGGAGCAGCACGGGGTCGAGTTCGCCGCGGCGCCGCCGAAGCGGCCCAGCTTCATCACCACGGCCCTGAGCTGGGTGGTGCCGCCGCTGATCTTCATCCTGGTGCTGCAGTTCTTCGCCCGCCGCAGCGGCATGGGCGGTGGCGCCCAGGGGGCCCTGAGCTTCACCAAATCGAAGGCCAAGGTCTACGTGCCCGATGAGGAGTCGCGCGTCACCTTCGCCGATGTGGCCGGCGTCGACGAAGCCAAGACCGAGCTCACCGAGATTGTCGACTTCCTCAAGACGCCCCAGCGCTACATGGACATCGGCGCCCGCATCCCCAAGGGCGTGCTGCTGGTCGGCCCCCCCGGCACCGGCAAGACCCTGCTCTCCAAGGCCGTGGCCGGTGAAGCCAGCGTGCCCTTCTTCATCATCTCCGGCTCCGAATTCGTGGAGCTGTTCGTGGGCGCCGGCGCCGCCCGCGTGCGCGACCTGTTCGAGGAAGCCAAGAAGAAAGCCCCCTGCATCATCTTCATTGACGAACTCGATGCCATCGGCAAAAGCCGCTCGGGCTCCATGGGCGTGGTGGGAGGCAACGACGAGCGGGAGCAGACCCTCAACCAGCTGCTCACCGAGATGGACGGCTTCACCGCCCAGGACAAGCCGGTGATCGTGCTGGCGGCCACAAACCAGCCGGAAACGCTCGATGCCGCCCTGCTGCGGCCAGGCCGCTTCGACCGCCAGGTGCTGGTAGACCGTCCCGACCTCTCCGGCCGCAAGATGATCCTCGACATCTACGGCAAGAAGGTGAAGCTGGCCGAAGGCGTCGACCTCGACAAGATCGCCCAGGCCACCAGCGGCTTCGCCGGCGCCGACCTGGCCAACCTGGTGAACGAGGCGGCCCTGCTGGCGGCCCGGGCCTACCGCACCACCGTGGAGCAGGCCGACCTCAACGAAGCCATCGAACGGGTGGTGGCGGGCCTCGAGAAGAAGAGCCGGGTGCTGCAACCCGACGAGAAGAAGGTGGTGGCGTACCACGAGGTGGGCCACGCGATCGTGGGCCACCTGATGCCCGGCGGCAGCAAGGTGGCGAAGATCTCGATCGTGCCCCGCGGCATGGCGGCCCTCGGCTACACCCTGCAGCTGCCCACCGAGGAGCGGTTCCTGAACTCCAAGGAGGATCTCGAAGGCCAGATCGCCACGCTGCTGGGCGGGCGGTCCGCCGAGGAGGTGGTCTTCGGTGAGGTCACCACCGGCGCCGCCAACGACCTGCAGCGGGCCACCGACATCGCCGAGCAGATGATCGGCACCTACGGCATGAGCGAAACCCTCGGCCCCCTCGCCTACGACAAACAGGGTGGCAGCCGCTTCCTGGGGGGTAACTCGAACCCCCGCCGGGCCGTGAGCGACGCCACCGCCCTGGAGATCGACAAGGAGGTGCGCGGTCTGGTGGATCGGGCCCATGACCGGGCCCTGGCGATCCTGCACCACAACCGCGAGCTGCTGGAGACCATCTCCCACAAGATCCTCGAAAAGGAGGTGATTGAGGGCGACGAACTCAAGCAGCTGCTGGCCTCCAGCCAGCTGCCCGATGCGGCGGTGCTGGAGGGGGCCGCCGCCTAAGGGGCTCTGCTGTCCGGCGGGCCGGATACCGTGACGGACCGTAGATTCCCCTTGGAGTCCTGCGGCAGGGCCGGGTGAAGGACCACGCCGATCCTTGGCCCCCCAGCAAACCCCACCGGACGCGACCCCTTTTTGCGGCGGCCCTGACGGGGCTGCTGATCCTGTTCTGCCTGGCGATGGCGGGCCAGGGTCTGAAAACGGCCTACTCCTACTGGTCGGATGAGCTCTGGTCGGTGGCCGCCAGTCGGGCCGACTGGGGTGGGCTGCTCCATGACTGGCTGCTCCCCGACCTCCATCCCCCCCTCTACCAGGCCCTGCTGAAGCTCTGGATCGGAGTCTTCGGCACCGGGGAGCCCACCACCCGCAGCCTCAGCTTTCTGATCGCCGCCCTGGGCCTGGTGGCGGCGGCCCTGGGCAGTTCAGGGCGCGGTGCAGGCCGGCGCCTGTTCACGGTGGCCTTCCTGGGCACCAGCCCCGCCTTTCTCTTCTATGCCCAGGAGACGCGCAGTTACGCGCTCTCGATGCTGCTCTCCACGCTGATGCTGGGCGCGGCCCTGCTGCTGCGTCAGCGGAAGGGGCGCCATGGGGCCGCCCTGCGCTGGGGGTTCGCGATCTCCGCGCTGCTCCTGTCCCTGACGCACTACTTCTCCCTGATCTTCGTGGTGGTGGTGCTGGCGGTGGTCACGGCCGAGGGATCGGTCTTCCGATCGCGGAGCCATGCGATCCCCCTGCTGCTGCTCCTGATGCTGTGGCCACTCAGCCACGGATTGTTGAGCTCCCCCGCGGAGAATCTCACCCGCGTCAACTGGATTGAGGTCACGCCGATCAGCGGCACGATCACCCAGTTCCTTGCGGGAACGCTGCCGCTGCTCGATCCCCGACAGGGTCCGCGAGGCCTGCTGATCCTGATCGGCCTCGTCGGCGGCATCGGAGCCGCCACCCTTCCCCTGCTCAAGCCCGGAGCCGCCAGCCGCAAGGCAGCCGCCTTGGGGGAAGCCCGCTTCCTCCTGACGGTGATCCTCGCCTTCGTGGGACTGATGCTGGCGATCGATCCGTTCCGGCCGATGTCGCAGAGCCGGTATTACATCGTGGTGCTGCCGGCCCTGGCCTACCTCGTGGGAATCGGCTGGGAGCTCAGCATCAGCCTGGGCCGGATTCGCCGCGTCGCCCTGGCCAGCCTGCTCTGCGCTGTGCTGCTGCTGCAGCTGCGAATCGGCACCCAGCACCTGGCCGTCAAGCGAGCGCCCCTGGAGAACTACAAGCTCCTGGCCAGCTTCGTGGCCGAAAGCGACCTCTGTGGCCCGGGCAAGGGATGCTGGTCCACCGGCTGGTTCCCGGAGGCGCTCACGCACACCTATTTCAGCTCCCGCCAGCTGATGCCGTTCGATCCCGGTAGCCCGCTGGCCCAGACGCGGCTGGATCGTCCGCTGCTCGGATTTCGCAGGGCTTACCCGAAGCTGAAGGGCCCCATGGCCAACAACCCCGAGATGGCCTGCTGGGAGGCACCAGGCGCCTGGAAAGCCACCGTGTTCATCCTGCTGCCCCGCAGCAGCCCGGCGCAGCCGGCGCGCCACGGCCTGCGCCCCTGCCCTTGATGTGGGAGGTGTGAATCAGCCCTAAAGTCCCGCCACTGGTATCCGTTCAGCCGTGTGATGCAGGTGGGGAGAGAGCCGTCGGCGACCCCACCCCCCTCCCGACCGTTCCAGCGCCCTCCCCGGCGACTTCTGACCGCCGTCCTGATCCTGGGTTGCCTCTGGGCAGCCGGACAGGGGCTGACCACGGCCTATTCCTACTGGTCCGATGAGATCTGGTCGGTGGCTGCCAGCAGCGCCGACTGGGCTGTGCTGTTCCGGGACTGGCTGCTCCCCGATACCCATCCCCCCCTCTACCAGGTCCTGCTGAAGCTCTGGATCGGGGTCTTCGGCGGCGGGGAGAGCGCCACCCGCAGCCTCAGCTTTCTGATCGCGGCCCTCGGCCTGGTGACGGCGGCCCTGGGCAGTTCCGGACGCGGCAGCGGTCGCCGTCTGGCCACGGTGGCTTTCCTGGGCACCAGCCCCTCCTTCCTCTTCTATGCCCAGGAGGCGCGCAGTTACGCCCTCTCACTGGCGCTGTCGACGCTGATGCTGGGCACGGCCCTGCTGCTGCGCCAGCGGCCGGGACGCCACGAGGCCGCCCTGCGCTGGGGCTTCGCTCTGGCCTGCGTGCTGCTGACCCTGACGCACTACTTCTCGCTGCTGTTCGTGCTGGTGGTGCTGGCGGTGAGCGCCGCTGATGGACGGGTGCTGCGGCGACGGCGGGACGCGCTCGGCCTGGGGCTGCTGCTGCTGCTCCCGCCCCTCGGCCATGGGCTGACCAGTTCGATCAGCGCCAAGTTCGACCGGATCGACTGGATCGAGGTGACGCCGATCATCGGCACCCTGGAGCAGTTCAGCCGCGGCCTGCTTCCCGTGCTGGACCTGGACCAGAGAGACCTGGCCGTCCTGGGCCTGGTCGGCCTGGCCGTGGGGATCGGCTGCGCCTTCGGCTCCTGGCGGAACCTGCGCCGCTTCCTCGTGGGGCTGACCCACCAGCTGCCCCAGGCCCTGGGGGAGGCCCGCTACCTGCTGCTGGTGATCGGCCTGTTCCTGGCGCTGATGCTGGTGATCGATCCGATCAAGCCCATGAGCCAGGCCCGCTACACCATCGTGGTGCTGCCGGCCGTGGCCTACCTGGTGGGGACGGGCTGGGAGCTCAGTGCCGGTCTGGGCCGCTTCCGCCGCACCGCGCTGGCCGTTCTGCTGGCGACCGTGCTGCTGCTGCAGCTGCGGACCGGCCAGCGGATGCTGGCGGAGAAACAGACACCACTGGAGAACTATCAGACCATGGCGGCCTTCGTGAACAGCACCGGCCTCTGCGCCGGTGGTTGCTGGAGCACGGGCTGGCGCACCGATGCCCTGATGGGCACCTACTTCCGGCCCGGCCAGCTGCGGGATCTGACGGAACGGGACCCAGCGGACCCCGGGCCCCTGCGGCAGCCGCTGCTGGCGTTCCACGGCAGCCGGGAATGGATGGAGGAACTGGGCGCCGCCAACCCGCAGCTGGCCTGCTGGGAAGCGCCGGGAGCCTGGCAGGCAACCTCGTTCATCCTGCTGCCCCGCACCAGCCCGGCGCAGCCCGCGCGCCACGGCCTGCGCCCCTGTCCCCCTTGACGTGGGGGGGGTCGATCTCGCATAAGGGTTCTTTGGGACGTGGGCCATGGTGTCCCCCTCAGCCCCGCTCGCCGCCCTCAAGGGCGGCGACCTGCTCTCCTCGGCCGACCTCGACGGTCCCCAGACCCTCGCCCTGCTGGAGCTGGCCCGCCAGCTGAAGGTGGGTGAGCGGCGTATCGACCTGGCCGGCCGGGTGCTGGGGCTGATCTTCTCCAAGGCCTCTACCCGCACGAGGGTGAGCTTCATCGTCGCCATGGCCCGGCTGGGCGGCCAGACGATCGACCTCAACCCGGCGGTCACCCAGGTGGGCCGGGGCGAGCCGATCGCCGACACGGCCCGGGTGCTGAGCCGCTACTGCGATGCCCTTGCGATCCGCACCTTCGCCCAGGAGGACCTGGTCGACTACGCCCACTGGGCCTCGATCCCGGTGATCAACGCCCTCACCGACCTGGAGCACCCCTGCCAGGCCCTGGCCGATGCCCTGACGATCCAGGAGAGCTTCGGCCACGGCCCCACCGACCTGCACGGCCTCACCCTGGCCTACGTGGGCGATGGCAACAACATGGCCCACTCGCTGATGCTCGTCGGGGCCCTGCTGGGGATGGACGTGCGCATCGGCAGCCCCGACGGTTTCGCCCCCAGCCCGGCGGTGGTGGAGCAGGCCCGGGCCCTCAGCGGCGGGCGGAGCTCGATCACGGTGCTGCAGGACCCCGTGGCGACGGCCCGGGGGGCCCATGTCCTCTACACCGATGTCTGGGCCTCCATGGGCCAGGAGGAGGAGCAGGCCCAGCGGGAGCAGGCCTTCAGCGGCTGGTGCCTCGACGAGGACCTGCTGGCCGAGGCCGATCCGCGGGCGATCGTGCTGCACTGTCTCCCCGCCCACCGGGGTGAGGAGATCAGCGCCGGTGTGATTGAGGGGGCCGCCAGCCGGGTGTTCGACCAGGCGGAGAACCGCCTGCACGTGCAGCAGGCCCTGCTCGCCACCCTGCTGGGGGGCGTCAGCGACTGAGGGCGCCACCGGCGGGCTCCGGAGGGCAGCGGCAGGCCCGGCCCTGGACAAACCGCGCGCGGGATGGCAGAAAGGGAGTGGTTCATCCGTACTGCCCGTGGTCGCCACCCACCAGGAGCTCACCGAGGCCCAGCGGCAGCTCTACGACTGGCTCGCCGACTACATCGGCAGCCACCGCCACAGCCCCTCGATCCGCCAGATGATGGAGGCCATGGGCCTTCGGTCGCCGGCGCCGATCCAGAGCCGCCTGCGCCACCTGCAGCAGAAGGGCTGGATCACCTGGCAGGAGGGCCAGGCCCGCACGCTCCAGCTCCTGGGCCACGCCCCCGCGGGCATCCCCGTGCTCGGGGCCGTGGCGGCCGGCGGCCTGGTGGAAACCTTCGACGACGTGCAGGAGCACCTCGATCTGGCCCCGGTGCTCGACACCCGCGGCCTGTTCGCCCTCACCGTCAACGGCGACTCGATGGTGGACGCCCACATCGCCGATGGCGACGTGGTGCTGATGGAGCCCGTCGCCGACCCCTCCCGGCTGCGGGAGGGCACGATCGTGAGCGCCCTGGTGCCCGGCAGCGGCACCACCCTCAAGCACTTCCACCGCCAGGGGGCCCAGGTGCGGCTGGAGGCCGCCAACCCCGCCTACGCACCGATCCTCCTGCCCGCCGACCAGGTGAGCGTGCAGGGCCGCCTGGTGGCGGTCTGGCGTCAGGTCTGAAGGGACCGGGCCCGCACCACCACGTTGTAAGCTCCTCAAGCACCGGGAAACCGGCGCACCAATGGGGCCATAGCTCAGCTGGTAGAGCACCTGCATGGCATGCAGGGGGTCAGCGGTTCGAGTCCGCTTGGCTCCATTTCTTTGATCCTGGGCTCCCCTGGGGGTTTTTTGATCGGGCCCCTGGGGGGCCTTGGTGCTGTGGGCAAGCTGGCTGAGCCGGAAATGGCCGGCGCCAGTGCAGCCGACAGGATGGCCGGATCCCCTGCCCGCTGCCCCTTGACCACCCGTTCCCCCCGGGCCCCATGGCGGCGACGTCAGGCCGCAGGCCTCGCGGCGGGACTGGCCCTGCTCGTCCCGTCCATCGGCCAAGCGCAGGGGATCGTGGAACCCAACAACAGCTCCCTGGCACCGATCGATCGGGAGGCCTTCCGCCAGCAGTACGGCCAGGAAGGCCTGTTCCGGCTGCGGCTGGGGGTGGATGCGGCCGAACAGCCGCCCAAGGCTGGAGCCGCTCCCCAGCCCTGCCCCGCCGCCACCTGGGCCGGCTCGCCGCAGAAGCAGCGCTACGACGCGGCGATGGGCCTGCGCAAGTACTTCGCCGCCGGAGAGGCCCTGGGGCAATGGCGGCGGCTCTGCCCCACCAGGCCCTGAGAAACCTCGGATTGAGGCACCACAGGAGCCTGGGCGTCTGGGTCACTCACTGGCCGCCTTCGTGCGCATCGCCGCCTCCAGGGCCTTGATCTCCTCCGGCGACAGCTTGGGCCGATCCAGCTTGAGGGTGAGCTTGTCGAGGGTGCCGGTGAAGCGGAACGGCGGCTGGTAGTCGGCGTCGTTGACGCCGGTGAGGGTGTCGGAGCCCACGTCGAAGCTTTCGTCCCACTGCAGGATCATCGGCAGGGTCTTGGCCATGGTTTTGGTGGCCACCGCCTTGCCGTCCACCTTGAGGGTGCCGGTGCCCGGGCGGCCGACGCCACTGAAGTCGTTGAAGGCCAGGGTGCCGGCCCCCTTGCCGTCATAGACGAAGTCGAACTCCACCTTGTGCTTGCCAGGGGTGAGGGGCTCGGTGCCCTCCCACTTGAGGCGCTCCAGATCCACCATGTTCCAGACCCACACGGGCTTGCTGTTCTTCAGATAGAAGCCGTAGCCGCCGAAGCGGCCGCCGGAGGTGAGCAGCATGCCCTCGGCGCCGCCGGCCGGCACCTCGATGTCGGCGCTGACGGTGTAGGAGGTGTTGAGCAGCACAGGCGAAGCGCCCTGGGGCAGCCCCACCATCGGATGGGTGTAGACGAACTCGCTGCGGCCGGCGGTGATGTTGGGCCGGGGCGCCACAATCCGCGCCGCCACCGAGGCATCCAGGGGGAACACCTGGTACTTGTTGGCCTCGGCGATGAAGGCCGCCTTCATCTCCTTCAGCTTGCCGGGGTTCTGGGACGCCAGGTCGGTGGTCTGGCTGAAATCAGTGTTGAGGTTGTAGAGCTCCAGCGTCTGGTTGTTGAGCGGATCGGGGTTGGCCGGGCCGAAGGCGTCCCAGGGGGCCCGGTTCACCTTGGTGCTCAGCAGCCAGCCCTTGTCGTAGAGGGCCCACTGGCCCATCATCTCGAAGTACTGGCGCTCGTGCCTGGAGGGCGCCTTGGCATTCTTGCCATCGAAGGTGTAAACGAAGCTCGTGCCCTCGATCGGCTTCTGGGGAATGCCATCCACCACCTCGGGTGCCCGTAAGCCCGCCGCCTCCAGGATCGTGGGCACCACGTCGATGACGTGCACGAACTGCTCACGCAGGCCGCCCCTGTCCTTGATGCGCGCCGGCCACGACACCACCATGTTCTGGTTGACGCCGCCCAGGCGGGAGGCGTTCTGCTTGAACCAGCTGAACGGGGTGTCGAAGGCCCAGCTCCAGCCCGCCGACATGTGGTTGTAGGTGAGATCGGTGCCCCATACGTCGTAGAACTTCATCTGCACCTCGACGGGCAGCTTGTTGAGGCCGTTGAAGAAGGCCACTTCGTTGGGGGTGCCCAGGGGACCGCCTTCGGCGCTGGTGCCGTTGTCGCCGTTGATGTAGATGATCAGCGTGTTGTCGAGCTTGCCGAGGTCATCGAACTGCTGGATCACCCGGCCGATTTCGTAGTCGCTGTAGGCGGCGTAGGCGGCGAACACCTCCACCTGGCGGATGAACAGTTTCTGGGCCTCCGGGCTCAATTTGTCCCAGGGCGTGATCACATCGGCGGGCCAGGGGTCGAGCTTGGCGTCTTTCGGGATCACGCCGAGTTTCTTCTGGTTGGCGAAGATGCGCTCCCTCAGTTTCTCGTAGCCGTCATCAAAGAGATGCATGGCGTGGATCCGGTCCACCCACTCCTTGGTGGGGTGGTGGGGGGCATGGGTGGCCCCGGGGGCGTACTTGATGAACAGCGGCTTGCTGGGGTTGATCTGATGCATCCGCGCCATGTAGTCGATGGCGTCATCGGCCATCTCCGTGACCAGGTTCCAGGTGCCGGGCTCCTTGCCCTCGAAGGGATAGATCTGGGTGGTGTTGCGGAACAGGTTGGGCTGCCACTGGTTGGCGTCCCCACCCACGAAGCCGTAGAAGTACTCGAAGCCCATGCCCGTGGGCCATTGATCAAACGGGCCGCTCTGGCTGGACTGGAAGGCGGGCACGTTGTGGTCCTTGCCGAACCAGGCGGTGGAATAGCCGTTGTCCTTGAGCAGGCGGCCGATCGTGGCCTTGTCGCGCTCGATGATGCTGTTGTAGCCGGGGAAGCCCGTCGACTGCTCCGAGATCACCCCGAAGCCGGCGGAGTGGTGGTTGCGGCCGGTGATCAGGGCGGCGCGGGTGGGGGAGCACAGCGCCGTGGAGAACATGCGGTTGTACCGGAGACCCGCCTTGGCAACGCGCTCCATCGCCGGGGTGGGGATCACGCCGCCGAAGGTGCTCGGCACGCCGAATCCGGCGTCGTCGGTGATGATCAGCAGCACGTTGGGCGCGCTCTGGGGCGGAGTGATCCGGGGCGCCCACCAGGGCTTCGACTGCAGCGCCCCATCCTTGATCACCCCGCCGAAGGGGGGCGCCGGGGCGGGCAGCTGGGTGCCGGAGATCGTGGTGGTGGCATTCGGGGCTCCGGGCGTGCCGGTGATCCGCTGGGCCAGGGCCGGCACGGCCCTGAACGACCAGCCCACCAGGGCCAGGGCCAGGCACGCCGGCACCAGGCGCCGCAGCAGGCGGCCGAGCGCGACGCTCAGGCGGGACAGGGGACGTTCAGCCATGGGTCGTCAGGGCGGGGGAAACGAGTCGGAAACCGATGTGGGAGGTGCCGGTGTCGGGGCTCTCGGCCTCCCGTGCCGCCGGCCGGTAGCGGCTGCAGTAGTTCGGGGCGCACAGGAAGGAGCCCCCCTTGATGACGTGCTTGGCCACCCCGGGCTCCCGCGGGTCGCTGCTGGCGGCCGGGTCGGCCAGCACCGGATCGTCCTGGCCGGCGAGGCGATCGTGGCCTGGCCGGTACCAGTCCGCCGTCCACTCCCAGACATTGCCGGTCATGTCGTGGAGCCCGTAGCCATTGGGGGGGAAGCGGCCCACCGGAGCGGTGCCGGTGAAGCCATCGTCGGCGGTGTTGCTGACGGGGAACTCCCCCTGCCAGGTGTTGGCCTGGCCTGGCCGCCAGGTGTTGCCCCAGCTGAAGGCCCGATCCCGCAGGCCACCCCGGGCGGCGAATTCCCACTGGACCTCGCTGGGGAGGGCGGCGCCGGCCCAGGCCGCGTAGGCCTCCGCATCCGCCAGCGACACCTGCACCACCGGATGGTCGAGACGGCCGTCGATGGAACTGCCGGGGCCCTCGGGGTGGCGCCAGTCGGCCCCGGGCACCCACTGCCACCAGCTGAGCTCCGCCAGGGGCTCTCCGGGGGACGGCGGCCGGAACACCACCGAGCCGGGGCGGCGCTCGGCGGCGGACAGCTCCGGGAACTGCTCCTGGGGCAGGGGCTGCTCCGCCTGGGTGCGGTAGCCGGTGGCGGCCACGAAGGCGGCGAACTCACGGTTGGTCACCTCCGTGCGGGCGATGCAGAAGGGCTGCAGCCGCACCGGCGCCTCGGACGGCGCCTCCTCCGGCAGGCGGCCCGCCGCGCCGATGCGGTAGCGACCGCCGGGGATGGGGGCCATCGTCGGCGGGCATGGGTCCGCCGCCGGGGCGGGAGCGGGCCACAGCAGCACCACCCCCAGAGCCAGGATCAGCAGGGCGGCCAGCACCGGAAAGCTCCAGGCCTCAGGACGATGCACGAGCAAGGATTCGAACAAGCACGGATTCGCTGGGCCCTGCGGATGGCTCACGGCCCGCATTTTGGAGGCGTCAATGAGCGATTCAGGGTCGCATCGATCACCTTCGACACACTCGTTGGCACAGCGGATTGGCACAGCGCACCCCATCACCATCGGCGGCCCGGCCGCCAATGAACGCAGGTCGGCAAGACTGTCGCAGCGGCGCAACAGTGCGGCATGGATCCTGTCAGGAAAGGCGGGCCACGTGGCACGGTGGCGAGCCAGAAGATCGGAACCCCGCCCATGACCTCCCCCCTGTTCCGCCACGCCAGCTCGGCGCTGCTCGCCACCCTGGGCCTCGGCATCGCCATGGCCTGCCCCGGCGCCGGGGCGCAGCCGCAGGCGAGCCCTGATCAGACGGCGGCGCTCAATGCCGTGGCCCGGATGATGGAAGCGCAGCGCACCTACTACCAGAAGAACGGCGCCTTCCGGGCCACGGTTTCGAACATTCAGCAGGATTTCGGCATCACCCTGCCGGCGTCCTTCGACTACGCCGTCCGCACCACCACTGAAGCGGCCTACAGCTATGTGATTCCGGCCCAGACCGCCAAGGTGGGCCAGCTCAATGCCTATGTGGGAGCCGCCTTCCTCACCCCCACCCAGAACCCGAGGATCACCACGATCATCTGCATGAACATCCAGCCCGGCCAGATCCGCCCGGCGGACCCCCAGCTCGTGCTCGGCAGCCTGGTGGCCAATCCCACCGGCCGGATCGTGCAGTGCGGCGATGCCTCGGTCGAAGTCACGGCCTCGATCGTCAACGAATGACGGCCGGCGGTAGCTTCAGCTCGCTGGCCCCCGCGCAGCCCTGATGCCGCCCGCTGAACCCACCGGCACGGTGCCGCTGACGCTGCTGGAGTCCCGGGCGGTGGAGGTGACCGATTCCGACGCCCTGCTGGCGCGGGTGGCCCAGACCTTCCCCCTGAGCGCCTTCCTCGAGGGGCCGCAGGAGCGGGGCTTCTTCCATCGCAGCGGCGTGATCCACGTCGGCGACGTGGCGGTGTCCTGCAGCCGCCACTCCCCCCTGGAGATCAGCTTCGACGACGGCGACCTCGCCACCCTGACCCTGCCGCTGGCGGGGGAGGGCCAGGTGGGAACGGATGGACAGACGCTGCGGCTGCAGGGGGGTCCGATGGCCGCCTACCTCCCCGGTGCCGCCTTCACGGCCAGCACCGGAACCTTCGAGGAAGTGATGATCTGCCTCGATCGCCGCAGGCTCGCCGCAACGGCCTCCACCCTCGCCGGCAGCGGCAGGGATCCCGGCCGCCATCGGCCGCGCTTCGAAAGCCCCCTGGTGGTGGATGGCAGCCAACCGGGCCAGCAGGCCGAACTCCTGCGCCACCTCCACCTGGCGCTGCGGATGCTGGACGCGCCACTGCTGGGGCCGGTGGGCGGACTCGCCGCCCCCCAGCTCGAGGATCTGCTCTATCGCCTGGTGGCCGCCCTGGTGTGCCCGGAAGCGGTCCGGGGGATCGATGGCTCTCTCGCCGACCCGCATCGGGATCGCCCCTTCGACGAACTCCTGCAGTGGATCCAGGCCCACCTGCACACCCCGATCACCGCCACCGAGCTCAGTCGGCGCAGTGCCTACTCCCGGCGCAACCTGCAGTATCTGTTTCAACGGCGCTTCGGCTGCAGCCCCATGCAATGGGTGAAGCGGCAGAGACTGGAGGCCGTGCACCGTGATCTGCAGCGGGCCCAGCCCGGGGAGACCGTGGCCGTCATCGCCCGCCGCCATGGCTTCCGGCAGCTGTCATCCTTCGCCGCCGGCTTCCAACGCCGCTACGGCATCGCCCCCTCGGTGCTGCTGCGCCGATCACGGACCGGCGCCGACTGAGGCCAGCGGCCCCCACCCATGGTGGAGCGCTTCGCTACCGACAGGCCGCCCCCCGCAGACTTAGAGCAAGGCCAGCGTCCTTCCCCCCGCACGCCGATGTCCAGCTCCTTCATCCAGGCGGTCGAGGCCCTCACCGCCCAGGCCCAGAGCCTGATCGCCGCCACCACCGGCGAAGTCGATGCCCTGCGCGAGGAACTGGAGCAGGAGCGCCGCTTCCGGCGCCACCTGGAGACCGCCGCCGCCACCCGCGCCCACGAGGTGGCGGCCCAGCTGGAGGACGCCCGGCTGGAACGGGAGCGGCTCGCCGCCGAGCTGGCCGAGGCCCTCGAGGGCCGGCGCCAGGCCGAAGCGGAGGTGGAGCGCTTCCACGAGGCCATCCGGCAGCAGCTGGCCATCGCCGAAGCGGAGCAGGCGGCCCTGGAGGAGGCCGAACGGGAGCGGGACCGTCGACGCGAGGAGGCCGTGGAGCAGCGTCTCCAGGAGGCCGCCGAGGCCGCTGCTGCCCGGGAAGCCGAGCTCCAGGAGGCCGCGGAGCACGAGCGCCGGGCACTCCTTCAGGACCTGGAGCAGGAGCAGCGGGCGCGCCTCAGGCTGGAGCGGCGCCTGTCGGGGGTGCGCCAGGCCGTGATCGAGCTGCTCGACCCCCAGGATGGCGAGCTGGACGGATCGGAGCCAGCAGCGGAGCTGGTCGCCCCTGAATCCGGCGCCGAGCCAGATGGGCCGGCTCGCCTGGCCCTGCGCAAGATCCTGGTGTCCCGGCCCGCCGGCCAGCCCCCCCAGCCGGTCCTCACCTGAAGCCCGCCCCGTGGGGCCCATGCCGCCGAGGGCCCATGCAAGGGTGATCCCCTTTCCGTTCAAGCGATGAGCCCCCCGGGATTCGCCCTGGCCATGGCACTCGCCCGCGTGCTGCTGGGCTCGGCGGCCGTCTGGCTGGTGGTGCGGCTGCTGCGGCGCCGGCTGCTGCGCCTGGAACGCCCGCCGGAGGCCGCCGCTGGCCCTGGAGCCGATGGCGCGATCACGCCCCTGCTGCTGCACAGCCTGGCCTCGCTCGGCTACCTGGCCATGGTGGTCTGGGGCTGGCGGTCCCTGGTGAGGGACTGGGCGCTGCTGCGCTTCGACCCCGGACCGGACCGGCTGGTGGAGGGGGCGGCCCTGCTGGTGGCGACGGTGCTGGTGGTGCGGCTGCTCAACCGCAGCCTGCTGCTGCTGCTGGAACGGTCCCTGCAGCGCCTGGGGCGGGAGGAGCAGACCAGCACCCTCCGGGCCCTGGCCCCGATGATCCGGGCCCTGTTCTGGGGGCTGGGCACCCTGGTGTTCCTGCAGCAGCAGGGGGTGCCGCTCGGGGCCGTCTACGCCTCCCTGGCGGGGGCCGGCATCGGCGTCGGCCTGGCCCTGCGGGGGCCGTTGAGCCACTTCATCAACTACCTCACCATCGTCATCGACAAGCCCTTCCAGATCGGCGATCTGATCGGCTTCGGCGATGTGCTCGGACCGGTGGAGCGGGTGGGGATCCGCTCCTCCTCGATCCGCAGCCTCAGCGGCGAGCGGATCGTGATCGGCAACGAGGAACTCCTCCAGAAGACGATCCGCAACTTCGGTGATCTGCCCCGGCGCCGGGTCGCCCAGACCCTGCGCCTGTCGGATCGGATGGCGGCCGAGAAAGCCGCCTCCATCGCGGGGCTGGTGGAGGAGGTGATCCGCGCCCATCCGCCGGCAGCCTTCGATCGCTGCCACTTCCTGCGCTTCGCCGACGGCGCCCTGGAGTTCCAGTACGTGTTCTTCGTCCCCGACAGCAGCGTCGTGGTCTACCTCGACCTGCAGCAGGCCATCAACCTCGGGATCCTGCAGGCCTTCCAGTCGCAGGGCATCGAGTTCGCCGCCGCGGCCCCGGAACCGGCGACGGCCCGGATCAGCCCGGCGCCCGGCTGAGCCAGCGCCAGGCCCCCGCCAGCAGGGCGAGGCCGATCAGGGGCTTCTCGCCCCAGCGGTCGTAGGGGGTGAGCGTTGAGCGCTGCTGCACGGTGAGCAGGCCGGTGGCGGGGCGGCCCGGGGGCAGCGTCTCCAGCACCTGTCCGCCGGCGTCCACCAGCAGGCTCGGGCCGGTGTTAGCGGAACTCACCAGCCAGCGGCCGGTCTCGATGGCGCGCAGCTGGGCCAGGGCGGCGAACTGCCCCTGCAACTGCAGGGGGTAGGGATCGAGGTTGGCGCTGGCCAGCAGCCAGCGGGCCCCCTCCCTGGTGGCGGCGGCCAGGGCCGCCCCGTCGGAGAGCTCGTAGCAGATGGCCACGGCCACATCCCCCCCCGGCCGCGACAGCAGCCGGGAGGCTGTCCCCGGTTCAATGCCCCCCACCGCCGAAAGACCGCTCCAGCGCCACAGGCTCGCCAGGGGCACCCATTCGCCCAGGGGCACGACCCGGTGCTTGTCCACCCAGCCGCCGGCCTGGCGCTGGTCGGGCTCGAAGCGCAGCAGGCTGCTGCGCAGCTCCAGGCCCTCGCGGCGGAAGCCGCCGCTGAGCACCTCCACCGGCGCCGCCTCCGGCAGGAGCTGGCCGAGGGCCAGGGATCCTTCGGGCAGCAGCACCCCCTGCACCGGTGGTTCGGCCGCGGCCGCCTGGCGCTGGGCGAAGGCCAGCCGCTGCAGCAGCCGGCGCTGCTGGTCGGCCTCGAACTTCTCCCGGGTGGGGATGGCGGGCTGCAGCACCAGCCAGCGCTCGGTCCTGCCGCCATCGCCGCTGCCATCGCCACGGCCATCACCATCGCCGCCCTCGGCCCCGGCCTGGGCCAGCAGGGCCAGACCGGCCAGGTGGCAGGTGGCCACCAGGGCCAGCGTGACCAGCAGCCAGCGGGCACGCTGGGCGGGCAGGCCCCGCAGCGCCCTCCAGAGGCCCCAGCCGATCAGCAGCTGCAGCGCCGCCAGGAACCCGGCTCCCCCGACGGCCGCCAGGCCGGCCAGGGCCCGGTCCCCCGGCAGGGCCGCCGCCCCCAGCCCCAGCCAGAACAGGGGACCCTTGGCCAGAAGCACCTCCGCCAGGCCCCAGAGGGCCGCCGCCAGCAGGGCCGTGCTGGGTCGTGCGGGATCAAGCCGACCCACCAGGGCCGTCCAGGCCCCCACCAGCAGGGCACCGGCCAGGCCGATGGCCAGCCACAGCGCCAGGCAGATGGGCAGGCTCAGGGGGCCCGGCACCCCGATCCAGTCGAGGGGGTGGAGCCAGAGCAGCCAGCGATGGCTCACCAGCACCGCCGCCAGCCCCCACAGCCCGCCGCGCCGGAACCGCCGCGGCGCCGAGACGCTGCCGGTGCGACTCTCCGTCAGGGACCAGAGCAGCACCACGGCGGGCCAGAGCAGCCAGGGCCAGCCCACCGGCGGCAGGGCCGCCCCCGCCAGCAGCCCACCGGCTGCGGCGGCGACCCAGCCGGCACGCCGGTCATTGCCCATGGTCGCCGGGCGCAGGAGGCGCCAAGGTCAGAGAAGAGTCACGCCGTTTCCCCAAGGAAACCTCTTTCATGGACCAGGGCAATCTGCTGCAGATGCTGCTGCTGCGCGGCCTCGGCACCACCTCGCTGGTGGCCGACCGGCTCAAGTACGTCAGCCAGGAATGGGTGAGCAGCGGCCGCCTCGACCCCAGCCACGCCTCCGCCCTGGTGGAGGACGTCATGCGCGCCCTGCGGGGCGAGACGCCGGAGGTGGAACAGCAGGCCGAACGCCAGCTGGAGCGCAACCGTGACCAGCTGCTGCAGGACCTGGGCCTGGCCCGGCAGCGTGAACTCGACGAACTGCGCGGTCGCATCGACCGGCTGGAGCAGGCCCTGCGGCAGCGGCAGGCGAACGGCGAAGGGAACGACTGATCGCACTGGCAGAATCCCCCCATCCGGGTCCTTCCGCATGCGCGACATCCTGATCAGTTCGTTCGTCTGCGTGGCCTGTCTGATGCTGGCCTTCGTCAGCCAGCTCGTGTCGCCCTCCCAGGTGGAGGCCGCCGCACCGGCCCCCGCCGAGACCGGCGTCCAGCAGGCCCTGGCCCGTTCCGGCCCCGCCACCGCGCCGCAGGCGAGCCCCGCCACAGCACCGGCGGCGAAGCAGGCGGTGGCGGCCCCGCTCGAACTCGACCCCGACGTCCCCAACCCCACCCTGTTCACCATGGCCCCCGATTCCTCCAGCGCCGATCTGGCCTCCAGTGGGGCCGCGGCCCTGGGCGGCGAGCTCGTCTCCCCCACCGAACGCACCACCCCCAGCGGCCTGCGCATCACCGACCTGGCCCTGGGCGAAGGCGCCGAGGCCAAAAGCGGCCAGACCGTGGTGGTCAACTACCGCGGCACCCTCACCAACGGCAAGGAGTTCGACAGCAGCTACGGCCGCGGCCCCTTCTCCTTCCCCCTCGGCGCCGGCCGGGTGATCCGGGGCTGGGACGAGGGCGTCGCCGGCATGAAGGTGGGCGGCAAGCGCAAGCTGGTCATCCCCTCCGATCTGGCCTACGGCGAGCGTGGCGCCGGTGGCGTGATTCCCCCCAACGCCACCCTGGTGTTCGAGGTGGAACTGCTGGAGATCAAGGGCTGACCCCCTGCCCCGGGCAGCCTGGATTCGGGTGACGATCGTTACAATGCCGCGTAACCCCAACCCTCTCCCATGGCTCACCAGCTGCCCGAACTGCCCTACGGCCTCGACGCACTCGAGCCCCACATTTCCCGGCAGACCCTCGAGTTCCACCACGGCAAGCACCACGCCGCCTACGTCACCAACCTCAACAAGCTGATCGAGGGTGGCGAGCTCGAGGGCAAGAGCCTCGAAGAGGTGATCCTGGCCGTCGCCGGTGATGCCTCCAAGGCGGGCGTGTTCAACAACGCCGCCCAGGTCTGGAACCACAGCTTCTACTGGCAGTGCATCAAGCCCGGTGGCGGCGGCGCCCCCACCGGCGCCCTGGCCGAGAAGATCGCCGCCGACTTCGGCAGCTTCGACGCCTTCGTGGAGCAGTTCAAGGCGGCCGGTGCCACCCAGTTCGGCAGCGGCTGGGCCTGGCTGGTCCTCGATGGCGACACCCTGAAGATCACCAAGACCGCCAACGCCGATCTGCCCCTCGCCCATGGGCAGAAGGCTCTGCTCACCATGGATGTCTGGGAGCACGCCTACTACCTCGACTACCAGAACCGCCGTCCCGACTACATGACCACCTACCTCGACAAGCTGGTCAACTGGGACTTCGTGGCCGCGAACCTGGCCGCCGCCTGATCAGGCTCCGGCTCCAACCACCAGCCTCCGGGGATCCCCGGGGGCTTTTTTTTCAGGCTGGCCTGGCCCCTGGCAGCACCGCCTCCGGCGCGATCCACATGGCATCGCCGTAGGAGAAGAAGCGGTACTGGCGCTCGATCGCCTCGCCGTAGAGGGCCAGCAGGCGCTCGCGGCCGATCAGGGCACTCACCAGCAGCAGCAGCGAGCTCTTCGGCAGGTGGAAGTTGGTGAGCAGGCCCTGCACCACGGCAAAGCGGTAGCCGGGCTGGATCACCAGGTTGACCGGGCCGGTGTGGGGCCGGAGCTCGCCGCCGTGCAGCTGGGCCACGGCCTCCAGGCTGCGCACCGAGGTGGTGCCGATGGCGATCACCCGGCCACCGGCTGCCCGGCAGGCCGCCACCGCCTCCACCAGCGCCGGGCTCACTTCCACCCATTCGCTGTGGAGCTCCAGAGCGCTGAGGTCTTCCGTTTCGATCGGCCGGAACGTGCCCAGGCCCACGTGCAGGGTGGTGGTGGCCACCCCGACACCACGCCCCCTGATCGCAGAGAGCAGCTCGTCGCTGAGGTGCAGGCCGGCGGTGGGGGCGGCCACGGCGCCGGGACGGGCGGCATAGCGGGTCTGGTAGCGCTCGTTGTCGCTGGCGTCGTGTTCGTGGATGTAGGGCGGCAGGGGGATGGCGCCGTACTGCACCAGCAGGGGCTCGAGGGCGGCCGCATCGGCGCAGTCCGGCGGGAACTGCACGATGCGGCCGCCGGTGGAGGGATCGCTGCCCACCACCGCAACCATCAGGGGCGGCTGGCCCTCGGCTACCACCTCCAGGCGGTCACCGGGCCGCAGCTTCTTGGCGGGCCGCGCCAGGCACAGCCACTGCCCCGCCCCGCCCGGCCAGGGCTCGAGCACCAGCAGCTCCACCGCACCGCCGCCGGGCCGCCGTGCCTCCAGCCGGGCCCGCAGCACCCGGGTGTCGTTCACCACCAGCAGGTCGCCGGGCCTGAGCTCGTGCTGCAGATCCCAGGCGCTGAGGTGGCGGGCCTGGGGGGCAGGCCCGGCCCCCGCCGGGTCCACCACCAGCAGCCGGGCGGCGTGCCGGGGCTCCACCGGCCGCTGGGCGATCCGCTCCTGCGGCAGGGCGAAGTCGTAGCTCGACAGGCGCAGGTCGGCGGGATCCGGCACGGCGGGAGTGACCACGCGGAAGGGAGACGTCCTAGAGGGCCAGGCTTTCGGGCCGGTTCTCGATCAGGTCGGCGAGATCCTTGAGGAAGGCGGCGGCATGGGTGCCGTAGATGACGCGGTGATCGGCGGTGAGGTTCACCTGCATCTGGCGCCGCACGGCGATCGAACCATCCTTGAGGGCCGCGACGACAGGCCGGGAAGCGGCCACCGCCAGGATGGCGCCGGTGCCCGGGGGAAGGATCGCGTCGAAGCGATCGACCCCGAACATGCCCAGGTTGGAGAGGGTGAAGGTGCCGGTGGTGTACTCCTCCGGCTTGAGCTGCTTGGAGCGGGAGCGGGCCACCAGATCGGCCCAGTTGCGGGAGAGGGAATAGAGGTCGGTGCGGTCGGCGGCAGCCAGAACCGGCGTGATCAGGCCGCCGTCATCCATGGCGACGGCCACGGCCACGTTGACGGAGGCGGGGTAGGCCATGCCGGCGTCGCTGGCGGAGGCATTCACCTGGGGATGGCGGGCCAGGGTGACGCCCACGGCCTTGGCCAGCAGGGCCGTCATCGTGACGCCCTTGGCCTTCACCTGCTTGTAGAAGGCGTCGAGCCGGTCGGTGGTGATCGTGTAGCCGACGTGGAAGCAGGGGACCGCCAGGCTGGCGTTCATGTTGCGGACGACCGCCTGCTGCAGGGTGTTGAAGGCCACCGTCTCGCCGGCACGGCCGAAGGACTGACCGGCGGGGGCGGCAGGGGCGGCCGCTGCGCCATTGCCGGCCGGGGCGGCCATGGCCGGAGCGGTGCCTTCGGCCACCCGCGGCACGCTGACGGGCTGGCCGGTGGCCTGCTCCACGTCCTCGGCCTGGATCCGGCCGTTGGGGCCGCTGCCCCGCACGGAGGCCAGGGCGACACCGAGCTGGGCCGCCAGCTTGCGGGCCCGGGGGGTGGCCACCACCCGGCCGTCGCTGGCGGCGGCGGGAACCGCCACCGGCGCCGGGGCGGGCGCGGCCACGGGGGCCGGTGCCGGTGCGGGCGCGGCTGGGGTGGGGGCGGCCGCAGCTGGAGCGGGTGCTGGTGCGGCCGCTGCAGGGGTGGGTGCAGCCGCGGCAGGGGCCGGGGCCGCGGCCTTGGCCGCCGCGATCTCCGCTTCGGTTTCCACGATCAGGCCGATCGTTTCGCCCACCGGGGCGGTGCTGCCCGCCTCCATCAGCACGGCCGCCAGGAACCCCTCCTGGAAGGCCTCCACATCCATGTCCGCCTTGTCGGACTCGACCACGAGCACCGACTCGCCCCGCTCGACCCGCTCACCGGGTTTCTTGAGCCACTCCACGATCTTGCCCTCCGTCATGGTGGAGCTGAGGGCCGGCATGAAGATTTCGTGGGTGGCCAACGGGGGACTGCCTCTGTGATGGGGGGGATTTTAGGTGGCGGAAGGATCAGCCCCCCTCGATCGCCTCAATCACCCCATCCCGCACCAGCACCGCCACCTGCAGCTTCTGCACCAGGTTGTCGCCCACCTGGACGTCGCAGAAGCTCTCGATCTGGCCCTGCTCCACCACCTGCTCCATCTCCAGCTCCCGCACCTGGCGCTGCTGGTCGAGCACCTGGCGCTTCTGCTCCTCAAACTCGGCGCGCTTGGCCGCCACCTGCTGCTGCACCGAACCCACCTGTTCCTGCACGCGGGGATCGAGGGGATTGGCGCTCTGACGACGGATCTCATCGACCAGCCGCTGCCCCTCCTGCTCCAGCTGGGCCAGCTGCTGGTCGAAATTGGTGAGCGCATTGCTGAGCTCCCGCTCGGCATCCTCCTTCCAGCGCGGCGTCACCACGGCACGCACCGTGATCGATCGCTTGATGTTGAGGCTGTTGCCGTCGGCCATGGGACTTCAGGTGCAGGGCTCAGGCTGTCAGGCGACGGGGGATCCGGTCAACCATGGGGTCAGCTCTCGCCGTAGAGCGCAGCGATGGCGCCGCGGTCCCGCTCGGCGATCCGATCCCGGCGCTGCTTGAGGGTCTGGGTGAGCAAGCCGTTGTCGATGCTGAAGGGCTCCACCAGGGCCACACCGCCGAGGCGCTCGTCGGCCCGGGAGCCCGGCCGGGCCGCCAGCAGGCGGTTGCACTCGCGGCAGAGGGCCCGCAGCAGGGCCGGATCGGCGCCGGCACCGGGCTCCCCGGGCCCGGGGCAGGGGAGATTGGCCTCGGCCGCGAACGCCTGCAGCACCTCCGCCTTCGGCACCACCAGGGCCCCGAGCTGCTTGCGGTCCTGGCCCACCAGCATCACCTGCTCCACCAGCGGCGAGGCCACCAGGGCCTCCTCCAGGGGGCCGGGCTCGATGTTCTCGCCACTGCTGAGCACGATCGTGTCCTTGGCGCGGCCGGTCAGCACCAGGGTTCCATCGGCCAGCAGCAGACCCAGGTCGCCGGTGTCAAACCAGCCCTCGCCATCCAGCACCTTCGCCGAGGCCTCGGGCTTGTTGTGGTAGCCCCCCATCACCTGGGGCCCCCTGGCCAGCACCAGCCCCCGCTCGCCCACCGGTAGCGAGGCCCTGGTGACGGGATCCACCACCTTCAGGGCGGTGTCCGGCAGGGGCTGGCCGGCGCTGCCGCGGCGGTTGCTCCAGGGCCGGCGGCAGGCGAGCACCGGGCTGGTCTCGGTGAGGCCGTAGCCCACCAGCAGCTCGATGCCGACGGCCTCAAAGAAGCCGTCCACGTGGATGGCCAGGGCCCCGCCGCCGCTGATGGCGGTGCGCAGCCGACCCCCCACCAGCTGGCCGCGCACCTTCGGCCACAGCAGGGTGCCGGCCGCCCCATGCAGCGGCCAGAGCAGCAGGGCGCCGCCGGCGGCCAGAAGCCGGTCGGCCGCCGTTTCCTGCTTCAGGGTGAGATCGAGGGCCACCCGCCGCCGCCGGTGGAAGGCCCGGCTGACGGCGAGGGCCCGGCGCAGCAGGCGCTGGCGGGAGGCGGGCATGGCGGCCAGGGCGTCCTCGAAGCCCGAGAGCAGGGCCTCCCACAGCCGCGGCACGCTGATCAGGTACTGGGGCCGGACCTTCTGCAGGTCGGAACGCAGCTGCTTGAGGGTGGTGTAGGTCTGGCGGCAGCCGCAGCTGAGCAGGAAGTACTCGGCGGTGCGCTCGTAGGCATGCCAGATCGGCAGCACCGACAGCACGTGATCGCCGGGGCTCGGCGACACCGCCACCCCCAGGGTGCCCAGCTGGTGCAGGACGTTGGCGTGGCTGAGGGGCACCCCCTTGGGCTGGCCGGTGGTGCCGGAGGTGTACAGAAGCGTGGCCAGCCGCCCGGGCCCTCCCGTGGGGACGGGCGGCAGGGGGCTGGCGGCGCCGCGCTTCAGCAGGTCGTCCCAGGTGAGGCAGGGCAGCGGCAGGGGAACGGCCGGGGCCTCCCCCTCCAGCAGCACGATGAAGCGCAGCCGCTGCAGGGCCGGCCCGTCGAGGGCCAGCCGCTCGAGAAGGGCGGCCGACTCCAGCACCGCCCCCACCGCGCCGGCGTCCTCGAGGATGTAGCGCAGCTCCTCGGCCGGCGCCGCGCTGCCGCGCACGGCATCGGCCGCCCCGGCCCGCATCAGCCCCTGGTCGGCCACCAGCCAGCGGGGACCGTTCTCCGCGAACAGGGCCACCACATCGCCGGGCCCCACCCCCAGATCGGCAAAGGCCGCCGCCGCCCGGTCGATCGCCTGGCGCAGCTCGTCGTAGCGGAGCGTCTCCGGATGGCGGCCGTGGGGGGCTTCCAGGGCCACCCGGGGGCCATGCAGCCGCTCCAGTTCCGGCCAGAGGCCCTCGAGCCCCTCGAGCCAGCTCCAGTCAGCGCGACCTTCAAGGGCACGGCGGTCCCGTGGGCTGCCGCCCCAGTGGATCTCGGCTCTGGCGTTCATGGGCGGCCGGTGTGGAGCAACGGGAAATCAGGATTCTCCCAGTCCCGACCGGTCTCCCCCCTCCCCCAGGCCAGCCAGTCCCTCCTGTGGCCCCGGCGGTCGCAGGTCCAGTGCGAAGCGGCGGGAAAAGGCCGCCAGCAGCAGCGGCGCCACCCGTTCGGGGGTGAGGGAAGGCCGCCAGTCCACCAGCCGTCCCACCGGCCGGTCGCTGAGCCCGCAGGGGACGATCGCGCCGAAGCCCTCCAGGGAGCAGTCGACATTCAGGGCCAGGCCGTGCTGGCTGATCCAGCGGCGGGCGCCGACCCCGATCGCCGCCAGCTTGCGGCCCTCCAGCCAGACCCCGGTGAGCCCCTCGATGCGCTCCCCCTCCAGCCCCAGCTCCTGCAGCACCGCCAGCACCACGTCCTCGAGGGCCCGCAGATAGAGGTGCAGGTCGCCGCCGTGGCGCTGGAGATCGAGCACCGGGTAGAGCACCAGCTGGCCGGGCAGGTGGTGGGTCACCTCGCCGCCACGGTCGATGCGGTGCAGCGGCAGGGGCGGATCGGCCGGATCGAAGCCGAGGTGCTCCAGGCTGGCCCCCCGGCCCAGGGTGTAGCAGGGGGTGTGCTGGAGCAGCAGCAGGGCGTCGGGCACGGCGGGATCGTCGAGCCGGCGCCGCTGCAGTTGGCGCTGCCACTCCCAGGCCAGCGGGAAGGGCACCGGAGCCGGGGCTTCAAAAAGAATTGCGGGAGTGTTGGGGGCCATGCAACGGCGTTCCTAGCTTGAGGTTGTCCCAGAGCCAGAATTCCTCTGGAGGCAGGCACCCGAATGAAACTGCTGATCCACGGCCGCAATCTCGACGTCACACCGGCGATCAGGGAGTACACCGAAGCCAAGCTCAATCGCGCCATCAGCCACTTCGATGGCATCGTCAAGGAAGCCGACGTGCATCTGTCGGTGGCCCGCAATCCCCGTGTGCCGCAGCAGACGGCGGAAGTCACGGTCTTCGCCAACGGGGTGGTGATCCGGGCCCAGGAACGCAGCGAGAACCTCTACGCCAGCATCGATCTGGTGGCCACCAAGCTGAGCCGCCAGCTGACCCGCTACAAGGACCGTCTCCAGGAGCGCACCCAGGGTCCGGTGCACCGCTCCGCCGCGGCCGAGGAAGCCGGGGCTGCCACGCTGCCCGACCCCGGGGGCTCCCTCACCGATGGCCTCGAGCCCGCCGTGCCCCACCGCGGCGTACGCCGCAAGTACTTCGCCATGCCGGCGATGGACCTGGAGGAGGCCCTGCATCAGCTGGATGTGATCGATCACGATTTCTACGTGTTCCGGGACGCGGCCACGGGCCAGATCCAGGTGGTCTACCGCCGCAACCATGGCGGCTTCGGCGTCATCCAGGCCCGTGACACCTGAGCGGGAGCCCGAACGGCCCGACCTCGCCCCCCTGATCGACCACGCCCTCCTGGACCCCCACCAGGGCCGGGAGGCCATCCTCCGCTGCTGCGATGAGGCCCGCCACTTCGGCTTCGCCGGGGTGTGCCTGGCCTCCCGCTGGCTGCCGGTGGCCCGTGAGCGGCTGCCGGTCGACGGGGCGGTGAAGCTGGTCGCCGTGGTGGGTTTCCCCTTCGGGGCCATCCCGGCGGCGATCAAGCGGGCCGAGGCGGAGTGGGCCGCCGCCGCCGGTGCCGACGAGCTGGACGTGGTGCCCGATTTCGGGGCCCTGGCCGATGGCGACGGCACCGCCGTGCTCGACGACCTGGCGGCCATCACCGACCTGGGCCTGCCGGTCAAGGTGATCCTGGAGATGGGCCGTCTCGACCCCGAGGCCCTTGAGCTGCTGGTGGAGATCAGCATCGATGCCGGGGTGCGCCATCTCAAGACCGGCAGCGGCTTCGGCCCAGCGGTGACCCCGGAGCAGGTGGCCCGGCTGGTGGCCCTGGCCAGGGGCCGGGCGGCGGTGAAGGCCGCCGGTGGCATCGCCGATCTCGACCAGGCCCTCGCCCTGGTGGCGGCAGGAGCCGGTCGGCTGGGCACGAGCCGGGGCGTGGCCCTGATGCAGGCGCTGCGCGCCGGTGCCTGAACAGCACCTGGAGGGCCTCGCCCTCACCTGCCGCCCCCTGGGGGAGCACGACCGGCTGCTCACCCTGCTGAGCGAGGCCGAAGGGCTCACCCGGCTGGCGGTGCCGGGGGCGCGACGGCCGAAGAGCAGCCTGGCGGCGGCGGTGCCCCTGGCCCATCTGGTCCTGCAGGTGGGGGGCCGCGGCGGCCTGCGGCGGGTGCGGCAGCTGCGGGTGCTTCGCAACTACAGCGGCCTGGCCCAGCGCCTGGAGACCCTGGCCGCGGCCCAGGCCCTGGCCGAGCTCTGCCTCAAGCTCGTGCCCGCCGAGACGCCCGCCCCGGGGGTGCTCGCCGACCTGCTGCTCCAGCTGGGGCGCCTGGAGGCGGTGGTGACGGAACGGTCCGAGCGGGTGGAGGCCCTGGCGGTGGCCGTGCAGGGCAGCATCCACCTGCTGGCCCTGGGGGGCTTCGCCCTGCCCCTGCAGCACTGCGTCCGCAGCGGCGCCGCGCTGGTGCCGCCGATCGGGGACTGGTCCTGGCGCTGCAGCCTGCTGCCCAGCGAGGGGCTGGCGATCGGCGCGATCCCGGGGGCCAGGGTGATGCTCAACCCTTCCGAACTGGCCCTGCTGCAGCGGCTGACACGCCCCGCCCCACCGCGCCGCCGTGACGGCCAGCTGATGGGACCGGAAGCGGTGTGGCTGCACCTGCTGGATCTGGTGGAGGCCTGGTGCGGCGAGCATCTCGGTCAGCGACCGCGAGCCTTCAGACTGCTGCGGACCGCCTGCGACCCCATGCCCTCCCATCCGTCCGAGCCAGCATGAGCCCGAGCGGCAAGACCGAGAGGGGACTGGCCGCCGTCCTGGCCCTGCCGGGATTCCGGCGCCTCTGGATCGGCCAGGTGTTCTCCCAGCTGGCGGACAAGTTCTACATCGTGCTGATGGTGTTCCTGATCGCCCAGTACTGGGTGACGGACACGCCGCAGAACAACGCGGCCCTCGCCGAGGCGGCCGCCGCCTTCCGGATGAGCTTCGAGACCCGGGCCCAGATGATCACCCTGCTGGCCACCGGCATCTACGTGGCCAACACCGTGCCGGCGATGCTGCTGGGGACGGTGGCGGGCGTCTGGGCCGACCGCTGGCCGAAGCGCACCGTGATGGTGGCCTCCAACGGCCTGCGCGCCGGCCTGGTGATGCTGGCCCCCCTGTGCCTGCTGCCGGGGCCGATGTGGCTGGGGCTGAGCTGGGGCTACTGGGCCCTGGTGGCCATGACCTTCTTCGAGTCGGTGCTCACCCAGTTCTTCGCGCCGGCCGAGCAGGCGGCCATTCCCCTGCTGGTGAGCTATCCGCAGCTGCTCGCCGCGAATTCGGTGTACCAGGCCACCAGCATGGCCGCCACCATCGTCGGTTTCGCCCTCGGCGACCCGATCCTGCGGCTGCTGCGCACCCTGCTGGCCCAGGTGGGCATCCCGGGCGGAGAATTCGTGTTGCTACCGCTCTGCTACGGCGCCGCGGCCTTGGCCATCGCCGGGATCGAGATCCAGGAACCGCCGCGGGAGCCTCGCTCCATCTCCGTCTGGGAGGAGATCGGCGAAGGGGTGCAGGTGCTGCGGGAGCGACCCAAGGTGCGCAGCGCCATGATCCAGCTGGTGCTGCTCTACAGCCTGCTGGCGGCCCTCTACGTGCTGGCGATCAGCCTGGCGGCGGCGATCGGCGGGCTGGGTCCCACCCGCTTCGGCGTGCTGCTGGCGATGAGCGGGGTGGGACTGGCCCTGGGGGCCCTGGCCATGGCCCAGCTGGGGGAACGCTTCAGCCGCCGGGGGCTGGCCAGTGCGGGGCTCGGGACCATCGCCTGGTGCCTGGTGCTGCTGGGCCAGCTGCGGGGCAACCTCGTCTTCACCCTGCTGCTCTGCGGCCTGCTGGGGGTGGGTGCGGCCCTGCTGGCGATCCCCGCCCAGACCACGATCCAGGAGGACACCCCGGAAAACCAGCGCGGCCGGGTGTTCGGCCTGCAGAACAACCTGATCAACATCGCCCTCAGCCTGCCCCTGGTGCTGGCGGGCACCGTGGTGAGCCGCTACGGGCTGCTGCCTGTGCTCTGGGGGCTGGCGGCCATCGCCGCCGTCGCCGCCCTGAGCGAACGCCCCTGGCGCAGCAGCTGAGCGCCCGCCCCTGTCGCAGCAGCTGAGGGCCTTCGCAGCGCTGCTAAATTCCGCTGTTGCGTGGGGCCATACAGGTGATGCACATTGCCTGGCTGGGCAAGAAGTCTCCGTTCTGCGGCAACGTCACCTACGGCCTCAGCACCACCGAAGCCCTGCGGCAGCGGGGCCACGCGGTGAGCTTCATTCACTTCGACACCCCCACCCCCTCCCTGGGACGGCCGGAAGCGGGGGCAGGCGAGCTCGATCCCCCGGACGGGCCGGAGGCCAACCCCGAGGTGGCCCTGCCCTACCTGGTGAAGTCGCAGATGTACACGATCCCCTCCCCGGGGGCCCAGCGGGAGTTGCGGGAGTCCCTGGAGCGGCTGCGACCCGATCTTGTGCACGCCAGCCTCACCCTCTCCCCCCTCGACTTCCGCCTGCCCGACCTCTGCCAGCAGCTGGGTCTGCCCCTGGTCGCCACCTTCCATCCCCCCTTCGACGCCGGCCTGCGCAACCTCACCGCCGGCACCCAGCAGCTCACCTACCAGCTCTACGCCCCCTCCCTGGCGAAGTTCGACCGGGTGATCGTGTTCTCCGAGCTGCAGGCCGAGGTGCTGGTGCGCCTGGGGGTGCGGCGCGAGCGGCTGGCGGTGATCCCCAACGGGGTCGACACCGACACCTGGGCGCCGGCCGCCCCAGGCGGCGAATCCGACCTGGCCCAGCTGCGGCTCAGGGTGGGCGGCCGCCGCGTCTTCCTCTACATGGGGCGGGTGGCCACCGAGAAGAACGTCGAGGCGCTGCTGAAGGCCTGGCGGCTGGTGCGCCCCCAGGGATGCGTGCTGGTGATCGTGGGGGACGGGCCGCTGCGCTCCTCGCTGCAGAGCGGCACGGAGCCTGATGTGATCTGGTGGGGCTACGAGGCCAGCCGGGCCCGCCGGGTGGCGCTCCTGCAGCTCGCCGAGGTGTTCCTGCTGCCCTCCCTGGTGGAGGGGCTCTCCCTGGCCCTGCTGGAGGCCATGGCCTGCGGCACCGCCTGCGTGGCCACCGATGCCGGAGCCGACGGAGAGGTGCTGGAGGGGGGGGCCGGCATCGTGATCAGCACCCAGGGCGTCACCACCCAGCTGCGCACCCTGCTGCCGGTGCTGCGCGACCAACCCGTGCTCACGGCGGAGCTGGGGCGCCGGGCCCGCCAGAGGGCCCTGGAGCGCTACACCCTCACCGGCAACATCGACGCGCTGGAGCGGCTCTACGGCGAACTCTGTCCCCAGCCGGTGGCGGTCTGACCGCAGGCTCCGGCCCGGTCCCGGCGCTGCCGATCGGCCCGGATCGCGGCAAGATGAGGCGAGGTTCCAGGTGCGATGAACTCCCCCCTCCCCCTCCAGGGACGTTCGGTACAGCAGGCGATCGTCCCGATCGCCACCCAGGTCGGGACAGCCTCCGACGATGCAGTCGCCGCTCGGCCCACCGTCTCGATCGTCGACGATGACCCCAACATCCGGGCCATGGTGGCCGAGGAGCTGGCGGACTCCGGCTGCGAGGTGGTGGCACTGACCAACGGCCATGACCTTGAGACGAGGCTGGCCGAGGGGGGGATCGATCTCGTCTTCCTCGACGTGCAGATGCACGACTGCGACGGCATCGAATGCCTGGGGGACCTGCGCAGCCGGGGCTGCACCGTGCCGGTGGTCATCTTCACCTCCCTGAATGACCCGGAACGGCGCCGCCAGGCCCAGGAGGCCGGAGCCGACGACTACGTGCTCAAGCACGAACTTCTCGACAGGCTGCCCGCCCTGCTGGAACGGCTCCTGCCCAGGAGGAGCGAGAACCGCCACCTGTGACGAGCAACCCACCGATGGCCCCCCCGACCGGGGCCCCTCCCCGTGGCTGGCGTCACCGGATGTTCGGAAGCCTGCTGGGCCAGCTCCGGCTGGCGGCCTTCACGTCCGTCTTCCTGGGCTTCAGCGCCGCCTCCGCCTTCACCCTCCTGATCAACCGGGACTGTCTGCTGCATCACCAGCACCATGACCAACGGCAGGAGGCGGGTTCCCTGGCCGACGCGCTCGACCGGCTCGTCGCCGATCCGTCCGCCAGCCACGCCGCTCTCCTGGGCGGGGAGCTGGAGCGCCGCAGTTCGCGAGAGCGTTTCTTCTGGGTGCGGCACGGGGATGGCTCCCTGCTGCTGCCCAGGCCGCTTGCCGCTGAACTGGTGGCCCTGCCCGGCCTGGTCGGGCAGGCGATGGCGGCGCAGGGCGGCACCTGGTCGGTCCGATCGTTCACGCCCCTGCTGGTCGGCACGGATCGCCGCCTGGTGAAGGATCCGGAGGGCAACAGTTTTCTCACCTACACCCTGCACCAGTCCCCCGGCGGCAGCCAGCTCTGGGTCGCCGAGGACATCAGCGACAACGTGTCCAGCCTGCGCAACATGCTGCTGGGGCTGGCCGTGGTGTGGATCCTGTGCCTGGTGCTGACCCTGGTGGCGATCTCCGTGCTCACCCGCCGGCTGCTCCAGCCGCTGCGGGATCTCAACCGCATGGCGGCCGGTGTCACCACCGAAAGCCTGGCCAGCAGCCATCTCAAGCTCGAGAAGGCTCCCCTGGAGGTGGAGGAGCTGGCCCAGTCCTTCAATGGACTGCTCGACCGGCTGGCCCTGGCCTGGAGCCAGCAGCGGCACTTCGTGGGACTCGTCTCCCATGAGCTGCGCAACCCCCTGATGATCATCGGCGGCTACCTACGCCGGCTGCAGCGCCGCGGCCAGAACCTGGATCCGGAGCAGATGCGCGCCCTCGCCACCACCGAGGCCGAGACCCATCGCATCACCCGCATGCTCAACGACCTGCTGGATCTCTCCCGCAGCGAGTCCGGCCAGCTGCAGATGGTGCTGACCCCGGTGGCGGTGGATGAGGTGCTCACCACCGCCTGCGACCTCGCCCGCAGCCAGCTGTCACGCCCGCTGCTGCTCACCCTTCCCGAGGAGGCCGCCGAGGGGCCGATCCGGGCGGTGGCCGAGACCGATCGCCTCCAGCAGGTGCTGCTCAACCTGATCGAGAACGCCGACAAGTACTCCCCGCCGGGTCGACCGATCTGCCTGGAGCTCACGAGGAACGACGCGGAACTGTGCATCAGCGTCCGGGACCAGGGCATCGGCATCCCCCCGGAGGACATCCCCAAGGTGTTCGATCGCTTCCACCGCGGCCGCAACGCCATCGAGCATGAACGGGGCTCGGGCCTTGGGCTGTCGGTGGTGAAGCTGCTGGTGGAGGCGATGGGGGGCTCCATCGACGTCGACAGCGAGATCGCGGTGGGGAGCCGTTTCCACATCCACCTGCCGGCGGCTCAGTAACGCTCCGGCCGGGGGTCCTGCCAGTCGGGGGCGAACCCCTTCAGGCGCAGCATGGCGACGGAGTCCTCCAGGCGGCGTCGATCCAGGCGCCACAGCCGGTAGACGCCGGCGCTGTCCAGTTCGCTGGCGCCGAGATGGCGCCAGAAGGGGGCACGGGCGGTGGTCTGATCGATCACCACCAGCACGGTGGGCTGGTCCTCCGGCGTGCTGGGCCGCTGGCCCACCCGGCGCTCGCGGCGCAGCCGGTCCGCCAGGTTGAGGGGACCCTCCACGCCGATGCCCTCGTAGATCACCACCCGCCGGCTGTAGTAATGCAGGGAGGGCTTGAGCACGCCCACCATCGCCACGGGTTCCCCCGGACGGCCCTCGCGCTGCAGGGCCGCCGCCATGCGGCGCACGGGCTCACCCCGCAGGCGATCGCCCACGCTCCACAGCGGCAGCAGGGCCGCGGGCACGAACAGCACCAGGGGCAGCTGCAGGGCCAGCAGGCGAAGGGGTGGGCGGCGGCGCCGGGTGATCCAGCCCAGCAGGGCGGCCAGCAGCCAGCAGGCGGCCACCACGGGCACCAGGGGACTGCCCCGGAGCTCCGTCGCCAGCGTCGGCATCTCCGGATCCTGGATCAGCGGCAGCCAGAGGGGAGCCGCCAGGAACGCCAGTCCCAACCCGCTCACCAGCAGCAGGCTGAGGCCCCAGGCCCAGCGCTCCCAGGGCCGGCCGCCAGCCTCTCCGCCATCGACGGACCAGCCCGTCTGGGCCGCCAGGGCGATCAGCAGGGCAGCGGCGGGCGTCGCCGGCAGCCAGTAGCTGGGCAGCTTGGTGGCGGCGGCGGTGAAGAACAGCAGCACCGCCAGAAGCCAGCAGGCGGCGAAGCGGGCCAGGGAGGCCGCCGGGGGCTGGGGCCAGGTGGGGCACCAGGAGCGGCGCAGCGGTCCGATGGCCCGGGCCAGGCCGACGAGCAGCAGCGGCGAGACGGGCAGGCTGGCCACCAGCATCACCGGCACGAAGAACCACCAGGGCTGCAGGTGGCGGTTCACCACCTCGGTGAAGCGCTGCAGGTTGTGGTAACCGAAGAAGCTGTCCCAGAAGGGCTGCCCTTCGCTGTACAGCGCCAGCAGGTACCAGGGCGCCGCCACCAGGGCCGTGAGCGCCAGGCCCCGCAGCGGCCGCAGCCGCCGCCACAGCCCGGTGATGTCGGCCTGAAGCCAGCCGAACAGCAGCAGGGTGAGGCCGAGGAGCACCACCGCCACCGGCCCCTTGGCCAGCACGGCCAGCCCGAGCACGGGCCACGGCAGCCACCAGGGCCGGCCGGGGTCGGCGTAGGCCTGCCAGCAGAGCAGCAGGGCCAGGGCCACCAGGCCGCTGAACAGGGAATCGCTCACCGCCGTGCGCCCCCAGGCGAGCGCCAGGGGCGAGAGGCCGAAGGCCAGGGCGGCGGTGAGGGCCGTCAGGCCCGGACGCTCCGTCGCCGGAGGGGAGGCGTCGTCGGGGGCGGCGGCCGGGGCGGCCTCTGGGGCGGCCTGGAACGGGGGCTGGGGCCAGCGCAGCAGGGTGTGCGCCAGGGCCAGCATCACGCCGATGGCGGCCAGGGCGGAGGGGAAACGGGCGGCCCAGGTCCCGAGGGGGTTCCACTGCTCCTGGCCGGGCAGGGCATAGACGAGCCCCATCAGCCAGTACACCAGCGGCGGCTTGTCGTAGCGGGGCAGGCCGTTGACGCGGGGAATCAGCCAGTCGCCCGTCTCCGCCATCGCCCGCGCCGAGGCCGCGAACAGCGGCGGCGTCTCATCCACCAGCCCCGTCGTCCCCAGCTGCCAGGCGAACAGCGCCAGGCCAAGGACCAGGGTGATCAGCAGCAACCGGCGGCGCTGGCGGCGGGGCAGGGCGGGCAAACAGGCTGGGCGAATCGGAGGGAACCTATCGCTCCCCAGCCGTTCCGTCCTGTGTCGCCGATCCGGCCATCAGCCGATCCACGAGCTCCAGCTGCCGGGGCAGACAGACCCGGCGCAGATCGAACCCTTCCACCACCGTCCGCCGGGCCTCCCTGCGCAGCCCGGCGTGGCCGGCGGGGTCGGCCAGCACCGCCGCCAGCCGCTCGGCCAGGGCCCGGTGATCGAAGAAATCCACCAGCAGACCGTTGCGGCCGTCCTCGATCACGTCCTGCACCGGGGCGGTGGCCGAGCCGATCACCAGGGCACCACAGCTCATCGCTTCCAGCAGGCTCCAGCTGAGCACGAAGGGAACGGTGAGATAGACGTGGCAGGCCGTGACCCGGAACAGCTCGTGCAGCACCGGGTGGGGCACGCGGCCGACGAAATGGACCCGGCGCCGGTCGAGGGCATCGCCCAGCTCCCGCAGCATCGCCTCCTTCCAGCTGCCGCCGCCGGGGGGCGCGGCGCCGTAGCTCACCCCATCGCCGCCCACGATCACCACATGGGCCCCGGGCCTGAGTTGCTGGAGCCGGGGCAGCATGCGCATGAAGATGTGGAAGCCCCGGTAGGGCTCCAGATTGCGGGCCACGAAGCTCACCACCTCATCGCCGGGCCCGAAGCTCAGGCCGGCGCGCTGCAGCTGCAGGCGGGCGGGGCCCTGGGGGGCGATCGCGGCGGTGTCGATGCCCTCATGGATCACGCTCAGCCGCTGGCGGTACGGGGCCGGCACGGTGCTGGCCTGCCAGGGGGTCGGAGCCAGACCCCAGTCCAGGTCCTGGAGGGCCAGGAGCTGGGTGGCCCGCCGCAGGCGCAGGCGGGCCCGGGGGCGCCAGTCGGCGTCGGCGAACTCCGGGTCGAATCCCACATCGCCGCCCGCCAGCTGATAGATGAACTCCACCTGGTGCAGGACCGGCACGGCCGGCAGCAGGTCCTTCACCACCAGCAGCTCCCCCCAGCCCGGATGGCCCACCACCAGATCGGGCCGCAGACCGTCCTTCAGCAGCGACTCCAGGCAACGGGCCACCGCCTCGGCCCGCAGGATCTTGGTCTGGAAATCGGCCGACCAGGGGTGGCAGGGCGGCACCCCCCCGGCGGGCAGGGGGTCGTAGCGGTGCAGGGGGATGGCGGGCAGGGGCTGGCTGGTGGGGCCGCCGATGGCCACCACCCGGTCGCCGCGGGCCTGCAGGGCCGGCGCCAGGTGCCGGTACTGGCCGGGGAAGTTCTGGTGAACGAAGAGAACCGTGCGGGTCATGGCGGCACCGGCTCCGTCCGCCCGCCCGGCTGCCAGAGCCGGCCGCGCTGGTTGATCAGCAGCACCGAAAGCAGGGCCAGGGACGCCCCCAGCCACTGCAGCGGCCCCAGCCGCTCGTCCAGCAGCAGCACCCCGCAGAGCACCGCGAACACCGGCGTCAGGAAGGTGAGGGCGGTGAAGCCGGTGAGGTCGCCGCTGCTGGCGAACCAGAAAAACAGGCCATAGGCCAGGGCACTGCCGAGCAGGGCCGCGTAGGCCATCAGGCCCCACTCCAGCGGGCTCCAGTGGGGCCAGAAGCTCACCGTCTCCGGGCGGAGCAGCGCCTCCCCGCCGGCCACCAGCAGCAGGGGCACACCGCCCAGGAGCATGTGCCAGCCGGTGACGGCGACCGGATCGCTGCGGCGGGTGGCAAAGCGGCAGAGCACGGTGCCCAGCGCCATCGCCGCCGCCGCCCCCAGCATCCAGGCCTCGCCGTGGCTCCAGGCCTGCCCATGCAGGGCCGGGGGCCCCTGCAGCCACCAGTGGCGCAGCACCTCCCCCGGCAGTCCCAGGCAGAGGATCCCCAGCAGGCCGATCAGCAGGCCCAGCCAGCCCACCGGGTTGATCGCCTCGCCGAACAGGGTGCGGGCCAGCAGGGCCACCAGCAGGGGCTGGGAGTCGATCAGCACCGAACCCAGGCCCGCCCCGGTCTCGCCCAGCCCCCGGGCCAGGAGCCCCTGGAACAGGCTGCCGTCGACGGCGGCGAACAGCAGCAGCCAGGGCCAATCCACGGGATCGACCCGCCAGGAACGCCCCAGCAGGCGGGCCGCCAGCAGCAGCACCACCCCGGCCGGCAGCAGCCGCAGACTGGCCAGCATCGCCGGCGATGCCCCACCCAGCAGCGGCTTCATCGCCGCCATCGCGGTGCCCCAGAGGGCGAAGGGCAGGAGCATCAACACCCAGCGCAGGGTCCGGGGCATGGGGCGTGAGTCCTGGGGCGGCGGTGGAGGGGCGGAGGGCGGCGAACAGGCCCGTCCGGGCCTTCTTTTTAAGATCCAGCCACCGCGCATCTCCACAATGCCCTGGCCCTGGTGCCGCAAGTCCCGACGAACCCTGGCGCGCATCGCCATCGAGGGGCCGATCGCCGGGGGCACCCGTGTCCGGGTGTTGAAGGCCATCGAGCAGGTGCAGCAGCGGGAGTGCCCCGCCCTGCTGCTGCGCATCGACACTCCCGGCGGCACCGTCGGCGACAGCCAGGAGATCCATGCGGCCCTGATGCGGCTGCGGGAGAAGGGCTGCCGGGTGGTGGCCAGCTTCGGCAACATCTCCGCCTCCGGCGGCGTCTATGTGGGTGTGGCGGCGGAGAAGATCGTCGCCAATCCCGGCACCATCACCGGCTCGATCGGCGTGATCCTGCGGGGCAATGATCTGTCGCGGCTGCTGAAGCGGATCGGCATCCGCTTTGAAACCGTCAAGAGCGGCCTCTACAAGGACATCCTTTCTCCCGACCGCGCCCTCTCCGAGGCGGAACGGCAGCTGCTGCAGGAGCTGATCGACGCCAGCTACGGCCAGTTCGTGGCCGCGGTCGCCGCCGGCCGGGGCCTGGAGCCGGACACGGTGCGCGCCTTCGCCGACGGGCGGGTGTTCAGCGGCGCCCAGGCCCTGGAGCTCGGCCTGGTGGATGTCCTGGGGGACGAGGAGAGCGCCCGCCGCCTGGCGGCAGAGCTGGCGGGGCTGGATCCGGAGAAGGCCCGGACGGTCAGCTTCGGCAAACCGCCCAGGAAGCTGCTCGGGCTGCTGCCGGGCAGCACACTGATGCAGCAGCTCTCCCAGTCCCTGAGCCTGGAACTGGCCTGGAGCGGCCAGCCCCTCTGGCTCCATCGCCCCTGACGTCATGAAGCCTGGTCTCGAGCTGAGGGCCCTGCGGGGAGCCACCACCGCCAGCGCCAACACCGGCGAAGCGATCGCGGAGGCCGTGGCGGAGCTGATCGAGGAGTTGCTGCAGCGCAACGACCTGGCGGGGGACCGGGTGCTGTCGGTGACCTTCTCCGTCACCGCCGATCTGGACGCCTGCTTCCCGGCCGCCATCGCCCGGCGCCGGGCCGACTGGGGCCGGGTCGCCCTGCTGGATTGCCAGCAGATGGCGGTGGCCGGAGACCTGCCCCGCTGTATCCGGCTCCTGGCCCACGCCTGGCTGGATGCAGGCCGGGAGGAGGTCCACCCCTATCTGCGGGAGGCGGCGCGGCTGAGGCCCGACCGGGCTGATGCGGGCCAGCCTTCGGCCCCAGCCAGCTCCCCCGCCGACCACTGAAGGCGCGGCAGACGCACGGGCGTGTTGAGACTTTCAGCATGAAGTTCCTCCCAGCCATGCCGTCCTTCCCGCGCGAGCGGTCCCAGCCCCTGGCCTTGATCGGCCGTCTGGGCACCGCCGGCCTCGGAGCGCTGGCCGTCGCCACCGCCACCGTCCTCTCCCCTGTCGCCACCTCCCCGTCCATCGCCCAGGGCACGCCCGGCCTGATGGAGTTCCGCTGGGAGAACAACAAGGATTACCGCAAGCTCTACTTCTTCACCACCGACACTGTCCGCATGCAGCGGGCGGAGTACTACCTGATGCTGCGGCCGAAGGATCGCAAGACGGCCATCCTCAAGCTGAGCATCAGTGTTCCCAGCCACTTCGACACCAAGATCGATCCGAAGCAGGTGAAGCTGTGCCGGATGAGTGAGGGCGGGATGCTCAAGAGAACCCGCTGCCTGGAAACGATCCCCGCCACGATCGAGGTGTCGGAGAACGGCCGATCCATCGAGATCTTTCCGGAAACCCCCGTGTCCGACAAGGACACGATCGGTGTCTACATGAACGTCTTCAACCCGTTCAACGCCGGCATGTATCAGTTCAACGCCCTGGCCCAGGCCCCCGGCGACATCCCGGTCTCGGGCTACCTGGGCAGCTGGCTGATCCAGATCGTGCCCAACAACACCAACTGATAGGGTGACCCACTGAGCAAGCAGCAGCATGACGAAGCGCACCCTTGAAGGAACGAGCCGCAAGCGCAAGCGCGTGTCCGGCTTCCGGGTGCGGATGCGCACCCACACGGGCCGTCGCGTGATCCGCACCCGCCGTCGCCGCGGCCGCGCCCGCCTGGCGGTCTGAGGCCGGCCGGGAAGGTCCGTGGCCCTGCCGCAGCAGCACCGGCTGAAGGGCCGACGGGTCTTCGATCGTCTGTACCGCCAGGGACGTCGTTACCAGGGACCGGGGCTGCTGCTCCGGGTCCTGGCGGCGGAGCCGTCCCTGTTGCCCCCCGGTACGCCCCTCTCCGGGACCTCCAGCACGCCCCCCACCGCCAGCCCCTGGCGCTGCGGGATCGTGGTCAGCAGCAAGGTGAGCAAGCTGGCGGTGCGTCGCAACCGCCTGCGGCGCCTCTTCCACGACCATCTGCGGCGTCATCCGCCGGCCCCGAGCCAGCCCCTGTGGCTGCTGATCACCCTCAAGCCCGGCTGCCTCGAGCGCAGCGAGGACCAGCTGCTGGGAGAATGCGCCCAGCTGCTGCGCCAGGCAGGATTGCTCGATGACCCCGGAGGACAGGGTGGAGAACAAACTCGAGATCAATGAGACGGTCTTCTACGAGGGCGGCCCCGCCAGGGGCGACCTGATCATCAACCTGCTGTTCGGCCTCACCCTGATCGGCATCCCCTTTGCCGTGGGAGCCATCGTCCGGGCCCTGTGGCTGCGCTTCCGCATCACCAGCCGCCGCATCAGCGTCAGCGGCGGCTGGCTCGGCCGTGACCGCACCCAGGTGGTCTACAGCCAGATCCGCGAGGTGCGCTCGGTGCCACGGGGCTTCGGCGCCTGGGGCGACATGGTGGTGGTGCTCAACGACGGCGCCAAGCTCGAAATGCGTGCGGTGCCGCGCTTCCGGGAGCTCGAGGCCTTCATCGAGGAGCAGCGCGAGAGCCGCGGCAAGGCCGCCTCCCGCGCCTCCGGAGCCACCGGTGCCGCCGGCTTCGCCCCCCCGGCCCGTGAAAGCGCCTGACCACCGGACCCCCATCCGGTCGCCCCGGTCGGGCACACTGGCAGCCGAGATCCACCACCCCAGCGCACCCCTGCCGTGATCGGCTACATCTCCGACAACCTGCTGCTCCCGATCCTCGATTTCTTCTACGGATTGGTTCCGAGCTATGGGCTCGCGATCGTGGCCCTCACCGTGGTCATCCGCCTCGCCCTGTTCCCGTTGAGCGCCGGCTCGATCCGCAGCGCCCGGCGCATGCGCATCGCCCAGCCCGTGATGCAGCAGCGCCAGGCGGAGATCAAGGCCAAGTACGCCAACAACCCCCAGAAGCAGCAGGAGGAGCTGGGCGGTCTGATGAAGGAGTTCGGCAGCCCCCTCTCGGGCTGTCTGCCCCTGCTGGTGCAGATGCCGATCCTCTTCGCCCTGTTCGCCACCCTGCGGGGGTCCCCCTTCGCAGACGTCCCCTACGCGATCAACCTCAAGGTGCTCCCGGCCGAGGAGATCGCCGCGGTGGAGGCCAAGCCCTTCAACAGCGCCAGCCACTCGATCTTCATCAGCGAGACCGAGCACGTGCCGGTGATCGCCAGCCTCGAGGGCGGCACCAAGCTCGGTGTCGGTGACAGCACCCAGGTGGAGCTGCACGGCAAGGACGGCACCAGCTTCGCCTCCCTGCTGGGCACCGTGGAGCACGGCGACAGCTTCACCCCCAGCTGGGTGGTGACCAAGGGCGAGAGCGTGGTGACGGTGGACGACCAGGGCAGGATCACGGCCCTGGCCCCCGGCGACGCCACCGTCGAGGCCCGGATCCCCGGCCTGGCGGCCCGCAGCGGCTTCCTGTTCATCAAGGCCCTGGGCCAGGTGGGCTTCTACACCGATGGCGCCGTCAACTGGGACATCGCCATCCTGGTGGGGGCCTTCGGCGCCACCCTGTTCGCCTCCCAGCTGCTCTCGGGCATGGGCATGCCCGCCAACCCCCAGCAGGCGACGGCCAACAAGATCACGCCGGTGATGATCACGGCCATGTTCCTGTTCTTCCCGCTGCCCGCCGGCGTGTTGCTTTACATGGTGGTGGCCAACGTGTTCCAGGGGGTCCAGACCTTCCTGCTCACCCGTGAGGCCCTGCCCGACAACCTGCAGGCGATCCTCGACAAGCAGCTCGCCCAGCAGCCGGCCACCGCCACGGCCGGCGGCGGCAGCGCTGGCGGCCGCCTGCCCTTCGAGCCCAAGACCAAGAAATGACCCGGGTGCAGCCGCTGCCCCTGCAGGAGTTGCGGCTGCTGGGCGAGGGCCGCACCTGGCCGGTCGACCAGGCCATCGCCGGCCTGGCCAGCCTCACCCCCGTGCGCGGCCGGGTGCGTGCCCTTCACCACGGCACGGTGCTGGAGGTGGAGGGCACGGCCGAGACGATCGTCACCCTCTGCTGCGACCGCTGCCTGCAGACCTACAACCACGCCTTGAGCGCGACCACCCGGGAGCTGCTGGAGATCGCCGTGGCCGGCCCCGAGGAGGAGGAGGTGGTGTTCGCGGCCGAGGATCCGGTGGAGTGCCTCGATCCGGGGGGCAGCTTCGATCCGGAGCGCTGGCTGTTCGAGCAGCTCAGCCTGCAGCTGCCCCTGGTGAACCGCTGCGGCCCCGACTGCCCCGGCCCGCCGCTGCCCACCGGCGACGCCAGCGGCGAGGGGGACGGTGACCCCCGCTGGGCGGCGCTCCGCTCCCTGCGCTGAGCCATGGTCCACGACCTGGGCGATCAGCTGGATCTTCTGATCCGCTCCCGCACGCCGATCCTCTGGATCCGCAGCCTCGAAGAGGAGCGGGTGGAGGGTCTGCTGGAGCGGGCCGCCCAGCGGCTGGGGGGCCGCACCCTGCTGCGCTGGGACTTCATCGGCGGGCTGAGCGGGAGCCCGGGCCTGGAGGGGCAGGCCGTGCGTCAGCCGATGGCGGCCCTCGGCGCCCTCGACGGGCTGCCGGCCGAGCAGGGGGCGATCCTGCTGCTGAAGGACTTCCACCGCTACGCCGACGATCCCGGCGTCTGCCGGCGCCTGCGCAACCTGGCCGCGGACCTGCGCCAGGTGCCCCACACCCTGGTGATCAGCGCCCCGGAATGGCAGCTGCCGCGGGAGCTGGAGGACAGCGTCACCCTGCTGGAGCTGCCCCTGCCCGAGGCCGGGGAGATCGGCCGCCTGCTGCGGGCCATCGCCGAGGCCAGCGGTCAGCCCCTGCAGCCGGGGGTGCTCGAGCAGCTCACCGCCGCCTGCCACGGGCTGAGCGAGCAGCGGGTGCGCCAGCTGGCGGCCCGGGCCCTGGCCCGGCGGGGGCAGCTGGGCATCGAGGATCTGGCGGAGGTGCTGGAGGAGAAGCGCCAGGCCATCGCCCGCAGCGAACTGCTGGAGTACTGCCCCACCGAAGCCACCCCGGCCGACATCGGCGGGCTGGAGACCCTGAAGCACTGGCTGGAGCAGCGCCACCGCGCCTTCAGCGAGGAGGCCCAGCGCTACGGCCTGCCCCTGCCCCGGGGGGTGCTGCTGATCGGCCCCCAGGGCACCGGCAAGTCGCTCACCGCCAAGGCGATCGCCCACAGCTGGGCCATGCCCCTGCTGCGGCTCGATGTGGGCCGCCTCTTCGCGGGCCTGGTGGGGGCCAGCGAGGCGCGCACCCGGGAGATGATCCAGCGGGCCGAGGCCATGGCCCCCTGTGTGCTCTGGATCGACGAGATCGACAAGGGCTTCGGCGGTGGCGATGGCCGCAGCGACGGCGGCACCAGCCAGCGGGTGCTGGCCAGCCTGCTCACCTGGATGGCGGAGAAAAGCAGCGCCGTGTTCGTGGTGGCCACCGCCAACGCCGTGGAGCGGCTGCCGGCGGAACTGCTGCGCAAGGGCCGCTTCGACGAGATCTTCCTGCTGGAGCTGCCCGATGCCGAGGAACGCCGGGCGATCCTGGACCTGCAGCTGCGGCGGCGGCGGCCCCGCCATGCCATCCCCCTGGAGGTGCTGGTGGACCGCACCGCCGATTTCTCCGGCGCCGAACTGGAGCAGACCGTGATCGAGGCCATGCACCTGGCCTTCGGCGAGGGCCGCGAGCTCGGGGAAGCCGACCTGATCGCGGCGGCCAGTCAGGTGGTGCCCCTCTCGCGCACGGCCCGGGAGCAGCTGGAGGCCCTGCGCAGCTGGGCCAGCAGCGGCCGGGCACGGCCGGCCTCAGGGGCCGGGCGGGCTTCCTGAGGCGAATCACCACGAAAGTGGAAGACTTTCAATGCATCGATGGGGCCCGATGTAACGGCTTCATGAAGAACAACCACGCCTGGTAACAGCTTCGCCGTGCTGGCGGTGATGAACGATTCATCGCCCGTAGCGTCAGGCCATCAATCGTGACGAAGCCGCCGTGACCCCGAGCCCCAGCCCCCGCTCCGGCAGCGAACTCACCTCCCAGCTCGCCGTGGCCAGCCTCGGTGCCGGCGTGATCACCACCCTGGCGGTGGCCCAGGGCCAGAGCCCCCTGACGGCCCTCGGCATCACCCTGTTCTCGGCCGTGGCAGCCGTGGTGGTGGGCCAGGTGATCTCCAGCAACTGAGACGAAGAACGGAAGTCTCTCCGGGCTGAATCGTTCCGCTGATTGTTTCCTCTGGAGCTGTCAGCGTTGAACCTTTCTGCGTAAATCAATTCAGCGTTGAATTTTTCAACGTTGAGAAGTCGATCGCCGGGCGTTGGAAGGCCGACAAGCAGCCCAAGGGTGAGCCTCCGATGGGTTCGCTGGAGCTTCCAGCGTGAAGCGTCCACTGCCATGCTTCACCGGCGCCTCCACCCCTGCCCTTGCCCGCCGAGACCGCCATGCCCCTGCGGGCCCTGATGCCCGCCCTGGCCAACAAGACCTACTTCAACTACGGCGGCCAGGGCCCCCTGCCCACCCCGTCGCTGGCGGCGATCAGCGAGGCCTTCGCCACCATCCAGGAGCTGGGCCCCTTCAGCGACAGCGTCTGGCCCTACGTGAACCGCACGGTGGCGGGGCTGCGGCAGCGTCTGGCGGCCTGGTTCGGCGTGGTGCCGGAGCGGGTGGCCTTCACCGAGAACGTCACCTCGGGGTGCGTGCTGCCCCTCTGGGGCCTGCCCTGGGAGCCGGGTGATGAGCTGCTCGTCAGCGATGCCGAGCACTACGGCGTGGTGGCCGCCCTCGAGGAGCTGGCCCGGCGCCACCAGCTGCGGATCACCTCCCTGGCGGTGGCCGATCTCACCGGTGACGCCGCCGCCACAGCCGCGGCGGTGGGCGAGCGGCTGGAGGCGGCCCTCACCCCCCGCACCCGGCTGGTGGTGCTCTCCCACCTGCTCTGGAACACCGGCCAGACGATGCCGATCGCGGCGGTGGCGTCCCAGCTGGCCGGCCATACCCGACATCCCTGGCTGCTGGTGGATGCGGCCCAGTCCCTGGGAAGCCTGCCGGTGGCCGAGGCGGCGGCCGCCGCCGACATTTATGCCTGCACCGGCCACAAGTGGTGCTGCGGCCCGGAAGGGCTGGGTGCGGTGGCGGTCTCCGAGCGGCTGCTGGAGGCGAGCAGCCCCACCCTCATCGGCTGGCGCACCCTGGAGCACGACGGCCCCGGCGCCGGCGGCTACCACCGCGACGCCCGCCGCTTCGAGGTGGCCACCTCCTGCACCCCCCTGTTCGCCGGGCTGGACAGCTCGTTGAAGCTGCTGGAGGCCGAGGGCGATGCCGACGAGCGACTGGGTGCAATCCGGGAGCGCAGCCGCCAGCTCTGGGAAGGCCTGCAGCGGATTGGCGGGGTCCGCACCCTGCTGACGGTGCCTCCGCCGGCGGGGCTGGTGAGCTTCACGATGGCCGATCCCGGGGGAGGACCCCTGGATCCGGCCGCCGTCGTGAAGCGGCTGGGGGATCGGGGTACCTGGCTGCGAACCCTGGAATCCCCCCGCTGCGTGCGGGCCTGCACCCACCTGGTCAGCACCGCTGACGAGGTGGAGCGGCTGCTGGATCAGCTGGCTCAGCTTTCGGTGGGCTGAAAGGCGGCCCTACGGAAGTTCAGCTCTGGAGAGTCCCGGGCGTGGGAACTCAGTTCCCGCCCTGGGCCATGCCGACAGGGATCCGCGGCACCGGGAATCCATGTTTGCCAAGGACCTCCACGATCATGCGGTTGGTATCGAAGTAAACCTGCCAGTAGTGGTCGGTGTGGGTGTAGGGACGCACTGCCAGCCGGGGGCCCCGCTCGCTGAACTCGAGCACTTCGATGTCGGCCGGGGTGTTGGGATCCTGGTTGGGAACGGCCTTGATCCCTTCCTTCAGCAGGGCGATGGCCTTGCCCACGTCGGCGCTGTTGTCGAGCTGGGCGACCAGATCGACCCTCCGGTAGGGGTGGGAGGAGAAGTTCTGGATGGTGTCGGAGAACAGCTTGCCGTTGGGGACAATGTTACGTACGCAATCCAACGCCTGGATGGTGGTGACGAACATGCCGATCTCCTCCACCGTTCCTGTCACGCCGCCGGCGGTGATGAAGTCGCCGACACTGAACGGACGGAAGACCTGCAGGAACACCCCTGCCGCGAAGTTGCTCAGCATGCCGCTCCAGGCGGCGCCGATGGCCACACCGGCACCGGCCAGAAGGGCGGCGAAACTGGCGGTCTGGATGCCGAAGAAGCCCAGGATCGCGACCACCAGGATGACCCGGAGGACCGCCCCAAGAATGTTGATCAGATAGCCGATGACCGTGGGGTCAAGGGTGCCGGCGGACAGCCCTCTCTTGAGGATGCGAAGGGCAAATCTGATGCACCAGCCACCGGCAATCCAGAGGGCAACGGCACCGGCGAACTTGAACAGAAAGGGGATGACGACACTCGCCACCAGAGCCAGATTTGTCGGCATCAGACTAGAGACGGCGCTCGATTCCGGATCAAGGTATCAACGCCGTTGCAGAGCGGCATTGATTCCTCCGGAAATCTTCCGACATCCCCCACACCATCGATCCCCTTTTCCTGACAGGGTCCATCCCGGCGCCAAGGGGGAGGGCGCCGAGGCGAGGGCGCCGGGAAGCGGACGCCGATCAGTGCTCGCCCGCCTCGAGCAGATGGCGCTGCACCCAGCCCGCCAGGAGCGCGCCCACGATCGGGGCGACCCAGAACAGCCACAGCTGACCGATGGCCTCACCCCCCACCCAGAGGGCCACGCCGGTGCTGCGGGCCGGATTCACCGACGTGTTGGTGACGGGAATGCTGATCAGGTGGATGAGCACCAGTGACAGGCCGATCGGGACCCCGGCGAAGTCCTTGATCGCGTCCCGGTGGGTGGCGCCCAGGATCACCAGCAGGAAGAAGAAGGTCAGCAGCACCTCGATGATCAGGGCCGCCCAGAAGCCGTAGCCCCCCGGGGAATGGGCACCGAAGCCGTTGGTGGCGAGGGGGTTGCTGCCGATCAGCTCAAACCCCTTGCGGCCGCTGGCGATGCCGTAGAGGAGCCCGCCGGCCAGGACACCGCCGAGCACCTGGGCGACGACATAGGGCAACAGGGCCGAGCTGGGGAAGCGGCCGCTGGCCCAGAGGCCGAAGCTCACCGCCGGATTGATATGGCACCCAGAGACATGGCCGATGGCGTAGGCCATCGTCAGCAGGGTCAGGCCGAAGGCCAGCGCCACCCCGACGAATCCCAGACCCAGCGGATTGGTGTCCCCCTGGCCGTAGGGGAACACGGCCGCCAGGACCGCACTGCCGCAGCCGCCGAACACGAGCCAGAAGGTGCCGAGCAGTTCCGCCAGGAACCGCTTCGGCATCGGAACGGGAGCAGACATGGCTGGGAATGGCCTGAGGACGCCTCACTATCCCCCGCCGTCCCCCCGGCTCAGCCGCCGGCGCGGGCCATCAGGGCCCGGGCGGCCTCCTCCCTATCATCGAAATGCACCTTGGTGGTGCCAAGGATCTGGTAGTCCTCGTGCCCCTTGCCGGCGATCAGCACCAGGTCCTCCGGCGCCGCCGCGGCGATGGCGGCGGCGATCGCCGCGGCCCGGTCCCCTTCCACCACCAGCTCGGTGCCGGCTGGGATCCCCGCCACCACGTCATCGAGAATCCGCTGGGGGTCCTCGGTGCGGGGGTTGTCCGAGGTCACCACCACCGCGTCGGCCAGGCGGGCGGCGATCGCCGCCATCAGGGGCCGCTTGGTGCGGTCCCGGTCACCGCCGCAGCCGAACACGCAGATCAGTCGCCCCTGGATGAAGGGCCGGCAGGCCGCCAGGGCATTGGCGAGGCCGTCGGGGGTGTGGGCGTAATCCACCAGCACCGATGGCAGGGGCACCCCCGCCGGCCCGCCGACCCGCTCCATGCGTCCCGGCACACCCCGGAAGCTGGCCAGGCCGTCGAGCAGCGGCGGCAGGGCCAGACCCTGCTGCAGCAGGGCCCCCACCGCCTCCAGCAGGTTCATCAGGTTGAAGCGTCCCACCAGGGGCGAGCGGAAGGTCCCGTCCCCGAGCGGGCTGTGCAGGCGGCCGCTCACCCCGTCGGCGCCCATCACCAGATCGCTGATGTGCAGCTCCACCGCCGGATCCTCCAGGGAACTGCGCCAGCAGGGGCCGGCGCCGGATCCCCGGTCGGCCGTCACCAGACGCTCGGCCAGGCGGCCCCCCCAGGGGTCATCGACGTTGACCACGGCGCCGCCGTCGAGCAGATCCGAGGCGAACAGCTGCGCCTTCGCCTCGAAGTAGGCCTCCATCGACGGGTGGTAGTCGAGGTGGTCCTGGGTGAGGTTGGTGAACACCGCCCCGGCGAAGCGGCAACCGGCCACCCGCCGCTGATCGAGGGCGTGGGAGCTCACCTCCATGGCGGCGATGCTGCTGCCTGCCGCCGCGGCCTGGGCCAGATCGGCCTGCAGCAGATCGGCGAAGGCGGTGGTGTGGGTGGCTGTAGCGCTGTACCCCGGCCAGCGGTTCTGCAGGGTGCCGAACAGGGCGGACGGGTGGCCCGACGCCGCCGCCAGATGCTCGATCAGGTACGTGGTGGTGGTCTTGCCGTTCGTGCCGGTGACACCGATCAGGGCCAGGCGCCGGCTGGGCTGGCCCCAGAATTCCGCCGCCAGCCGGCCGGCCCAGAGGGCCAGGGGCGGCTCCACCACCAGCACCGGATCGCCGGGGGCCGGGGGCTGGACAGCAGCCGCCGCCGGACCGATCACCGCCGCCACCGCGCCGGCGGCCAGCACCTCGGGCCAGAAGCTGCCGCCATCCACCGCCGTGCCGGGCAGGCCCACGAACAGGGTGCCGGGGCCGACGCGGCGGGAATCGCAGCTGACGCCGCTGACCACCGCCTGGGCCAGGGCGCCGGTGGGGTCAGGCAGCGGCGGCAGGCCCACCTGATGCAGGAGCGGCTGAAGCAGCGGGGACATGGCGGCGCCGGCGGCGTCCGGCGGGACGAAGCTGGCGCCTGTCATAGCGTGGCCCTCAGCGGACCCCCTGCTTGATCAGCCAGGCCTGCAGCTGGGCTCCTGCCAGCCGGGGGGACACCCGGGGAAGCTCCCGCAGGGGGCCGTCGTCAGCGGCCGCCACCGCAAGTACGGGCACGGCCAGCCCATAGCGACCCTGCAGGGCCGGATCGGTGTCCACGTCGATCAGCTGCAGGGGCTGGGGGGGGTCCAGGGCCCCCAGCTTCTCCTCCAGGCCTTCGCACAGGCAGCAACCCTGGCGCGTGAACAGCAGCAGCTCCTGCATCAGTCCGGGACCGGGTCGCAGCCGCAGGGGGTGAAGGGATGGCAGCGGCAGACTCGCTTGACGGTCAGCCAGCCGCCGCGCCAGGGCCCGTGGCGGCCGATCGCCTCCAGCCCATAGGCGCTGCAGCTGGGGATGAAGCGGCAGCGGGGGCCCAGCAGGGGGGAGATCCAGCGCCGGTAGGCGCCGATCAGGGCCAGCAGCAGGGCAGCCACGGCGGCCGACAGGGGTGAGGCCGGAGGAGCCGGTAGGGCGCCCTGGAGGAGGCCGGGACCGTCGCCGCCTAGGGTGGGTGGTTGGCGCAGCACGCGCGTGCATCCGGGTTTCCCCAGCATGCCGCAAGCGTGAACCACGCCATCCGGCCTCCGGGTCGCACCATCCACCTCCGTCACCTTCCCTTATGTCTCGCTACCGCGGCCCTCGCCTGAGGATCACGCGGCGCTTGGGGGACCTTCCCGGTCTCACCCGTAAGGCCGCTAAACGGTCTTATCCCCCCGGTCAGCACGGCCAAGCCCGTCGCAAGCGCTCCGAATACGCGATCCGTCTCGAAGAAAAGCAGAAACTGCGTTTCAACTACGGCATTTCCGAACGTCAGCTGGTGCGCTACGTGAAGAAAGCCCGTGCCCAGGAGGGTTCCACCGGAACCAACCTGCTCAAGCTGCTCGAGAACCGCCTCGACAACATCTGTTTCCGCCTCGGCCTCGGCCCGACCGTCCCCGGCGCCCGCCAGCTGGTGAACCATGGCCACGTCACCGTGAACGGCCGGGTGGTGGACATCCCCAGCTACCAGTGCAGGGCCGGCGACGTGGTCGCCATCCGCGAGCGCAAGTGCAGCAAGGCCCTGGCCGAAGCCAACCTGGCCTTCCCCGGCCTGGCCAACATCCCGCCCCACCTCGAGTTCGACAAGGCCAAGATGACCGCCAAGGTGGGCGGCCGCATCGAGCGCGAATGGGTCGCCCTTGAGATCAACGAACTGCTGGTGGTGGAGTTCTACAGCCGCAAGGTCTGAGCCGCTTCCCCATCCGAACCCTTCCCAGCCCCCGCCCATCAGCGGGGGCTTTTTGCGGCCTATGATCGCGAGCCATCAGAAAGAGAGCATGGACAAACGGATTGTCCTGGTCGCCAATCTTCCCTGTTCCGCAGGCACCTACCTCTTTCACTACATCGCCAAAGCCCTGGATGAGAACGCCTGGCTCACCGGCGAAACCAACCCCTATTCCTACAATTCACCGACAACGTATTTCCCAGAAGACCCCTTGCATCGGGTTCGCGCCCTGGAGTTGTTCACCAGAGAAGAGGCCCTTCAGGAGTACAAACGACGACTTAACTTGCTCGTCGACAGCTTCCTCGCCCATCAGGAGGCTTCCGTCCTGATGATCCGCGACCACAGCTTTGGCGAGGGCTGGAGATTCCAGCATTTCCCTGATGGCTCAGCCGCGCCAAGCCTGGTTGAGATGCTTGACGACCGCCAGATTCCCCATACCTGTTTTTTCACCCATCGCGACCCTTTCGACACATGGCTCGCCATGCGCCGCTCCTTCTCCTCGATGGCGAACGCCTTTGAACGCCTCGATGACTACGCAGACTTTTACTTCAACAGCTGGCTGGCGTGGAGCCACCACAGCCACCCCCTCATCAACCTGCACATCGAGACCCTCGCCCTGCATGAGCAGCGCGAAAGGGACCGGATCCGTTCCGCTGTACTTGGTGACGCCGCCGCATCCCGCCTGGAAGCGGCGGAACATCCGATCCAGATTTCACGCGCCGAGATGGGCTCCGGGGCCAGTGGCCGCAAAGCCGAACGCCCACGGCTCATGAAGCGCCACCCCTTCACCACAGCGATCTTTCGGGAAGCCACGCACTCACAATCGCTGCACAGATTGCGCGAGGCCCTCGGCTATGACGACCCCATCGCCTTGACGACGAAGACCAGGATCTCCTGCCTGATGCAGGATCTGAAGTCCGTCGCCCGTCGCCTCAAGCAGGGAGTCGCATCAGGCAGGCGTTGACGCCCGCGGCCATCCGCCTCCGCTGCCGCTAGGTATGGGCGCAGACGGCCTTGCTGTTGACACCTGTGCAGCCATTCAAGCCCGGGGCTTCGGCCCGGCCTGAGGCTCCCCCGATCCCCTGGGGCCTCGTCGGGGGTGTGGTGGCCCTGCAGGCCTGCCTGCAGCTGGGGTGGATCGTCTACAGCACCTACCAGCCCGTGCTGCTGCAGCGCTTCGGCTTCACCGACCTGCTGGCGGTCTTCGCCCTGCTGGGCGGCTTCCTCGGCTTGGTGGTCGAACCGCTCAGCGGGGCCCTCTCCGATCGCCACGGCGGCCAGGCCCGCGGCCGGCTGCTGCCGATCACCGTGGCGGTGACCTTGGCCGGCCTGATCTTCCTCACCACGGCGGCCCTGCTCCAGCAGGGATCCCCCTGGTTCAGCCCAGGCCTGCCCTGGCTGATGGTGCTCTGGGTGGTGGCCGTGCAGTGGGCCTCCAGTCCCAATCTGGCCCAGCTGAACGAAGCGGTTCCGCTGCGCTCCCTGCCGCTGGCCGTGGCGGTTCTGACCGTGAGCCAGGGGCTGATCGGTGCCTTCTCCGGCGACCTGGCCCGCCTGGCCCTGCGGCTGGGCCCCGCTGCCACCTTCCTGTTGGGCGCTCTGGTGCTGGCCCTGGGCCTGACGGTGCTGCGGTCGGGCCGGTCATCTGCCTCCCTGAGCTTCCGCAACGGCCAGGGCCCCGGCGGCCGCCAACGGCTCGCCACCCCCCTCGGCCCCGCCGACCTGGTCCAGGCCGCCCTGCTGCTGGGCCTCGCCCTGGCGGTGGGTGGCCTGGGCCAGATCCTGCTCGACCTGCTCCCCCGCCTGGCCCGATCGGCTGCGCCCGGACCGGAAACCTGGGGCCCGGGATCGGTGCTGCTGCTGTGCTCGGCAATCGGCGCGCCGCTCACCGCCCGGGCCGTGGGCCGATGGGGGCGGCTGCCCTCCCTGGCGGGGGGGATCCTGCTGCTGGCCGGGGTCCTGGTGGTGGGCCTCCTGCTGCCCCGGGGGCCCGGCCTGCCGCAGCTCGCCCTGCTCGGGGTGCTCCACAGCCTCGTGGTCACCAGCCTGACGGCCACCTCCCTGACGGTCCTGCCGATGGGACGGAGCGGGCTGGGGGCAGGGCTGGCGCTGGGGGGAACCGGACTCGCCGGCAGCCTCGTGCGGCTGGGATTCGGCGCGGCCGGGCCGGTCGGATCCGGACGGGTGCTGGTCCTGCTGGCGGCCAGCACCGTCACCGCCCTGGTGGGCTGCCTGCTGCTGGCGAGGCGGCATCGCCGGGGGGTGGCATGAGCGGGGGCTTCACCGATCACTTCGGCTCGGTGGCCGGGGCCTACGCCCACTACCGGCCCACCTATCCGGCGCCCCTGTTCGCCTGGCTGGCCGGGATGACCCCCGCCCGCCAGCGGGCCTGGGACTGCGCCACCGGAACGGGCCAGGCCGCCATCGGCCTGGCCGCCCACTTCACCGAGGTGGTGGCCACCGATGCCAGCGCCTCCCAGCTGGCCGCCGCCCGTCCCCATCCCGGTGTGCACTACCGGCTGGCGGAGGCGGAGAACTCCGGCCTGGAGGCGGACAGCCTCGATCTGGTCACCGTGGCCCAGGCGGCGCACTGGTTCGATCGGCCCCGGTTCTTCAGTGAGGTGGAGCGGGTGCTGCGCCCCGGCGGCGTGCTGGCCGTCTGGAGCTACGGCATCCCCGAGCTGGAGGGGGAAGGGCCCGATGCGCTCCTGCAGCACTTCTACGCCGACATCGTCGGTCCCTACTGGCCCCCCGAGAAGGCGCTGGTGGAGAGCGGCTACCGCGACCTGGTGCTGCCCTTCGAGAGCCTGGAGACCCCGCCCTTCGCCATGGAAGCCACCTGGACCCTGGAGCAGTTGCTCGGCTACGGCGCAAGCTGGTCGGCCAGCGCCCGCTATCGGGCCGCCCTGGGCCACGATCCCCTGGAGCGGTTACGTCCGGCCCTGGCGGCCGCCTGGGGGGAGACGGCGCTGGGGCGGCGCATCCACTGGCCCCTGACCCTCAAGGCTTCACGCCGGGGCCCGGCTCAGGCTGATGGACCAGCCGGGACGGCAGCCTCCCCGGGCTGAGCGGCCGCCACTGCGGGCAGAGCGGCGAGGGCCTGGATCTGCTGCAGATAGCCGGCGTAGGTGGGGGAGCCGGTGGCGGCGTAGTTCAGGTTGCGGTACAGACCCGTGAGCCGGGTGTAGTGGTCCCGGGCGGCTGTCTTGTCGGGGAAGGCGCGGTCACGGTGCAGCAGGTCGAAGACCAGATCGAAGGAGGTCTTCTGGCGCTCCAGGGGCGTGGTGGAGTCGACGGCATCGAAGGCATCCTGCTGGAGGTACACCATGTCGAGGAACTGGGCCTTCTGGAAGACGACGAAATCCTCCAGACTCACCCCCTCTTCCCCCGTCACCTGGATCATCTGGCTGACCCGGTCGCCCTCCTTGAGCAGGGCGTTCATGGCGGCGACGCGCCCCACCCAGTCCGGGGAGAGATGCTGGGAGAACCAGCCCTCGAGCTGCTGGAAATAGCGCGACCAGGAGAGCAGGATGTCGACGGCCGGATAGAAACGCTTGTAGGCCCGCTCCGCACTCAGCCCCAGGAAGGCCTTCACCGTTCCCAGGGTGCACTGGGTGACCGGCTCCTCGAAGTTTCCCCCCGCCGGCGACACCGTTCCGATCATGGTGAGGCTGCCGATGGAGCCGTCGTTGGTGCGGATGATGCCGGCCCGCTCATAGACACTTTTGATCGAGGAATCGAGATAGGCGGGGAAGGCCTCTTCGCCGGGAATCTCCTCCAGCCGCCCGGAGGTTTCTCGCATCGCCTGGGCCCAGCGGGAGGTGGAGTCGGCGATCAGCAGCACGTTGTAGCCCATCTGGCGGTAGTACTCGCCCAGGGTGAGCCCGGTGTAGATCGAGGCCTCCCTGGCCGCCACCGGCATCGATGAGGTGTTGCAGATGATGATGGTGCGGTCCATCAGCGAACCGCCGGTTTTTGGATCGGACAGCTTGGGGAATTCGGTGATCGTTTCCACCACCTCCCCGGCCCGCTCCCCGCAGGCCACCACCAGCACGATGTCCACATCGGAGTGGCGCGAAATCAGGTTCTGGAGCACGGTCTTGCCGGCGCCGAAGGGCCCCGGAATGCAGCCGGTGCCGCCCCGGGCGATGGGCAGAAACGTGTCGATGATGCGCTGGGTGGTGATCATCGGCTCCTGGGGGTAGAGCCGCTCGCAGCGGTGGGCCTCCAGCAGCGCCTGGGGCAGGGGGCGGCGCACCGGCCACGGCTGCGTCAACGTCAGCGACCGCGTCGCCCCGGAGGCCTCGGTGATCCGGGCCACGGCGGTGTCGATCGTGAAACTTCCCTGTTGGATCCAGTCGAGGGTGACGGTCCCCTGCTGGTCGAAGGGAACCATGATCTTGTGGGTGAACCGGCCTTCCTGGACGGTGCCGATCCCATCCCCGGCGTGGAGGGTGTCCCCGATCCGGGCCGCCGGCTGGAACGTCCACTTCCTCTCGGTGTCGAGCGGCGACACCTCAGCCCCCCGGGGCAGAAACGTGCCGTAGCCGGCGGCGAGCTGGGCCAGCGGATTCTGCAGCCCGTCATAGACCTGGCCCAGCAGACCGGGGCCAAGGGTGACGGAGAGCTGCTCGCCCGTCTGCTCGACCGGATCGCCGATGCCGACCCCCTTGGTGCTCTCGAACACCTGGGCATCGGCCAGGCGGCCCCGCACCCGCAGCACCTCAGCCTTCAGCTTTTCCTGGCGTTCGCCACCACGGTTCTGCAGGCAGATATAGATCACCTCATTCTTGAGCAGGGGCCGTGGCTTGTCCTCGGCCATCTGGATCGTGACGAGATCATCCTGAACGGCCACAACGCTGGCAGGGTTGTAGTCAGGGAAAGACTCAATGTTGCTCTCAGGGCTGCTGTTCATTGAGATGCACCTGAAAAGAGTTCTTTGTGATTTCCGAGCCCCGCATCCACCAGCTCACGAAAACGGGCGACGGCCGCTTCTCCTTTGTAGCATGACCAACGGCTGACCAGACTCCAGCGCGCCAGATAGATGATCAAGGCTTCAAAATCAAACTCATGGCCCGCGGCAAGGCGATTCAACATCGCCCAGACGACGGAGAACTGCAACTTCTCAAAGCCGATCAGGTCGTCCTTCTCCAACAGGTCGTGAGCCTGCCTGAGCCAGGGAAAGATCGCCTCCATTTGGAATGTCGGGGCACTCCAGTTGCGCTCGATCATTCCCACCCATTCACCGAACCCCCAGATCTCACCGCTGGGCGGCTGGGCTTCGCCGTGGCGACGGCGGCGCAGGGCCGCCACGATCGTGCGCATGTCCAGGCGCTGCGTCACCAGGCTCCGCAGGGTGGGGTTGCGGTTGGAGGTCAGGAAGCCATGGGCCTCCTGGATGAACGCCGCATCACTGCGCTCCAGGGGCTGGGACGACCAGGCGATCAGATTGGCGATCTGCTCGAGGGTGTGGCGATCAGGGGCCTCCAGCAGTCCCAGGCGGTGTTCCAGCTTGAGCCTGGAAATCGGTGGCGTCGCGGCCTCAAACAGCGACCCCAGGGGCGGCAGGCTGGCCATCAGGACGACGTACTTCATCGGGCGCTCACTTCACCACCCCCTCCAGCAGGGCCCGGAACCGGGGCTGCAGGTGGGCCAGCAGGGTCTGGGCGATCGCCGCATCGGTCAGATCCAGCACCACATCCCGGTCGACCAGCTTCAGCTTCAGTCCGGCCTGGGGGCCCTTCGAAACGCCGAAGCTGACCCCCTCCCGCAGCAGGCCCCGGGCGGTGAGGCGCACGAAGCGGCTGAGGATGCCCTGCTCCAGCTCCTCGGGATGCTGGCTGAGTTCGGCCAGGCCGGCGATCCGCCGAGGCAGCAGCACCTCCACCTGCTGGGATTGGTCGGCTTCCGGGCGGAGCGTGCCGACGATCTCCAGGATCATCCGCTCCAGGGTCTCCTGCTTCTCCTGCTCCTCCCCGACGAGCTGGCGCACCTCACCGGTGAAACGGTCACTGAGCTGGGCCTTGAGGGCCAGGTTGGCGTCGCGGAAAGCCAGTTCCAGGGCCTGCTGCCCCGCGGTCTGGAGGGAGGCGGCCTCGGTCCTGGCCCGATCGACGATCTGCCGGGCCTGCTCCTCCGCCTGGGCCAGCAGGGCTGCGGCCTTGGCCTGGGCCTCCTTCAACAGGGCGTCGGCCTCCGTGCGGCCCTGCTCGACGCCCTGGTCCCGCAGGCGCGTGATCAGGTCTTCCACGCCGGAGGCCACCGCCAGGGGTGTGTCGTGCCGGAGCTTCTTCGGGTTGGCCATGGGAACTGCCCGGCTGGGGAGGAAGAACGGAGAAGGGAAAGGAGAGCGGAGAAAGGAAAGGAACCCAGGCGCCAGCGCCAGAGAGGCGCCGCAGAGGCCCTATTTGGGAATGCCCCCGGCCGCCACCAGGGCGAAGACGAAGGCAAAGACGGCGAAGCCCTCCACGATGGCGGCCGGCGCCAGGGACAGGCCGAAGATCTCGGGCTTGGCCTTGGACCCGGAAATGGCGGAAGCGCAGCACAGTCCCTGGTAGATCGCCGCCATCAGGAACGCCAGACCCGACAGCAGGCCGATGCCGAAAAGGCCACCGGAATTGGCCGGAGTCACCGGTCGGTTGAGGATGAACATCACGACGATGCCGTAGATCGACATCGATGAAGGCAGCGCCGACAGACCGACGAAACGTCCGTAGCCGCTGCTGACCTCCATCATGGCGCCGATCGCCGCCTGCCCTGCCGTGGTGCAACCGATGGAGGCACCGATCGCCGCCAACGCAACCGGCGCATAGATACCGATCCAGCCAAGGACCAGAATGGATGTGTCGTTGTTCATAAGGCCGTCTCCTTTTTACTGAAGGGTGCGAAGGGGTAGCCTTCCTCGTCAAGGCTCCAGTTGAAGAACTCGATGAAGTTGAGCCGCAGACCGTGGACGAAGCCGCTGATGATGGCAAGCAACAGATTGATGCCATGACCCAGAAGCAGGATCAGCAGCGCAATGACGACCCCAAGGGGCACATCGGAGCGATAAACTTCAGCCGCCAGCTGATTGAACGTCAGGGCCAGAGAGGCACTGGCCAAGCCTAGGGCAAACAACCGCAGGTAACTCATCACGTCGCCGAAAAGTTTGGAGAGTTCCGCCAGTGAGGACAGCCCATCAAACAATCGCAGCAGCACAGAACCGAAGGAATCCAGGGGCAGCTCGCTGCTCAGCAACAGAATGGTGAGCAGCCCGCCGCTGCCGAGGCCCAGGCCCAGATCCCGGCCCAAAGGTGTGCCCGCCCCCAGGTAGAGACTGAGGCCCGCAAGAATGATCGCGATCCAGCCGATGGGCTTGGCCCGCTCAGCGATGGAAGCACCACGGACCGCCACGATTCCATTGGCCAGGATCAAGTGCAGGGCACCCACCACCAGCGAGACCTTCATCATCGTGTCGAAATCGTCCAGATTCAACACATGAAGATGGGCCAGAAGGGAACCGGCGGGAGGGGACGCTCCGAAATAACTTCCGGCCAGGATCCCGTAGAGGAGCGAGAACAGCAGACCGACCGCCGCCAGGACGCGGAAACGGCGCGAGGACGGCCTGGACCCCATGCCTTTCCAGAAGACGGCAAGCAGCACACCCAGCACCAGGGCATAGCCCGCATCCGCCAGGATCATGGCGAAGAAGATGGCGAAGGAGAAGAACACCACCACCGACGGATCCCAGTCGCGATACCCCGGTGTTTCGTAGAACGTGACGAGATCTTCGCCGCCCGCCAGCACATCCGGATTCGTCATCAAGGTGGGAGGGGAGTCCTCTGAGGTCGGACTTTCCGCCCAGGTGGCCAGCCCCATCCCCTCGGCGAAGCAGGTGAGCCGGGGAAGGTCCTGGCGCGGCATCCAGCCCTGCACCTGAAAGATATGGCCCAGATCAGCGGTCTTCTGGCCGGCCTGACCCAGGGCCACCTGTTCATCGGCCCGGACCAGGTGCCTGGAGAGCAGGAAGATCCAGCGGCTGAGGGCCACATGCTCCGCTTCGATGTCATCGAGAGCGACATGGGCCTGGTCCAGTTCGGCCCTCAACGCCTCGGGAGACTCGGAACCCACATGGGCCCGCCCCACCGGCAGGAGGTTCTGGTCGGGCTCCTGTTCGGCGATGAGCACGACATAACCGTGCCGGGGGCTGGCGTGGACCCGCTGCCACGGCAGTGCCAGCCCATCGAGCGCCTGCTGGAAGGCCGCGAGCTTGCCATGGGGGACCCGATAGAACCACAGCCGCTGGCCGCCGAGGTCCGCCAGTTCGGGCAGCCGGAAGTTCCCCCACGGGGCCAGTTCGGCGAGATGGTGGCGCAGGGCAAGAATTCTGTCCTCGGCAGCCCGCTTGCGGGAGCGGTTCTCCAGTGCCTTCGCCACCACGGCATCGAGCCGGAACGTGGGATCCACCTTCAACGGGTAGCGGCGCTGGCGCACATCCATCAGGTAGCGCAGGGCTTCGCGGGCCTCAACGGCCGGTTGGGACGAGGTGAACTCAGCCGGGGCCGCCGTTGGTCCCAGATCAATCAGATGCAGACATCCAAGGGCCTGCAGTCCTTCCAGCACCACCTGCTTCTGGGCCGCAAGACCGAAGACAGAAACCTTGGCCAGGGCAACGATCGTCATGGTGTCTGGCGCTCCTTCTTGCGTTTGGCAATCTTGGAATTGACCACACCCGCCCGTTCCGCATCCGCCAGATAAATTGAGATGTTGCGAATCGTCCTTTTGGCCCTTGGAATCAGCACCTTGTCAAACAAGTTATAGCGTTGTGTCACGATCCGCTCGGCCCGCTCAAGACGTTCGACGCGGCGATGGGCCACCTGGATGCGAATCGTCTGCTCCATGGCCTGCTGGAGAACAACCACCAGCGCGTCGACCCAGAACGGCTTGGTGAGCAGGCCATAGGGGCTGACCTTGAACGAAAGGCTCTGGAGGACCGGCAGCCGGGTACCCATCAGGTTCTCTTCGCCGATCTCCAGCGCGGCGATGGTCACCAGATTGGAGAGATCGATCGCCGTGTTGGCGACCATCGGCAGCCGGGCTGCCACGTCCGGCTCGAGCGCCGCCGCCTTCGCCAGGGCCTCGGCCAGCAGGCGGCGGGCCTTCTCCCGTTCCGCGCCGATCTGGCGGCGCTTCATGTCCAGGGACGGCAGGACGTCCTGAAAGGTCCGCAGCAGGGACTTCTCCTTGGTCAGGGAGGCCTTGGTGAGCGAGAGCCTGGCCATGGGACTTACGCGGTGGGAGGGGGCGTCGGCCTGTTGCCTGGGAAGTACTTGTCCAGCAGGTCCTGCTTCATCAACAGTTCACTGGGCTGGAAGCACTCGGCCAGGGTGGTCCAGGCCAGGTCCAGGGCCTCCTCCAGGGGGATATCCACGTTGATGTCCATGAACCTGGCCTTGAACAGTCCTCCGAATCGGATCAGCCGCTGGTCGTACTCGGACAGCTCGAACGCCATGGCCTGCTTCTGCTCCGCATCCCGTGCCCCCGAGTAGAGGCGGATGCAGGTGTTCATGATCTGGTTGTGGTCCTCGCGGGTGACCTTGCCGATCACGTTCTGCTTGAGGCGGGACAGGGAGCCGAAAGGATCGAGGACGCCGTCATGCAGATAGAACTGGCCTTCGGTGATGTAACCCGTGTTGTCCGGCACGGGGTGGGTGATGTCATCCCCTGGCATGGTGGTGACCGTGAGCAGGGTCACCGATCCGCCCTTGGCATAGTCGGCCGCTTTCTCGTAACGGCGGGCCAGCTGGGAATAGAGATCACCCGGATAGCCCCGGTTGGCCGGGACCTGATCCATGGCGATGCTGATCTCCTTGAGGGCATCGGCGAAGGAGGTCATGTCGGTGAGCAGCACCAGCACCCGCTTGCCCTCTTCCACGGCGAACCGTTCGGCCACCGCCAGGGCCATGTCCGGAATCAGCAGGCGCTCAACGATCGGATCGGAGGCCAGGTTGACGAACATCACCGTGCGGGCGAAGACGCCGGCATCCTCGAAGGTCTTCCGGAAGGCGTAGTAATCGTCGAAGATCAGCCCCAGGCCGCCGAACACGACCACATCGGCGTCGGCCTGGATCCCGATGCGGGCCAGAAAGGCGTTGAAAGGCTCCCCCGACACCGAAAAGATCGGAATCTTCTGGCTCTCCACCAGACAGTTGAATACGTCGATCATCGGCACGTTGGTGCGGATCATCTTGGAGGCCAGAATCCGGCACATCGGGTTGACGGATGGACCTCCGATCGGGACCTTGGGATCCTCCTCAAGGCCAGGCCCCCCATCGATCGGCTCACCGGTGCCCCGAAACACCCGCCCGAGGATGTTGCCGGAGTAGGTGGCCTGCATCGGATGGCCGAGGAAATGCACCGCCGAGTCGGTGGCCACCCCTTTGGTGCCACGGAACACCTGCAGCGACACAGAATCCTGCTTCAGGGCGATCACCTGGGCCAGCGAGGAAGTGCCATTGCGGTTCTGCACCACGGCCAGATCGTTGAACCGGGGCGCCCCTTCGCGGTGGCTGGCGTCGGCCGGCACCTCGACCCGGAGAATATCGCCGACGATCTCCAGGATCTTCGAATAACTGACCAGCGAAGCGGGCATGGGCGGTCGACCGAAGTATCAGGGAAAGGGCCGTCAGAACGCCGGTCTGTTCTCCGCCTTCAGTGTAATCAGCGACCCTGAAAAACCATCGGGATAAGGTTTGTTCTTCACGGCTGACGGCTCCACACACCGTGGCTAGGGTGAAGGATCGGGCCTGGCAGATCGCTGCCTGTTTGCGGATGGGATGTGAATGGTCCGCGAATGGTTTACGAATGATGGCGACCGGATCCGGGACCGCATGCAGACGACTTAGCACTGGAAACGAGGCAAGGAGAGAAGGGAATGGAGAAACAGGACTTCCTCGAGCGCGCCAGAACATTCGCCAGGCCCTTCCGGATTGAGGATGGGAAGGATTTCCATCTCAAGAACTTTGATCCCGGCGATACGTTGCATCTGGATCAGGAAGACAAACCCCGCGCCCAGGAGGCACTCTCCATGGGCGTACAGATGCTGGCGCACTTCCAGGATCTTCTCTATGCCCAGGATCGCTACGCCCTGCTGCTGATCTTCCAGGCGATGGATGCGGCGGGCAAGGACGGCACCATCAAGCATGTGATGAGCGGGGTCAATCCCCAGGGATGCCAGGTGACCTCCTTCAAGGCGCCTTCATCGGTGGATCTGGACCATGATTTCCTGTGGCGATCCAACAATGCCCTGCCTGAACGGGGCCGGATCGGCATCTTCAACCGCAGCTATTACGAAGAAACGCTGGTGGTCCGGGTGCATCCGGAGATGCTGGCCCGACAGACGCTTCCGGCGGAGCGCATCACCAGGAGCATCTGGGACGAGCGTTTTCAGGACATCAGAAACTACGAGACCTACCTGAACAACAATGGCATCATCGTCCGGAAGTTCTTCCTGAACGTCTCCAGGAAGGAGCAGCGCAAGCGCTTCCTCGCGCGCCTCGACCGCCCCGAGAAGAACTGGAAGTTCTCCGCCAACGACATCAAGGAACGGGCCTTCTGGGATGACTACATGGACGCCTACAACGAAACCATCCGGCACACCGCCAGCCGTCACGCCCCCTGGTATGTGGTGCCCGCCGACAACAAGTGGTTCACCCGCATCGCCGTGGCGGCCGCCATCATCGAAACCCTCGATTCCCTGCACCTGCGTTATCCCGAGGTGAGCCCGGAAGCCCGCGCCCAGCTGGATGCGGCCCGGGCCGTCCTGGAGAAGGACTGAGCGCGGGGGGGGGGGGGGGGGGGGGGGGGGGGGGGGGGGGGGGGGGGGGGGGGGGGGGGGGGGGGGGGGGGGGGGGGGGGGGGGGGGGG